>JAFURN010000029.1 GCA_017480865.1 Ruminococcus sp. | reverse complement strand
TTTTGGAAGTAAGCTTGCAAAACTTCCCGAAGGTCTTGATACGGAGCTGACACGGGAATTTTCCGACAGCGGTACGATGCTGTCCGGCGGTGAAGCACAGAAAGCAGCCATTGCAAGAATGTTCATGCGGGATATGCCCATTGCCATTCTGGATGAGCCGTCATCGGCACTGGATCCTATTGCGGAGTATCGTCTGAATAAAAGCATGATGGAGAATGCCGAACAACAGGCAGTGATCCTGATATCACATCGCCTCTCTACCACAAAGGATGCCGATCGTATTGTTTTGCTGGAGAATGGCAGAATTGCTGAAAGCGGTACACATAAAGAACTGATTGCCGGTAACGGCACCTATGCAAGAATGTGGAATGTTCAGGCAGAGAAGTATTGTGTAGGGATTTATGCATAATGATCTATGCGTTTATTTTTGGAAGAAGGTGCGTAATGAGTCAAATCGTTATGCACCTTTTTTATACTGCTAGAATACAAAAATGCAACTTCAAATTGCGCCCCTACACCGAGCAGTTCACCCTGCCCGATGTATTTTTTTATGCGTATGTTACAGGAGTGAGAATAAACATAGATAGCCTTATTGTACGCTCACCCAAACTTTATGAAAAAGAGTGGTCAAAACACCTCTCCCAGTTCCCTATAAATGGAGGGGCATGATTCTGTAGCTGCGGACTTGACAAAAATCGACAAATATGATAATTATGGAAGGTGAATTCCCACATATTTCATAACACATATTGTTTATATTGAGTCACAAGGCTCGTACATATTATAGCAAATCGCCAAACGGAGTGTATGCTCTGTCAGGATTGCTGTAGTATGTACGAGCCTTTTTATTTGGCATCTTGAAAATTGAATACCGATACACCAAGTACGTTATTTCTGATGGTGGGGTGGTGAGCTGTACCAGCCGCTTGAGATATACGCCATGACCTGAAAATCGAGCGATCAATATATTCTCAGATCTGCACAGCCAATGCAACTGCAAAGGGTGAAGACGTGCTGAAACATCGGACGAACATCGTCACTGCACTCTATCTTTGCCTTGAGGATAGTATCACGCATCGAAGTCCATGAAAGAACTATCGACAGCTTTGGTAAGGAGCATCAGGATATTGACATCTACTTCACGCACATCGGAGCTGTGAAGTAATCCGCACAAACGAAAAGTGGATAGCATTTCTGCTATCCACTATCCCGAATTAAGTGTTCCCTAATTCAGCCACGATAATTCGAGGAATTTTGCTGGTGCGGGTGACAGGAATCGAACCTGCACACCTTGCGGCGCGAGAACCTAAATCTCGTGCGTCTGCCAGTTCCGCCACACCCGCATGACAATAGTTTACCATATTTCGGAACATCTGTCAAGCGAAGAAGGGCGAAACGACAGGACGTAGACAATTTTATTCGGTTTCGCTGTATGCAAACCGCTCCACCTGAGCAGTCATTTTATAGTCCACAAGTGCATCGATCAGCGTACCTTCAGGGAGAAATGCTTCAGAGAAAATTTTTCCTTCCGAGCGAATGACATGAATCAGCGCCGTCTGATCATAGGGGATCAGCAGCTGTCTTCTCACTGCCGTTTTGGGAAGATTTCGTGCAATATAGTGCAGCAGTGCATCAAATCCTTCCTGATTCCGTGCAGAGATGAGAACTGTGCGGTCATCAGTTGTGATCTCTACATCTTCCGGCAGCAGATCTGCCTTGTTGAATACATAAATCTGCGGAATCTCATCGCAGCCTAATTCATGCAATACCTCATTTGTAACCGCAGCCTGCTGCTGACCGTCTTCGGTACTGATGTCAATGAGATTCAGTATCAGATCTGCATTGGCGGCTTCTTCCAATGTGCTTTTGAATGCTTCCACCAGCTGATGCGGCAAACGGCGGATGAGACCGACGGTATCAATAAGCATAATGCTTCGCCCATCCGGCAGTGTCAGCATACGGGAGGTGGGGTCGAGGGTCGCAAAAAGCTTGTCCTCTGCCAGAACACCTGCTTGCGTCAATGCGTTAAGCAGGGTGGACTTTCCGGCATTGGTGTAGCCCACAATTGCAACTGCAAGAATGCCATCCTTTTTGCGTCTCTGACGGTGCTGGGTGCGGCGTTTTTCCGTTTTGACAAGCTCCGCTTTCAGTGTGTCGATTCTTCTGCGGATGTGACGCTTATCCGTTTCCAGCTTGGATTCGCCGGGACCTCTTGTACCGATGCCGCCGCCCAGACGGGACAGCATAACACCTTTTCCGGCAAGGTGTGCCAGGCGATACTGATTCTGTGCCAGTTCCACCTGAATGCGGCCTTCCTTGGTACGGGCGCGCTGCGCGAAAATATCCAGGATCAGAGTAGTCCGGTCAATGACCTGTATGTCCAGTATGTCTTCAATGTTTTTTGTCTGGTTGGCAGTCAGTTCAAGATCGAATATTGCAAGGGAGATCTCGTGCGTCTCAATTGCTTCTTTTATCTCCAGGAGCCGTCCTTTTCCTACACAGGTTGCAGAATCACAGGATGGACGCTTCTGGATGCTGGTCAGTACAGGCTCTGCACCGGCAGTTTTTGCAAGCTCCGACAGTTCCTGCACGGACAGTTCTGCATCAAATTCACCGGTATCCACACTGACAAGAATCGCTTTCGGAGGGCAGTTTTCCTCCAGAAGTATATCACTCATAGACTCATCCTTTCTCTGTTGTCTCAAATCCTTCTTATCATATCACAAAGCTACAGCACAATGCAAGGGCTTTGGCGAAAACTGAGGTTCTTTTTGAAATAGAACCTCAGTCTGTCGAAAAACACATCCTATTAGCGTGATGCCCTTGGTGCCGTTCCCTACAAATGGTTATTCTACGTATTGTTCGTGTAGGGGCGACCATTGGTCGACCACTATTTTGTTTCAACATTCGGGTTTTTCGACAATCTCAGGTTCTTTTTGAAATAGAACCTTTTTATTTTTCATGATAGATGCTTCCGCCAAGGAATTCCCGGATGAGTGCTGTTTGTGAAATTCTGCTTTCCTCCACAGGCTCTGCTGCACGGAGCAATTTGCAGAGAAGCGTGATCTCCTCGCAGGGCGGTGCCTGTTCCAGTTCCGGAAGCAGTACATTGCGGTAAACGCCCGGTTCATAGGAGAAAAATGTATCGATCTCATGCGTCGCATAGCGGCGGAACGGCTTGATAAAACGCAGCTTTCCGCGTTCTACCTCACTAAGCATTTCCAGGGTTTCCAGGGGCGTGCGTCCACGGTATTTCTTGTCACGCATCATACGCCGCATAAGACGCAGATACAAAGGATGCATGGTCGTATCCCCGCAGGAAATATGGGTCTGTACACTCACATAAATGGCGAACCGTTGATTTTCCGGAATCTGAATCACATCCGGATTCAGTGCATGAATGCCCTCCAGAATAATAGGTTCTTCCGGCTTTCTCTGAAGCGTAATGCCGGAGCATCGGCTTGTTGTCGTCGCGAAATCATAATAGGGAAGTGTGACAGGCTCACAGGCGATAAGTTTCCGGAGATGTTCGCTCAGCAGTTCGGTGTTCAGACGTTCCGGAGATTCCAGGTCCAGCTTTCCGCTTTTGATATGAATATAGTCCTCTTTTGGAATGGAGCGGAAGTAATTGTCCAGGGGAATGGTGTGTGTCTCCAGACCTGAGCTGTCAAAGATCTCCTCGAGCTTTTTTGCAGTTGTCGTCTTTCCGGAGCCGGACGGACCTGCGATCAGAATGATCGGGCACTGCCGCACACCGGCATGGATCTTCTCCGCAGTTTCTGCCAGCTGCTGTTGAAAGATGGCATCCGCTGTACGCACAGCGTCCTGCGGGTCAGAGCGGTATTGCGTGTTGATGGTATCTATATTGGTGTAGTTTTTCATAAGCACTCCTCATTTGCAAGAATTGAGACTGTTTTTATCATACCACAGAATTCCGTAAAATGCAACAGAGAAAAGAAATTCTGCTGCGGTTGACAGTTTATGCGGCTGTATGCTACAATAGAACAGAAAGGAGTGCTGCTTATATGGATACGATCAAAATGATCGCCCTGGATTTGGATGGAACAGCACTGCGTAACGACGGCACACTATCCCCTGCGGTAAAGGAGACGCTTATGCGGGCGATTGCGGAGGGGATCGTTGTTGTAATCGCCAGCGGACGTCCCTTTGAGGGGCTGCCGGCGTGTGTTACGGAGATGGCAGGTGTTTCCTATGCAGTTGTTTCCAATGGAGCCGGTGTGTATGACATGAAGCGCAGAACACGTATCTGGTCAAAGCCGTTGCCGGCAGCTGCGGTCTCCAAAGCTGTTCTGGCTGCTGAATCGTGGGGGTATACCGTAGAATTTTTCGCAGAAGGACGGGCATATGGTGCAAAGGATTATGTTTCTGATCCGGTAAAATATGGCCGCTCGGCGCAGTTCGTCGGTTATGTGCAGTCTACACGCACACCAGTTGCAGATATAAACGGGTTCATCCGGGAAAATGAAAACCGCCTGGATAGTATTGCCTTTATTTGTCCGGAATGGAAGGAAAAGGTGCAGGTAATGGAGCGGCTTTGCCGTATGCTCCCCGATGTATATGTGACCACCTCCGGCGGAGATCTGATTGAACTGATGCATGGGGATACGAGTAAGGCAAAGGGGCTTGCCTTTTTGTCGGAAATCTGTAAAATTGCACCGGAGGAGATCGCTGCCTTCGGAAATGGAGACAACGATGTGGATATGCTCCAGTATGCAGGCTGCGGCATTGCGGTTGAGAATGCCTCGGAGCGATGCAAAGAGGTTTGCACCCATCTGGTAAAAAGCAATGAGATGGATGGTGTTGCGGAGGGAATCCGGTGGATTTTAAGACGAAATAAGGAAGAATGAAAAAAGGAATGCTGTACTTACGCTGTACAGCATTCCTTTTTAAGTGCCATTCTAATTATTGGGGTACATTATGGTTTATATGTGATTGTATTCTATGAACGTTATTGCGTCCATGGCAGGCGGTTTGGTGCAGCCTCTACATTTTCACGTAATCAGGACGCTTCGTAGGGGAGTTCAATGGTCGCCCGCTTAATTTTCATCGCTCAGATACTGCTCTACAATAAACTTGGGTCTTTCCTTGGCTTCCAGATAAATCTTACCGATATATTCCCCGATTATACCAATCGCCAGCAGCTGCAAGCCGCCGATCGCCCAGATGGATACCACTGTGGACGTCCAGCCCACCTCTGTTGCACCCATAATATAACGAATGACAGAATAGATCAGCATAATGATGCTCACCAGGAAAATCAGACTGCCCAGAAGCATGATCATCCGGATGGGCTTCACCGACAGGGAGGTGATGCCCTGCCATGCGAAGGAAAGCATCTTCTTGAGAGGATATTTGGACTCTCCGGCAAAATGTTCCTTCCGGGCGTAATAAACCACATCGCTTTTATAGCCGATCATAGGAACCACGCCGCGCAGAAACAGGTTCACCTCACGGAAGGATTCCAGCCCGTCTAATGCCCTGCGGCTCATAAGACGGTAATCTGCATGGTTGAATACCACATCCGCCCCCAGAAGCTTCATTACCTTATAGTAGCCCTCAGCCGTTTTCTTTTTGAAGGCTGTATCGGTATCTCTTGCGCTGCGCACGCCGTATACAACGTCACAGCCCTCGTAGTATTTCTCTACCATCTCATCGATGGCATCAATATCATCCTGCAAATCAGCATCCAGGGAAATCGTCATGTCGCAATGCGCCTTGACTGTCATAAGACCAGCAAGCAGCGCATTCTGATGCCCTCTGTTCCGGGAAAGATTCACACCCTGGTAAATCGGATTATCCCGATGCAGCTGCGTGATCAGCTCCCAGGTTCTGTCCTTTGAACCGTCATTGACAAATACAATGCGGCTGCGCTCTGTAATTTTTTCCTGTGCCATGAGATGCTCCATCTTCGCCAGAAGCTGTCTTGCTGTCTCAGGAAGCACCTCTTCCTCATTATAACACGGAATCACAAGATATAAGGTTTTCATGATTCAGCACCTCACTTCCAGAACGCAATGATATCTTCCAGATACCGGCAAAGCTGCGGATAATCGTTCACTGGGAAGGTGAAGTAGAATACATGCACTGCATTGAGTATGATCGCTGCCGCTGCAGATACGCTCATAAAACCGCGCATCAGATTCTTTTTCGTTTCATTTTTGCTCTTCGTATACAGGAAGAACAGAATTGCCAGTGCGCCCAGAATCATCTCCCAGGAAATGTCTGCTGTGTAACGGACTGCATAGCCGCTCTCCCATACGGAACAGATAATGATCAAGGGCATGAGAATACAGGGCAGACCTACCATTGCACCATAGCGGATGCGTTCCCGACGGTTCGGAAGTCTTCTCAGTGCCTTTCCGCCCAGCAAATAGCCGAATACAGGCAGTGCAAGGAAGAAGATACCTGAGGTGTTTCCGGCATCGGAGAAAAAGTAGCCATTGACATTGAAGCGTGACAGCGGTACGCTGATGTACGGATAATCCGATGTCAGCCACGGTGCTGCAAAGAGATAATTGAACAGACTGATGAAAACAAAGATCAGGTGGAACTGTGCATGAGTAAAGTCGTTGATGGTCAGAGAATACTGAATGCCGAAATCAAAAATGGAACCGAAACGTGCGTAATTGTACCACATCTGGAGTACAGCAAGGGCGCCTATGGGAAGCATCGCACAGAGGATAAAGAGAACCTGACGTGCGTGAGATGTTCCCCAGCTGGATGTTTTCTTGTTCCAGACTCTGCCGGATCTCACGATGCTGCATACATAGAACAGGAATGCGCAGATCGCATACAGCGCAAGCGTCGGACGTGAAAGAACTGCCAGTCCGATAAACAAGGAGGACAAGGCTGTCCGTGCAAGGGAGATCCTTCCCTTGGATAAAAGATTGGACGAAATCAGACAATATGCACCCATCGTCAGGAACATAAAGCCCGAGGATATGGATATCTCATAGAACAAGGGTCTGCCTACACTATACCAGATTCCGCATGCGCTCAGTATTACAATAATACCTGCAAGCACACAGCCTGAGGGCACATGATAGAACCAGCGTTTTACTGCGGCAAGATAGGTCAGTGCCAGGAAAACAAGACCGATACAGGAAAAGATCCAGACTGCCATATCTGCCTGGAAATAGAATCCCGTCAGCTTATGGAAGGGCAGGAACACCGTCAGGACCGGTGCGATACCATAGTAAGAATAATACTTGCCTTCGTAGAATACATGGTCCCACTGGTAATACACGCCAGCATTGGTACGGGCGCTCCAGTTATAAGGATTCTCCATTGCCAGCAGTTCCTCGGTAGGCTCCATCAGCAGGTTTACCTGACCGTTTTCAAAGGCATCTACGATCTCCTGTGTGATCTGGTCGCCATACTCTGCCTGGAACCGGGAGGCAAGACCAGCCTCCGGCAGCTCTGTCATAATGATGGTCGTTGCAATCACAACGCCGCAGACTGCTACTGCCAACACACTGGTCCGGCAGAAGCCCTTTGCCTTACGGTAAGGCTTCTTCAGGAAGCCGGAGCATGCAATGCCATAGCACAATGTACCCAGAAGCGACAGAAAAGCAAAGCGGAACCAGGAGATCTGGAACGGAACCGGCTCATTCAGCACAAAGCTTCTGATGATGACCTTATCCATGTCATTATAGCCGGTGAATTTCAGCTTCAGCTGAGAAACCTCGCCGGAAAACTGACAAGGTGTAATTTCAGAATGCGGATTATCCGCAACAATAACATTAGTGGCAATGTTCACACGCATGTCCATGGTCGTCTCGTCACACATGTCCATTTTCAGTGCGATGCGCTCTGTATAGTCATCAAACTCCAGATTCACCTTAACAGAACCGACTGTTGTACCCAACTCCTGAAAATCGAAAACGACCTCATTTTTTCCGATGATCGTTGCGGTATTGGAAACACTGTCGTAAGATATACCGTCACCGGTCAGGATCGCTTCCGAAGGAAGAATCGTTTTCTGGGCATATTCACCCAGCAGCATGTCATAGGAAGGGAACTGGAAAAGCGTCAGTTCCAGTACAGCAGCCACCGCCAGGATCTTCCGGAAGAAACGCAGTGTGCGGCTTTCCCATCGATGGAGGACGATCGTTGCAATTGCTGCAAAAAGTACAGCAGCGGCAGCCAGTGCAGCTGCACCGTGAAATGCTCCGAAATCAACTACATACAGCAGGTCCAGTAATCCAAAAATGATCAGCACAATTGCTGCGCACATTCCAATGACACCGGAATGCGGCAGTTTTTTCATTTTCAAAAATTCTTTCATAAAATTCCCTTTCTTTTTCCTTTGACTGAGCCCCCTCAGCCAGTTCATTCTGCATGCTTTCCGCATACAATTTTATTTCTCGGTTTTGTCCCCTATCGAGCCCCTTTCCTTCAAACATAACCTGCCGGAAGCTTTCCCTCAAAACTTCAGCAGATGCCGTTTTTTACTGTATTTCTGCGAACCGATCCCCCCCATACAGACAAAAACAAAAAACCATGCAGAAAAAGCCGATGATAACATATCAAAGGCATTTTTTGTATGGCAATTTTATCCCGTATACAGACACATACCACAGGCAGATAAAGCCGTCGTATATGCACCGGATTCCGTACAGTACTGTATCATCCGCCTGTCAACTCCTTTACACGAAATCTGTTTTTGTAAAAATATACATATATATTATAACAGATACGCGTTAGCAAGTCAACTGTTTTATACAATCTTTCCGGTATTTTTATGAAGCAGCCGTTCCCGCAGTCCAATGATTTTTTCTTCAATTCTGCGGATGATCTCCTCAAAAACAGCATCGGGCTGACCGGTCGGATCCTCCAGCCCCCAGTTTTCCATTTCCGCACAGTGCAGCATGGGACAGCTCACATTGCATCCCATAAAAACAGCAATATCCGGATGGGGAATTTCCTCCAGAAGCTTGCTGTATTGTGCTGCTTCCATGTCAAGATCATACTGCTGCTTCATCAGACGGACTGCATCCTGATTGATACAGGGTCTTCGCTCTGTGCCTGCGGAATAACTCTCAAAGACATCAGAAGCATACAGCTTTCCCAGTGCCTCTGCAATCTGGCTCCGGCAGGAATTATGTACACAGATAAATGCCACCTTCGGTTTATTTCCATTCATATACTTGCTCCTTTTTTTACTTTATTGTACCATTCATTGTATCAGCTGTCAATCCTATAGAAGCATACTCTGAACCCCATTGAAAAAGTATCCGGTAAAGATGATTCCCGCCGTACAGATTGCGACAAAAATCACCAGCAGCTTCGGTTTCATTGCCTTTCTCAGCAGGATCATTGAGGGCAGAGAAAGTGTGGTGACTCCCATCATAAAGGAAAGGACAACACCCAGCAGCGCCCCCTTCTCAAGCAGCGCCCCGGCAATGGGAATGGTGCCGAAAATATCCGCATACATTGGAATTCCGACGACAGCGGCAAGGATAACACCAAACGGATTTTCCTCACCCAGAAGATTTACAATGAATTCCTCCGGAATCCAGTTATGGATCACAGCACCGATCACTACACCAACTGCCACGTAGGGGAAAACATACCATGCTGTCTGGCAGACCTCGCTCCAGGCGTAACGGATCCGCTCCTTGAACCGTAATGACGCCGGATGCGATTCCGATTCACTGCTGCTGATGATAAAATTTTCGATCTCATGATCCAGATGCAGCTTCTCAATGAACACACCGCCTGCTACAGCGATCACAAGTCCCAGAACCACATAGACTACAGCGACCCGCCATCCAAAGATGCTCATCAGAAGTACAAGGGACCCCAGATCGACCATCGGTGAGGAAATCAAAAACGAGCATGTTACCCCCAGCGGCAGACCAGCCCTTATAAATCCCATAAAAAGCGGTATGGATGAGCAGGAACAGAAGGGGGTAACTGTCCCCAGCAATGCTGCAATGCAATTTGCACCAATGCCATGAAAGCCACCCAGAATTTTCTTTGCACGTTCCGGCGGAAAATAACTCTGTATATAGGAAATGAGTAAAATCAGAACCCCCAGAAGCAGCATGATCTTTATCATATCATAAATGAAAAAATGTACACTCCCCCCGATTCTTCCGGTTGTATCAAGTCCTATCCGGTTCAGTCCCGCTTCAATCAGACGGCTGAGCCACGCCATTCCCAGAATTTCATTCTGGATAAACTCCATGCATGCTTTCAATGCCTCCATATATATGCTCCTCTTTGTATCGATAGATTTAAAAATAGAAATGCGTCTATGTTTTGTTGCAAGAAATTTGCCGTGTGCAAAACCATCATTCGCAGCACGGCTTTTCTTCCTTTGCAGCATTGACTGCTGTCATCGCATCCAGATATCGTCTGGCAGAATCCACCCCTTCCTGGGAAATGGAATAGTGCATCCACTTTCCTTCCTTGCGTCCCTTCACAATACCGCTGTCACAGAGGATCTTCATATGATGGGAAAGGGTCGGCTGCGTTACACTCAGCGCCTCCAGAAGCTTGCAGGCGCACTTCTCTCCGCCTGACAGCAAATGCAGGATCCGGATACGATTTTCATCTCCCAGCGCCTTAAAAAGGGCTGCTGTCTTTTTGATATCCGATTCCATGTGATCACCTCAGATTTAAGTTCTTCTATGTATTATTATACACATCACATAGAAGGATGTCAATGCGTCATTCTGACAAAAAACAAAGTTTCTTTTCGTTGGGGTTGCACAAAAAAGCCTTCCGTCCGGCTTTACTCCGAACGAAAGGCTTGAAATGATTACTGCTGGATTGCGCGCAGCATAATTGCTACAATGGAATCTGCTGACATGGCACCTGCGGCATTGTCTTCGATCACAACACAAAATGCAATGGGGAACGCTGTATCATCTACAAATCCAACCAGAAGACTGTCCTCCGAAGCACCGTTCTCCACCTGTGCAGTTCCGCTCTTTACCCCTACGGGATAGCCGATCACACCATTGTACCGGTTCTTGCCGTTTGCCAGCATGACCTCACGGATATAGGCTGCTGTATCCGCTGAAAAGCCTGCGGATTCATATTTTGTTCTGGCATGGTTGCGTTCATCTCCGAACATATTATGCGTATAGGAAATGAGATAAGGCTTTGTTACAGAATTGCTGCGGTTTGCAATGGCACTCTGCCACATCATCAACTGACAGGGACTGACCTCGGTCCGGCTTTGTCCCATACAGCCCCACTGGGTATCAAACTCATTCACGTCTTCAAGTTCTGCGGAGCCGCGGAAAACCTTGATATCGTCTACCTCCAGATTCGGTGCCTTGGAACCATTGACAGAATATCCCATATCCTTATAGGTTTCAATCAGATCATCTAGTTTCATTTCCTGAACCAGCTGTGCAAAGTAGGGATTACAGCTGTTCTGGAATGCGGTGAATATATCCTGTGTACCGTGACCATACAGATTGTGGCAGTCGATCTGGTTGCCATAATTGTTATAATACACACCTGCACAGGAATAACGCTTTTCTGCAACCGCATCAAAGCCCATCTGCTCAATGGCTGCTGCCAATGTGGAGACCTTCTGGGTAGAACCGGGTGTAACAGGATTAAACGCCTTGCAGATCATACTGCCCGAGGGAAGACTTTCTACATCCCCATAGTTGAGAATGTTGATATTGGGCTTGCTCACGCATACAAGGATCTCACCCGTTTCGTAATTATACGCAATTGCGGTACCGTCATAGGAACCGAAGGCATTGTATACCGTACGGTTGGCATCATGGTCAAGCGTTGTATAGACTGCACTCTTGCCGTTTTCCATGACGCCGAAAATCGGGTCATAGTTCTCCAGCAGATTCATATTCTCGGAAACAAGCGTATTATCCATCATACCGCTTTCATCGCCGATGAGATTTCCGACATCCACAAAATAATCCGCACCATACGTCTCTGCTGTTGCGTTTGGATCATACAGAACATTTCCGTCCCGGTCGTATACACAACCCAGGGAGACATTTCCGGAATGCTCCATATAGAAGGAGGCTTCTGAAACCACCTTGAACACAAGAATACACATACCGATCAGGAACACTGCAATCAGGAACTTTGTCAGACGTTCACCTCGTTTGATGCTTTTCATGCAGCCCCCTCCTTTCTTCGCTGTGCGTTCAGCTGTCTCTGTACATCCGGCCGGCGGAATACAGGTGACTGTCCCGCCTTCAGCATACCCGTCAGCATTCCGCAGACAACCATGGAACTGCCGCCCTGTGAAATAAAGGGAATCGTAACACCGGTAAAGGGGATCAGGTTGCAGGAACCGAAGATATTCAGTCCCATCTGAACAATGAATACCGCAGCCACACCCATAACCATGGTGGCATGGAAATAGCTTCTCGGCTTATTGATCATGGGAAGGATCAGAAGACTCACCACAAAGAAGATGATCAGAAGGGCAACAAAGAAGCCCCATTCCTCACAGATGGTCGAGAATACAATATCCGTATCCGCAGCCGGAACCTGAATGAGCTTGCCATAGCCGGGACCCTTGCCGAAGAGCGCACCCTCTGCAATTGCCATAAGTGCCTGACACTGCTGCCATCCGTCGCCATAGGTATCCTCCCAGATGTCAACAGAAAGACGTGCCTGTACATATCCCGGCGCAGCGGCTGCCAGCATAGCAACGGCGCAGACGCCCAGTGCGCACAGGAAAAGCAGTGTACCCTTGGAAAATTTCGCCTTGGGATAACAGATGCGGCAGAGGATCGCACAGCCGTATGCTGCTGCAAATGTAGGAAGACTTCCCAGGTCCCTGCACCACCACTGAAGCACAAAGATCACAAAGAATGCAATGGTCAGAGCGATCATCTCACGGGAGACATGGAACATGAGAACCTTCTTTTTAGGATGCTGCTCCATAATGGAGGTTGCACAAAGCAGGACAAATACAGGCTTCATAAACTCCGAAGGCTGAATGCTGATCGGACCGATGTTGATCCACATGCTTCTGCTTCCTGTCAGGAAAAGGATCGCCAGAATCAATGCCCCCAGTACAAGATACAGATACTGCTTCATAGCGAGAACACGCAGATGGTTTCGCGTCAGAAGAAACATTATCTGACAGCACACCAGCGCCGCTACACAGGTAATATAATGCTTGGAAGCAAACCCGATCCCTCCGAAACAGGACTGGAATATGACGCTGCAATTGAGGATCAGCAAAAGCAGATAGTCGGTGGTGTAGGTCATCTGCTTATAGAAAAAGCGAATGACGATCATATAAACGATATCCAGAGAGAACACCGCAATCGTCAGCGGAACGATATCCCTGATATCCTCGTAATTTCCCCGGAATAGCACTGCTGCAAGCATTACCAGATGCGTCAGAAGCACCAGAATGGAGATATTTCCATAGCGCAGTTTATTATGAAACATTCTTATCGGTACCCCCTTTGATGCAGTACAACTGCCTTTGTTCCGAAACGGATCTCATCCCGGTCTTTCACCAGCATCTGCTCCTGAACCTTTCGTCCGTTTACATAGGTGCCGGATTTGGAATCCAGATCGATCACACGCCACACACCATTTGATACGCACAATACCGCATGATAGCGGGAAATGCTCATATCCGGAAAGCGCACATCCGCTGCGCCGTGGCGTCCGATGATCACCTCGTCTGCTGCAAGCGGGATCCGCTCTCCTGTTGCACAGTCGATCAGTTCCATATAGGCACTTACTTTATCCCAGCGCAGTTCCTCAATGCGCTTTTCCCGCTTTGCTGCTGAAAACATGGCAAATACACAGATGAATACCATAATGATAACCAATGCACTTGCAATAATCGAAAAAGGCGGAAAACTCCTGAGATTCTGAAGGATCTCCTGAAACACCTCTTCATTCATTTCGCATAACCTGCCTTCCGTCAAAAACAACTCCTGCAGGAGCTGCTGTCTTATTTTCCTTATTATAATATATTTTCACGCAAATAGCAAGTGGATTGCCCGATTTTTATATAAATGTGATTTGATTTTCTCTTTTCAGCAATACACAAAAAGTTTTTTGAAGATTTTGAATAAAACTTTCCATAAACGCTTGCAATCCACTCAGCAATATGCTATAATGATAACAGAAAACGAATCCGGGATTTACAATTCAGCTAAATTTAACGGATTCTGACAAGGAGGAACACGATATGAAAATTACAATCACAGCAAGAAAAATGCAAATTCCGCAGAATTTCACCGACTATGCTGAGGAAAGAATCTCTTCCAAGCTGGATAAGTTCTTCGGCGACGAGGCTGACGCAAAAATCACCCTGTCAGAGTACAAGACGCAGATTATCCTTGAACTGACCGTTTTCTACAACAACATGATTTATCGTGCAGAGCAGTCTGCTGAAGATAAGAGAGATGCACTGGACGCTTCCATTGATAAGATCATTCGTCAGATCCGCAAGAATAAGACACGTGTGGAAAAGAAGCTGAAGGATTCCGCTTTCAAGGAGACTTATGCGGATGAGGTTGCTGAGAGCAGCTATGAGGTGATCCGCCATAAGAAGTTCAAGATGTATCCGATGGATGTAGAGGAAGCGATCCTTCAGATGAACCTGCTGGGTCACAGCTTCTTTATGTTCACCAATGCGGCTACCGGAGAAACCAATGTGGTTTACAAGCGCACCGATGATAACTATGCGGTTCTGGAGCCGGATTTTGAATAACAGCCAATTCTCTTGAATCCTGCTTCCGTAACTGGATTCATTACACTCCTTTTGAACGAAGAACTGCCGCGAAGCGGCAGTTCTTCATTTTTGTTTCTATCCGGATTGTTGGGGTAAATTATTATTTATACGTTTATATGGATCGTTAGATATACGCATTTAATTTCCATTATGCTGCTGAATCAGAAATCTGCAGGGTACGGCGATCTCGATGTCCCGCCGATGCGGATACGTAATGAACGGGGTACCTCTGGCACCGCCCTCTACAATTTATACTGCCATTTTTTATACAGAATCTCTTTTTTAATATTCGCAGATATCTGCACGGAGCAGCTGCCTGCTTCTTGTGACGATCAGGGGAATCAGTACGATTGCATTGCACAGTACCAGTCCCAGAAGAGCCAGCGGATCAAAATAGCACAGGTATTTTCCCACCGGATATAACATCATATTGTTGAAAAGGTAGAGTCCGAGGAAGAATACTGCACCGCCGACGAGAAGGGTGATTCCATCCATCAGAAGAAGTTCGCCGATGATCTTCCCGATGATCCTTTTTCTTGCAACGCCGATTGCACGATACACCGCAAATTCAAAGCTTCTGCGCTGGTACATGCCTACAAATGCAGCATGGATCGTAATAGCGAGAATCATCGACAGGAATATGACTACAAATCCATAGATCACCTCGAATATTTCAAACTGCGGGCGAATCTGCTGTTCCAGCATATCATAAACCGATACGTTGTGACGGCTCTGGACATCGTAGATGATATCATACAGTTCTTGACCGCTGATGCCGTTTCCAAGAATCATAAGGTTTTGGGAATCATACGGTTCATTGTCGATCTGATAGAGAATATATCCTTCTTCCTGCGTCAGGGCATGGAGTGTATAGGAATCATAGATGGTATCCTTGTAGTCCTTGTCGATCGTATCACCAACTGAAAGACCAAGATTCCGTGCATATCGTTCACTCATCACAATACTGCCGCTGCGGACCGCATCAAAGTCACATTGAATGTCCATGTAATCGCAGTAAGTGCGGAAATCTTCCGGTGTCTGGAATGCAAAGGTCACGCTTCCGCTTGTAAAGCCCATGACAGTTTTCCAGTTAAGGGTATTATGAAGTCCCAGTTCCAGCACAGTGACCTGCTCGTTCTGCTGGAGCTCTCGTTTAAAAGCCTCGTATTCTGTAAATTCTTCATCATCAGAAGCGGCAGGATGGACACAGGCGATCTGCTCGTAATACGCAAGAGGAACCTTCCAGTTATCCATGGGATTGGTGATATAGAGTCCGCCCAGATATATGCCATAACTGAGGAAGATCATGAACATCAGCAGAATGCATCTTGCTTTGTTTTCTTTGATAAAGTACAGGGGAGAAAAGGGCTTCATACAGCGTCACACTCCTTCACAGCACTGAGATCGCCGTCCCACATTTCAATGATGCGATCTGCCCCTTTGAGAATAGAACGGTCGTGGGTGATGACAAGCACCAGATTTTCCTTTGCATAATCCTTCAGAATCTCCATGACAGCAAAAGCATTTTCATGATCGAGAGCTGCGGTAGGCTCATCTGCGAACAGAACCTTCGGATTGTTGATCATGGCTCTTGCGATGGCAGTTCTCTGCCGCTGACCGCCGGAAAGCTTTGCAGGACGTTTGTTCCATTCCTTTTCGCCCAGCCCGAATCCGGAAAGCAGCTTCTGCGCCTGCTCTGTGACTGCCTTTCCGCTTTGTGCAGCGGCTACGGTTACATTGTCTACAGCGGACATATAGGGTACAAGAAAATGCCGCTGGAACACAAATCCGAATTCATTTCTGCGGAGATTTTCACGCTCACTGTCACGAAGCCTTGTCAGTTCCTTGCCATTGTACAGAATACTGCCGTCTGTAGGCTTTTTCAGGGTAGAGAGGCAGTACATCAGGGTAGACTTGCCGCTGCCTGAGGGTCCGATAATTCCCACCAGTCCCTTGTCCGGCAGTGTCAGGTCAAATCCGCTCAGGGCGTAAACCTTTTCTGCCTTTTCCATATCATAAATCATAGTGATATTCTTGATCTCAAACATTTTGTATACCTCCTTAGTACAAGTCATCATCCATTGCATCAATGGTACGGATCCGGTAAAGTGCATATCTTACAGGAATCTGTAAAATACCGCATAGCAGTGCATACGAACAGAATATTTCCCAGAGTGCCCCAGTGTGCAGGAAATTGCATTTCAGTCCGTTTGGCTGAATCATAATATAGTAAAGTACGATTTCTGAAACGGCAACCATGATGCTGCCAATGAAGATTGCTGCTGCAAAGGTAAACAGCAGTTCCCGGAGAATGGAAAGGTAGATCGTTTTCCGGGAATAGCCGATGGAGCAGTACAGACACCACTCATTGTGGCGGTCACGGAGATAGGTTGTGTAGACAATGAAAAGTGCGATGGACAAAAGTATAATGATGCCTATAAAAATGAATTGTGTGGAGACGGCAATGACATCTGTAACTTCTTTTTCCAGGATTTCAGTTGTACGTTTATAATCTACAATGCTGTCGTATTTCTCACGATAGGTAATACCCTCGTTTTCAAGGAGTACCGTCATATCATCAATGCCATCGGAAAGCACGGTGATCATACTTTCACAGGTGTATTCGTCACTGGGAATACCGCAGCCGAAATAATAATCGCAGTCCAGTATGCCGACAATTTTGAAAAGCTCTCCCATGTTCTGTTCGTCAGCATAAGAACCGATGCCATACCCCCTGTTCGCCATGGTGGCAGTGTCCAGTACGATTTCTCCCGGATGCTCCGGAAGTCTTCCCTGAATTATCTCTGCACCGAAATGCTCCAGAAAAATGGGGATTTCCTCCTTTTCTACCAGCGGCAGCTCGAAGTAGAACTGACCGATAACTGGATTCAGACATTCGTAGAGGATCTGAGCATCATAAACAGCCTTTACGCCTTCATATGTATTCAGATTGTCGATCAATGTATCCTGCTTTTCCTGATAGAGTGGAACCAGTTCCTCGTAGCTGAGATTATCCACATCCAGTCCGTAGGAGCTTCCTGCAAGATCGATGAACTGCATTTTCTTTCCGTTTCCAAGCAGCAGTGAACGGAAGCTTTCTTCTGTGGTGGATAACAGGAACTGCGTCAGCATGGTCAGTACGAAGCAGAGGCAAAGACTGACGATCAGAACAGCGGTTCTGCGTTTGTTGTTTCTGATATACCGTAAGGCAGATAATTTCTGCGGCATAGCGGTTACCTCCTTTTCTTTGATGCTTCTATTGTATCATAAATCCGGATCGCACAAAAGTAACCGCAGTCATATTTCTCCTATGACTGCGGTCATGTTTTTGGTCATGCGATTCTATCCCTTGATGGCAACGATCAGCTTTGCACGGTCGTGAATGCCCGTTTTGTCATAAATGGAGGAGATGTAATTCTTTACTGTACCTTCAGAAATGTACAATGTTTCAGCAATCTGTCGGTTTGTCAGACCGTCTGCCAGCAGTGCGCAGATCTCCTGTTCCCGGCTGGTCATGCCATCCAGCAGGGGAGAGGTCTGTGCTTTTCCGCCCATGAGTGCTGCCAGACGCTGCATCACCTTGCTGTCAATGACATTTCTGCCGCCCATGATCTGGGAGACTGCTCCGAGGATTGCGTCTTTACCGCTGTCCTTGAGGAGATAGCCATCTGCACCGTTCGCAATTGCCTGGGTAATGTTTTTGTCATCGTAAAAGGTGGTCAGTACCAGAATTTTCACATCCGGATATTCCTTTTTCATCCGGGCGATCAGTTCAATACCGCCCATGCCCTTCATGTTGAGGTCAACCAGCGCAAGATCGCAGGCTTTCCCGGACAGCACCGAAAGTGCTTCGAAACCATCATGCGACATACCGGCAATTTCCATGCCGTTCAGCGTCAGAATGATGTCCAGACTTTCCAGCAGCAGCGGTTCATCATCCACCAGAAGTATTCTCAGTTTACTCATGATTCTCCTCCTTCAGAAGGGGTAATGTGATATCGGCACAAAAACCGTTTTCATTTGTGAATACGGCAGTTCCGCCGCAGCGTTTTGCATAGGAAATAAGTTTTTTCAGTCCGAAGCCGTTCTGGATGCGCATATGCCGGTTCTCTTCGGAGAAGTCGCTCCTGCCATTATCCGTTACATGCAGGCGGATGTGTCTGCTGTCTGCATGCAGTCCCGCCAGAAAACGGTCTGCATGACCGTGACGGACGCCGTTTGTGAGCAGCTCCTGCAAGGCTCCGGTCAGAAATTCTGCATGCTCATGGGGAATCGAAAGCTGTTCTTCAGCGTCTGTAAAATCCGTCCGTACCTGAATGGTGGTATCCATCATAAAGCGTTCTGCCGCATCGTGAAGCTGACGGATCAGATCCTTCATGCCTACATTCGGCGCTTGCTCATCCAGCACACGTACTGCATGACGGATCGAAGCAAGACTGGTACGGATGCGTTCGTTGGCAAGATTCATCTTTTCTCTTGCCTTTTCCGGGGAGGCTTCAAACAGCAGATCTGCCGCATCGAGTGTCATGATTGCAGCTGTAATAGAGTGCCCCACACTATTATGGATGTTCCGGCTGATCGTTTCACGCTCCTCCAGGCGGGCGTTTTTTTCCGCAAGATAATGCTTCTGCACAAGCTCCTGATTGAGTTTTTTCTCGTACATCTCATTGACCGCGGTAACACTGACAGCCTTTGCGATCTGATCTCGTGCAGAAAGGTAGCTGAGCAGGAGATGCTCTGCAAGACGGAAAAGACAGCCGGCACCAAACAGCAGCAGAAGTCTCCACAGAAGCTGAGGGAGGGCTGTATTCTGAATCACTGTCTGAGGGATTCCAAAGAGCAGCGGCAGAAGAAGCTGCATCCATTTGTATTTCCCCCAGCGGCATTCGTATCCTATGAGACAGCTGAGAAAATTCCCCGATAGTAATGCGAAGCCAGCGGAAAGAAGAATCTGCGTCCCGAAAAGCAGCTTGCATCCGGAACCGGACAGACTGCGCAGCGTAAACAAAATCATAAGAAGTCCTGATAGCAGGAGCAGAAGGCTGAAATGCACAGCCGAAAAAACAGACAGCAGCGTCAGAACCAGCAGAAGCAGGGCTGCCTGAATAAAACGTTCCATTTCATACATATATATCACCCATTTTATTATAGCATATCATCCGGAGAATTTCAATGTGACCGCAGTCATATTTGTGTTTCCTGGTGCGTATCGGAAGGTAAACAGGATCACTTTACAAACGAATCATTCTATGGTATACTATTCTTATAGTTTTCCAAAGGAGGAATCGTGATGATGAGAAAAAATCTTGGCGCAAAGCCCGTTCTGTATCCCATGCCCGTACTGATCGTTGCATCCTATGATGAAAACGGCACAGCGGATGCAATGAACGCTGCATGGGGCTGTATTGCGGATATGAACCGTGTCTGTATCTATCTGGCAGCAAGTCATAAGACTGTGAAAAACATCCTCAGCCGTAAGGCGTTTACTGTGAGTGTTGCAGATGCAGCCAATGTGATCCCTGCGGATTATGTGGGCATTGTATCTGCCAATTCTGTTCCCGATAAACTCAGCAAAACCGGCTGGCATACCATGAAAAGCGAGCATGTGGATGCTCCTATGATCGAGGAACTGCCGCTCACACTTGAGTGCAGCATGGTAAGCTACGATGAGGAGTCGGAATGTATGATCGGAGAGATCGTGAATGTCAGTGCGGATGTGCGTATCTTCACGGAGGACGGCAAGCTTGATATGGACAAACTCTCTCCCATTGCCTATGACCCCATGAATCATGCATACTATAAGCTGGGTGAAAAGGTGGGCAACGCCTTCCAGGACGGCGCGCAGCTGAAATAAGAGATACAGACAGAAAAGAGCGGAACCGGGAAGGGTCCGCTCTTTTTACAGACGATTTCGCATCAGATGAATGCACTTACCAGACAGATGATTCCGCCGACAGCTGCCAGAATGCCGCCAATGAACGGAATCCAGAAGGAGAATATTGCAGGCGGTGCAACGTATCGTTCTACATAGGCACGCTTGGGTTTGTCCGGGTCGTAGCAGACATTCGCCTGAGATCCGACCGGGTACAGCTCGTGAAGCGACGTTTTCGAAAGTTCTGCACGGCTGTTACCGAAGCTGCTTCTGCGCTGCTTACGTACCAGGACATCCGGCAGATCTTCCCGTGTTGTCAGATTTGAGGTCTGCGCTGCCTCTCCTCCTGCCCAGGGAGTTGTGGTATATACAACAACGCCTGCCTTAAACCGAGGTCCTACAGTATGATATGTCTGTCCGTCTGCGGTGTACTGTACAACAGGGAGTCTGACACCGTTGTACCTCACATTGGAATACCGCACAACGGTTCCGGTCGTATGCGCTGTACAGAGCCGTTCCTTGCACATGCTTCTCCAGCCAAGTGCATATGCTACGATCAGCATGGCGATTGCAAATGCAAGTATGTAGCAGCCCCAGAAAATTCCCCAGAAACCCCAATCCATATCCAAAATCTCCTCCGAATATTCTTTTTTCATTATAGCATTCCTGTATCGCAATGTCAATCTTTGTCTGGAGATCAGAAGCTTCATTTTGAAAAAATGGTGAAAATTCTGATTTTCCCCTTTTCATTCCATGAAGAATATGGTATAATAAAAGTTAATTATATAAATACAGAAAGGAGCCTGCAATGAATTTCAGAAATTCCATCAATCACTTTTTTCAGGGCAGATACGGTACGGATTCCCTGAATCGTTTTCTGCTCGCCTTATTTTTGATGTTCATGCTCCTCTATCTCTTTACCGGAGCATTCTGGATGGATATCCTGTGTCTTGTTCTGGCGGCACTTATGAGTTTCCGGATGCTGTCCAAGGATTATGAGAGGCGAAGTGCAGAAAACCAGAAATTTCTCCAGATCCTCGCATCTTTCCGCTCAAGACTCGGACAGCTGCGCAATTGCAGAAAGGATTCTGCGCACCGGATCTTTGTATGCCCGCATTGTCAGCAAAAGCTGCGTGTTCCTAAGGGAAAAGGCAAGATCCGGATCACATGCCCCAGATGCCGCAGTGATTTCATAGAACGGAGTTAAAGTATTATGTATGGTTATGTCCAGATCTGCAAGCCAGAATTGAAATTCCGGGAGTTCGATGTGTACCGTGCCCACTATTGCGGGCTGTGCAGAACGCTCCGGAATCAGTTCGGTACCATGGGACAGTTTTTTCTCAGCTATGATCTTACCTTTCTCACGCTGCTGCTGGACAGCCTCTATGAACCTGACGCTGAAAGCGGTCAGGCGCGATGCATTGCACATCCGTTTCAGAAGCAGCAGTTTATCCGGAGTGAGGTAACTGCCTATGCAGCGGATATGTGTCTGCTGCTGACCGCATATAAGCTGGATGATGACTGGAAGGATGAAAAAAAACATCTCCGCCATTTACTCGGTAAGCTGATCGCCGGAAAAACCGGCAGGATCAGGGAACGCTATCTGGAAAAAGCAGAATGCATCGAAGAGGCACTTTCTGCCCTTGCAAAGCTGGAAGCAGAAGGCTGCGAGAATCCGGAACAGGCTGCATCCTGCTTCGGACGGATGCTTGCTGAGGTTCTCGCCTACAAAGAGGATGTCTGGGAGGAGACGCTCCGGGAGATCGGCTTTCATCTGGGACGCTTCATTTATCTTGCGGATGCCTTTGATGATCTGTCCAAGGACAGAAAAAAAGGCTGCTACAATCCGTTTTTGTCACAGAATGAGCATGACCCTGCCTTTCACGAGGCATGTGAGCAGCTGCTGCGTCTGATGATCGCACCGGCTGCGTCTGCCTTTGAATATTTACCCATTATTAAAAACGCTGAAATTCTGCGTAATATATTATATGCCGGCGTATGGACCGCATTCCGCCGCCGGTGTAGTCAGTACCTGTCAGAGACGGCAGGTGACAGTCAAGGAGGAAACACATGAAAGACCCCTATCAGATTCTTGGCGTACCACGCTCTGCTTCTGAGGATGAAATCAAAAAAGCATACCGCAGGCTTTGCCGTCAGTATCATCCCGATCTGAATATGGACAAGCCCAATGCAGAGGATTATGAGGCTCGTTTCCGTGAGATCCAGACTGCTTATCAGCAGATTATGGATGAACGTCAGGGACGCAGCACGGCAAATGATTTCGGAGGAAGCAGCAGTTATCAGTCTTCCGGTACAGATGAAGCCTCCATGCATAAGCGGGCAGCAATGAACTATATCCAGAACCGCCGCTTTGCCGAAGCAGTCAACGTACTGAATTCCATTCAGAGCCGGGATGCAGAATGGTATTATATCAGTGCAGTTGCACAGGCAGGTCTGCGTAATACAGCAGCAGCTTTGCAGTATGCCCAGACAGCAGCCCACATGGAACCGAATAATGTGCAGTATCAGATGCTGGTACAGCAGATGCAGTCAAGTGCGTTTCAGTATCAGGAAATGCAGACGCCCTATTCGCAGTCGGACGGAACCAGTGAATGCCTCCGCTGTTGTGCATACAATTTAATCTGCAATATGCTGCTTTCCTGCTGCTGCCGGTTTTAATTTCTTTTTTGCTATTTACAGATTGAGAAAAATGTGGTAAAATAGTATATGGGCAGGAGTGCTGTCAGAACGGCGCAGCTCCTGCTGTAAATTTGTAACAAGGGGAAACAGAAATGAACTACAATTCATCCCATGCTGATGCAGATGACCTCTTTCGTTTCGGTGAAAATGTAGAAGGTTTTTTTCAGGACGAGCCGGATAACGGTCCTCCGCGCTCCGGCATCACATCTTATCGACTGCGTGTTTCCGTATCCACACACATCGGAAAGGTTCGTGGCAATCATGAGGATAATTTCTACCTGAAGGGTATATATCTGCACGAGCATTTCCGCAATGATTTTTCCGCAACCTATACAATTGACAATCCCGATGGCATGTGCTTTGCTGTTTATGATGGAATGGGCGGTGCAGCCTATGGTGAGATCGCCTCTGAAATTGCAATGCAGACGCTTCGGAAATATGAAAAGAAGCTGGCTGAGGCGGAAAGCATGCGGGCAGCAGATCAGATCCTCTCTGCGTACACCCGTGAAGCCAACAATGCAGTCTGTGAGATGCTTCGTGAGAAGCAGTCCCTGAGCGGCGGTACAACCTTCGCTATGCTTTATTTCATGGGCGGCGTAGCAAAGCTTTATTACCTGGGTGACAGCCGTATTTATCTGGAGCAGGAGTCTGGTATCACCTGTCTGACACGTGACCATACCCTTGCCAATCAGAAGCTGGATGCCGGCATTTATACAGCGGAAGAGGCAGAAACCAGCCCTGACCAGCATCGTCTGACTCTGTTTATTGGTTCGGATAAAAGTGAGATCGGTCTCAATGCAGACAGCCGCAGACCTATACCGATCCTTCCGGGTACAAAATTTATGCTCTGTACGGACGGTCTGAGCAATATGTGCTCTGATGAGGAACTGCACACCCTGCTTGCCCAGAACTACTTCAATGAGGCAGCGATTCTCGTACAAGAGGCGCTGAATCACGGCGGAGCGGATAATATTACCTGCATCGTACTTGAAATTGTATCTGATGATGAAATTGCGTAAAATATACTTTATTTAACCAAAAACCACCGGTATCATGCCGGTGGTTTTTATGTTTCAGGAAACTCTGATTGATATATTCCTTTCCTATGACCTTTTATATGAATGCTTTACGCCATCAGATCTGCCAGATCCTGCGCCGGTGTTGTGATCGGTGCAATGCCGTACTGTCCGATGAGAAATTGCAGAACATCCGGTGACAGAAAGGCGGGAAGCGACGGACCCAGACGGATATTCCGGATGCCCAGATGCAGAAGCGTCAGAAGGATGCAGACTGCCTTCTGCTCATACCAGGACAGTACGTAGGACAAGGGCAGCGCATTTACATCGCAGCCGAATGCTTCTGCCAGAGCGACAGCAACTTTGATTGCACCATAGGCATCGTTACACTGTCCCATATCCATCAGACGAGGCAGTCCTCCGATCTCACCAAGAGCAAGGTCGTTGAAGCGATATTTTCCGCAGGCAAGCGTCAGTACGATGGTATCCTGAGGTGTCTGCTTTACAAATTCCGTATAGTAATTCCGTCCGGTCCTTGCACCGTCACAGCCGCCTACAAGGAAGAAGTGACGGATCGCACCGGACTTCACAGCCTCAACGACCTGACCTGCAACCGAAAGGATCGTACCATGACCAAATCCGGTCGTCATTTCAGTACCGCCGTTCGGACCATGAAAGACTTTGTCCTCTGCATAACCGCCCAGTTCCAGTGCCTTGTCAATGAGCGGCGTGAAATCCTTATCTTCGCCAATGTGTACAGCATCCGGGAAGGAAACCATTTCCGTTGTGAATACACGGTCGGCATATCCTGGCTTTGGCGGCATCAGGCAGTTTGTTGTGAACAGAACCGGTGCAGGAATGCCGTCAAATTCCTTCTGCTGATTCTGCCATGCCGTGCCGAAATTTCCCTTCAGATGGGGATACGCCTTCAGTTCTGGATAGGCATGCGCCGGCAGCATTTCACCATGTGTATAAATGTGGATCCCCTTATCCTTTGTCTGTTCCAGAAGCAGCTGCAAGTCTCTCAGATCATGTCCGGTTACTACAATAAAGGGGCCCTTTTCTACCTTCAGCGGAACGGTCACCGGGGCAGGTGTACCATAGGTTTCCGTATTTGCCTGATCAAGAAGTGCCATGCATTTCAGGTTGACTTCACCGACCTTCATGACAACCGGCAGCAGTTCCTCCATGGTGAGATCCAGTCCGATTTTGAAAAGTCCCTCGCAGAAGAAATGATTCACCTCCGCATCCATGTATCCCAGCACCATTGCGTGATATGCATAGGCAGCCATGCCTCTCAGACCAAACAGGATCAGAGATTTGAGAGAGCGGATGTTTTCCTCTGCATTCCAGAGATCCCTCATATCATAATCTTCATTTTTTCCGCAGGGCGCACCGCATCCGCCGCAGCCGGGAATCAGCGATGCCTTTTCTGCATGCACCCGTTCCAGCTGTCGGAGGATCGCGGCATCATCAAAGCTTACATTGGTAAGTGTTGTAAACAGACCTTCAATAAAAATCTGATATGTCTGCTTTGTTACACCGAATCCGCTTTCAGCAGCTCTTGCAAGACCGATCAGCGCACCGGTCAGCGCATCCTGAAGCCTTGCAGTATCGGATGTTTTACCGCATACGCCCATATTTCCTGTACATCCTGCGCAGCCAGCTGTCTGCTCGCATTGAAAACAAAACATTTTCTTTTCCATTGTTTTTTCTACCTTTCTCAATTTATGATTTTACCATCTGTGGAAATGGTTACGACCCGCAGCGGAATGTTTTTTCCGCATGCCTGCAAAGCCCGCTTTGCCGCATATTCAATTCCTCCGCAGCATGGAACCTCCATTCGGACGATCGTCAGGCTTCGGATGGTATTGTTTGCAAGGAGCTGCGCCAGCTTTTCTGCATAATCTCCCTCATCCAGCTTGGGGCAGCCGATCAGGGTGATGCGTCCCCGGATGAATGTCTCATGAAACTGACCGTAGGCGTACGCTGTGCAGTCTGCTGCAATGAGCAGATCAGCATCTTCAAAATAGGGCGCGTAAACCGGAACCAGCCTGATCTGCACCGGCCACTGGGAAAGCCGGCTTATGGATGTTGTGTGCGCTGCTGGTGTACAGTCTGCCGTTTCTCGTCGGATGGCTCTTGTCTGGGAGCCTGGACATCCGCAGGGCAGCACCTGCGCCTGCTTTTTCTGCTTTGCAGCGAGAACAGCAGCTTCATTATAAGCAGGTGCTTCCCGCACTTCAAAGGTAATGGCATTTACAGGACATGCCGGAAGGCAATCGCCCAGACCATCGCAGTAATCCTCACGCAGCAGCTTCGCTTTACCGTCCACCATACCGATCGCGCCTTCATGACAGGCATCCGCACAAGCACCGCAGCCATTGCAGGCTTCTTCATCGATTCGGATTATTTTTCGTATCATATTCTCTCCTCCATTTATCATGTGTATGAACTTGACTTCATGCGTCCATTATAGTATAATAAAAACAAAATGTATGTTGAATTTTCAACAAATGGAGTGGTAACATGCGGAAATATCAGAATGTACTGCGGCAGTGCCGTTTATTTGAACATGTATCCGATGAAAATCTTCTTGCAATGCTGGGTTGTCTTCATGCAAGTATACAGCGTTTTCATAAAAATCAAATGATACTGACAGAAGGCATGCCTGCTTCTCATATCGGTATTGTATTGTCAGGAACCGTGCAGCTTGTGCGTGTGGATTATTATGGAAACAGAAGCATTGTAGCCAGTATGACAGCATCCCAGCTATTCGGGGAATCCTTTGTCTGTGCAGAGGTGCAGGCGATTCCTGTCAGCATTGTTGCAGCTGAGGACTGCGAGGTCATGCTCGTAGATGGAAGACGAATCGTACATGCATGCAGCAACGCCTGTGAATTTCACAGCCGGATGATTTTTAATCTTCTGAAAATCGTTGCAGCAAAGAATCTTCTGTTCAATCAGAAAATTGAAATCACCTCCAGACGGACAACGCGAGAGAAGCTGATGACCTATCTGTTACAGCAGGCAAAGGTGCAGGGCAGCAGTTTTGTCATCCCTTATAACCGGCAGGAACTGGCGGATTTTCTGGAGGTAGACAGAAGCGGGCTTTCTGCGGAGATCAGCAAGCTGCGCAGGGAAGGGGTTCTTACATGCCGGAAAAATGCTTTTACCCTGCTTCGTGAGGATGCAGAGGTGTAGCAGAGCAGAGAAATCAGACAGAAGAAAAACATGGTTCCATTCGAATTATCGGGCTAACTGCCTTCGGCAGTTCGTGCGATAACCCCCAATTTACTTCAGCATTTCAAATAGAATCTGTTGTTTTTATAAAATATGACGAAAAAGCTGGAAGCAGGTGACGTGAAAAGCCGCAGGTGTGCTTTGTGCGGTGTTACCTCTGCTTGTGTCGTCACTGATTTTCCATCAGATACAGACTTACCCGATCCTGAAGCTCCTCTGCGGTCTGTTCCGCAGATTTTGTACCATCGTAGAAGTCCTGCATGACATCATTGTAAATATCGTAAATCAGTGTACGCTCCATGGAGAAATCATCAATGCTCCGGAGCATTTCATAAAACGCATCAATGTCCTCCTGTGTGACAATGGGATATTCAAATGTCACACCATTCAGACCGCCGCCGGTGTCCGGAGCGTTGACCCATTCCATCTGGAATTTCAGATTTTCTTTGAGGAGATCCTCCACAACCGAAAAACCATGGTACGCTTCCGGATCTGTGTCCAGCTGCATGTGGATGAACTTCCATGCAGCCTCCGGGTCGGAGCAGGTACTGCTGATGGCATACATGTAATTCAGGCTTGTAATATAATGCGCATCGCTGTCTCCCAATGTTGGCTGTCCGATCATGGCGGCAGGACAGTCTCCGAATATGCAGAAGCCGTCCAGATAATCTGAATAGCTGCTTACAGAGAATAAGTCATAAACCAGACGCTCACCATTCATCCATCCGGATGCATCCTCATAGTAGTAAGCCTCCGTTTCCTCTTCGGTCATGTTTTCAAAATCCGGCAGAACGTCAATGTACATTTCCTCCGCAAATTTCAGCGCATCCAGAAAGGCGGGGTCGTCAAAGCAGCATGTACTGTTTTCGAAGTTAACAAATGAATTGCCGTCTGTGACCAGATTCATGAAATCTTCTCTTGTCTGATGTTTTATGATCTGAATGCCCTGTGCATCGCACTGACGGCAGATGTCTACGAATTCCTGAAGCGTCCAGCTTTCCTTTCCGCCTGTGAGTGCCGTGTTTGCAAACAGCGTATTCAATCGGAAGCCGGGGGAGATCCAGTAAAGTGCGCCGTCTGTTTCGTTTGCCTTCAGATAATTCGGAAGGAAATCCTCCTTTGCAAAGGTATCGTTTGTCCCCATCACATCATACAGATTCATGAGTACGCCCTTTTTTGCAAGATTCAGAAAGTTCATTTCCGACACCAACAGAATATCCGGCGTATTTCCTGCGGCGATATCCTCGTTAAGACGAAGCAGCCCTTTGTATTTTACATTTTCCGTTTCATAGTCATCATCGTAACGGGCATAGTCGATCGCCTGAATGCGATATTCCTTCTGGGAACTGTTGAATCCGGAAATTGCATCGGAAACCGCACTGTCTATGCCGTAGCAGCCCAGTGTGAGGATTTTTGCCTCTTGTTTCTGTTCTGCCTCTGTCCGGGGAGAGATCTCTGCAAGATAGGTTCGCCCGGAATCATTTCGCAGAATACCGGTAAAGGTATTCTCTCCCGTGCAGAAAAGCTGACCATCACCTGCATCTGAAATGCCGGAATCCATAAAGTTTACGATCTCCGACAGCGTACCGTCCTCTGCGGCGGCATAGATGCCGGTTTCCGCAAGCAGATAATAGGGGACTGTTTCAGCGGTACCCGGAATCATTCCATGGATGAAAAGATTACCTGCGGAAAACGGCATATCCATGAATTCTGCTTTTTGTGGATCCCATTTCCGGAGAACCGTTTCATTACCGATTCCTGCGGTCAGATACAGGCTCCCGTCAGCAGCCTTTCCGAAATAAGTAAAGTAACCGGTATCCATATCCGATAGTTCTGCAGCAGTGCCATCCGCCGGTACAAGATATCCGGTGACGGTTCCTGTTCCTTCGGCTGAGAGAATGAGATAGTTTCCGTTTTCGTCCTGCTTTACACCGCCCGATGCAGGAACCTCAGCGGAACGGAGCAGGGCGCCATCCGCAGACAGAATATCAAGTGTATATGTGCGGACATATCCGTCCCAGTATGCATCCCAGTCAAAATCAGGATCTTTTTCCTCGGGGGGCATATCGGGATTACTGCCGCTCTGAACGGAGAAAACGAATTCTCCGTCCGCATTCACGCAGAAGTCGGATACATAGGCGTTTTCGCCGCTTGGTGTATAGGAAAAGCGTTTTGCGCCAACGCCGGTTCTGTTGCAGGTACACACGGAAACCGAACCGTCCGCCTCGGATCGCAGCACATAAAGCTGACCGTCATAATATTCCAGAGACAGAAGTTCTGTTCCTTCCTGCGGCTGTGTCAGTGCCTTGCACTGAAAAAGCTGCTCTGCCTTCGGGATGTCCGGAGCAGACTGATCATTCGCCGGCTGCCCGGTTTCCTGCTGGGTGCATCCTGCCAGCAAAGCTGCTGCGGACAGGACGGCTGTGATTTTTGTGATTCTGTTTTTCATAGGAATCCTCCATTTGGTGCTACTGATTTTCCTTAAGGTAAAGTCCCACACGCTCCTGCAATTCCTCAGCAGTCTGCTCCGGAGTCTTTGTACCATCGTAGAAGCCTTGCATGACATTGTTACAGATCTCGTTGACAGCCTCATTTCGCACTGGCATCTTGTCAATTGACAGAAGTATATTATACAGCTTGTCAACATCCTCCTGAGTGATCTCAGGATACACAATATCAACACCGTTTATGCTGCCGATGTCATAGCTGTTTTGCTGCTCCATGTCATTCTGCAGGCTTTCGCAGAGCAGCTTATCAACGACAGAAAATCCGGTGGGCCGGGTTGTATCTGTTTTAAGCTGTTCGTTTATAAACTGCCATGCAGCCTCCGGATGCGCACAGCTGCTGCTGATTGCGTACTGCTCATTTAAGCATGAGAAAAAGTATCCGCCGGTGCCGTCGGCAGTCGGATAGCCTATCATAGCGGAAGGGTGATCTCCTGACATTGCCAGACTCATCACATGCTCACTCAGCATCCAAACAGAGCCGCCGAACGAATAAATAAGCTGCTGACCGTTTGGATATTTTAAGGTGCGCTCATAGTTTGCAGCGTCTATTTCCTCCATGGTCATATTCTCATAGTCAAGATCAGCTGACTCCTCCATTTCAGAAGCAAATCTCAATGCTTCCAGAAAATCAGGAGAATCAAAGGAGCATACGCCGTTTTCATAGTCGATAAAGCGGTCGCCTGTCATTACCAGTTCCATGAAGGTTTCCTTTTTCTGGTAATCCAGGATCCCAATTCCCTTTGTATCACATTCACGGCATATCTCAAGAAATTCCGCAGTTGTCCATGTGGTCTTGCCGTCGGTCATCCCGGTATTTGCATACAATGTGTGCAGTCCGAATTCCGCCTGTATCCAGTAAAGACCGCCGTTCGATTCAGTTGCTTCAAGGTAGCTCGGCAGGAAATCCTCCTTTGCATAGGTACCGTTGGTTCCCATAACGTCATAGAGGTTCAGAAGTCCGCCGCTTTCTGAAAGCGTCGTATGGTCACCCCACAGAACAATAATATCCGGCGCAGTTCCAGCAGCAATATCCTCATGCAGGCGAAGAAGGGATTTTGATATGCCGGTATCTGTATCGTCATATTCAGCGTATTTTTTCACCTGAATCTTATACGCATCCTGAGAACGATTGTATTCAGCAACAGCATTTGATAGGACACTGTAAACGTCATAGCAGCCCAGAGTCAGGATCTCTGCCTCTGGCTTTTCTTCTGTATCAGGTGAAATTTCCGCAAGATATATTCCGCTCTGACTTCTGAATATAAAGCCGGTAAAGGTATTTTCTCCGGTGCAGAACAGACTGCTGCCGGAAAGACTTGGAAGACCTGAATCAAGGCTGTTGACCGCTTCGGATACCGTATTGTCTGCGGATACAGCATATATGCCTTCATCTGAACAGAGATAGTAGGGTACATCTGCACTTGTTCCGGTAATGATGTCATGCAGGAGCATTCCTTCCGTCTGAGGAAGGGACAGGTCTGTAAATACGCCCTTGGCTGCATCCCACTTTTTCAGCACGGATCCGCCATTCTTCTGTCCCAGAAGGAGCAGGCTGCCGTCGGCTGCTTTTTCAAAGTCAATGAAGTAGTTCAGTCCCGTGTCCGGCAGTATCTCTGAAAAGCTGTCAGGGCGCATTCTGATTATGTCAGCTTCTCCCATGCCGCTGTGTGATGCAATTATATAGTCTTCGTTTTCATCAATGCAGACTGTTCCCGACGCGTCGCACTCCACCGATGAAATAAGCTTGCCGTCTTCCGAAAGGATATCAAGGGAATGCGTATAGACGAAGCCGTTATAATATTCGTTCCAGTCAAAATCAGGATTTTTTTCCTCGGGGGACATATCGGGATTGCTGCCGCTCTGAACGGAGAAAACGAATTCTCCGTCCGCATTCACGCAGAAGTCGGATACATAGGCGTTTTCGCCGCTTGGCGTATAGGAAAAGCGTTTTGCGCCTATGCCGGTTCTGTTGCAGGTGCAGACAGAAACCGAACCGTCCGTCTCGGATCGCAGCACATAAAGCTGCCCGTCATAATATTCCAGAGACAGAAGTTCTGTGCCTTCCTGCGGCTGGGTCAGTGCCTTGCACTGAAAAAGCTGCTCTGTCTTCGGGATGTCCGGGGCGGACTGATTATTCGCCGGCTGCCCGGTTTCCTGCTGGGTGCATCCTGCCAGCAAAGCTGCTGCCGACAGAATGGCTGTGATTTTTCTGATTCTGTTTTTCATAGGAATCCTCCATTTGGTGCTACTGATTTTCCTTGAGGTAAAGTCCCACACGCTCCTGCAATTCCTCAGCAGTCTGCTCCGGAGTTTTTGTACCATCGTAGAAGCCCTGCATGACGTCGTTATAAATGTCACTGGCAGGGTTCTGCACAGCACTGCGTTTTTCAAGGGACAGGATCAGCTTGTAAATCATGTCCACATCCTCCTGCGTTATTTCTCTCATCTCCATTTCAATGCCATTTAAACCGACATGCTTGAAACTATTAATTTCCTCCAAATCGTGCTGCAGGCTTTGTCTCAGGGTTTCGTCAATGACAGAAAAAGAAGCCGTAAATTCCGGATCCATGTACATCTGTGTGCTGATGAATTCCCATGCGATTTCGGGGTATTCACAGGTGCTGCTGATGGAGTACATTTCATTTGAAGGTGTGAGATAGTGACCGCTGCTGCCGTCACGTGTGGGATTGCCGATCATGACCGCAGGTATATCTCCGAACAAAGCATTTATGAGCATGTAGTCGTACAGACGTGAGAAAACCCATGAGCTTTCCAGCATCCGCTGACCGTTCATACATTTTGCAGAGTCCTCTGTGGCGGAAGCATCAATTTCATCCTCTGTCATATTTGCAAAGTCAGGCACGACATACTGCTCCATCTCCTCTGAGAATTTCAGTGCCTCCAGAAAGACCGGATCATCAAAATAGCATACACCCTTTTCCAGATCAATAAACTGATCTCCGCTGATGATCATATTCATGAAATTCTCCTTTGTCTGGTATCCCATGATCTCAATGCCCTGCGCATCGCACTGACGGCAGATCTCCAGAAATTCTGTGGTCGTCCAGCTTTCCTTTCCGCCTGCCATATCTGCATTTGCAAATTGCGTATTGATCGCGAATGCCGTTCCGATCTGGTAAAGCTTACCGTCTGTTTCCAGCATTTTCAGATAATTGGGAAGAAAATCCTCCTTTGCGTGGGTATCATTGGTTCCCATTACCTCATAGAGGTCGAGGAATGCGCCGCTTTCCTCCGGATTGAATTGGCTGTTTTGAAACAGCACCAGAATATCCGGTGCGTTTCCTGCGGCAATATCCTCATTGAGACGAAGCATTCCTTTCTCATAATTTGCGTCTTCATCGTCGCTCTCGCCGTATCTGGAATAATCCTCCACCTGGATCCGGTATTCCTTCTGGGAGCGGTTGAATTCGGAAATAGCCTGGCTCAGATCGCTGTCTGTGAAGTAGCAGCCGAGGGTCAGAATTTTTGCTTCCTGTTCCTGCTGTTGTTGTTCTTCTGTTATGGGAGCAATTTTTGCAAGATAAGTACCGCCTGTGCTGCTGCGCATAATTCCGATAAAGGTATTTTCTCCGGTGCAGACAATCTGACTTCCGCTTGTATCGGAAATGCCGGAATCCATAAAATTCACAGCTTCTGATAAGCTGCCGTCATCAGATACAGCATAGATCCCCTGATCGGATTGCAGATAACAGGAGATTTTGCTGCTGCATCCGGGAATCAGACCCGACAGAAAAATGCTGTCATCGGAGAGCGGGACATCCGTAAATTCTGCGGCAGCAGCATCCCACTTCTTGAGTGCTGCCGCAGTGCCTGAAATCATGATCAGCAGGCTTTGGTCAGCACCTTTGCAGAAGCCTCCGATGACTTCGTTCCCGATATCTGTCAGTTCTATGGCAGCACCGTCTGTCTTTATGAGATAAGCAGGAGACTTTTCATGAAATCCATTGGAAAGCATGAGAAAGTCACCGTTTTCGTCCTGTCTCACAGAAATTCCAGCTGGTGTTTCGATGGAACTCAGCAGTTCGCCCTTTGCAGACAGGATCTCCAGCGATCCGCTGTATACATATCCCTCCCAGTAGGCATCCCAGTCGAAATCGGGGTTATCTTCCTCAGGGAGCATATCGGGATTGCTTCCTTTTTGAACCAGAAATGCAAAGCAGCTGTCAGACGTTATACAGAAGTCTGACACATAGGCATCGCCTTCATCGGACTGATAATCAAACAGCATTGTATTCTTACCGGATTCATCATATGTATGCATGGAATAGGATGCAGTGCCATTCTCATCAGAGACTGACTGAAGAACATACAGCGTCCCCTCATGATATTCGATTGACAGCAAATCGGTGCCCTCCTCCGGCTGCGTCAGCTCTGTGCACTGAAACAGCTGTTCTGCCTTTGGAATTTCATTTTCAGGTACGCTGTTTTCTGTGTTTTCATTTTCCTGCATGCATCCGCAGAGCATCGTCATGAGCATGGCGGACGCTGTCAGGATGGATGCTGTTTTTCGTGTCTTTTTCATTCTGTATTACCTCCTGGATATGTTTTTTATGGAAAAGCTGTTTCTGATATTTCATAAGGCGCAGGATCTCTCTTTTGATCTCCCTGCGAAAGAGCATGCATCCCCCTATAAGTGCCATTCCAGCCATTACAAATCCCGCTGCTTTGAGGAGCAGCAGCATTGCAGCATGGTGAAGTGTCCGGAGGGCAGCATTTTCAAAATCGGGGTAAGCGATCGCTTTGGTGTGTACTGTATAGTCTGTTATATGTCTCAGATAATCCCATAAACCGGATGCAGAAAACCGACCTGTATTCTGTACGATATGGTATTGTCGGGTGGTCTTTTCATCCTCCGGGAAGCGGGTCGGGGAAAGCAGTCCTTCCATCGCATCTGTAAACACGCCCCGTCCATAGCCCTCTACAGGATCAGGGAGAACTGCCTCATAACAGGTGACAGAGGGTGCTGCCTCTGCACCGGCAATATAATCGCTGTACAGCATGTAGATTCCGGGGAGATCGTCCTCTTCGCCGCCGGGGAACTCAGCCACACCTGCAACCTGACAGATCCGGTTTTCCAGTATGATCTCCATTCCTGCGACATCGCAGGAGCCGAAAAGATTCCATGCCGCCTCTTCCTCCAGAAATACAAGCTGCGCAGAGATGCCGGCATCTGTCAGATAATTTCCGCTGAGGAGCGTTCCGGTATGAATGCGGAAATAATGCTCACTGACAAGGATCAGTTCTGCATTTTTCGCTGTGCGTTTTGTACCGTATGCCTGTACTTCTTTTCCCGTGCAGGAATAGGCATCGTACCAGGCAGTAATTCCGGTACTCTGCGCAGTACCTGCGTCCAGCGTTTCCCGGAGAGATGTGATCTCCTGAGGGGTAAGTCCGTCTGTTTCGGAAAGAAAGCAGCTGAGCTGAACCGTGTTTTCTCCCCAGCGTTCCCCGGCAAGCTGCTGCTGCTGCTTGCTGATGCAGATATTGGCAGCAGCCGTACTATAGATTCCCAGAGCAAGTCCGCCTGTCAGAAAAAATACAGGAATCAGTGCTTTTTTTACGTTCTGTTTCATATGCATCACTCCGCCGTTTCCTTCATACGCACCATATCTCCATGCTGAATGGGTTCTGTACTCAGGCTGATGACATAGGTATCCTTTCCGATTTCGCCGTCGATTGCAGCAGTTGTACCATCGTCGGCAAGCACCGCAATATCGATCCGCTTTGCAGAATACCGGTTGCCAAGGGGCGTACTCTTTGTTTCCACCGCCAGAATAAAGGTACCGTTATTGTCCTCGGAAATGGCTCTCGACGGAACGGTAAACTCATAATTCTGACTGTTTTCATTGAGCTTTATGGCAAGGCTCTGCCCGTCGGAAACATCTCCTGTAACAGTAAAGAGCAGTGTCTTTTCTTCCATACCGCCCGAAGCAGACTGGGCAGCAGGATATATCCCCTTGAGGGAAGCCTGTGCATCTGCATTGATCACAACTGCTTCTGTGCCCAACTGAAGCTTCTGTGTTTTTTCTGCATGGACCTGGAAACGTACTGTATAGGTGCTGTCTGCCTCCGCAAGCTGCATGAGCGCAGCTGCCGTCATGACCGCATCACCGGCAGTGCCATTGATATGCAGAACTGTACCATCCGTTTCTGCATAAACAGAAACGGTACCGTCTTCATTGTAAAGAAGCGTTTTTTCAGAGGCAGCAGCTTCTGCAATGAGAATGTCCAGAAGATAGCTGTCTCGTGTGATCGTCCGGATCGTTTCGTCAATGGCAAGGCTGAGATTTTTATCTGCGTCCGTTCTTGCCTGCTGCGCATCTTCGAGACTCTGCTTTGCGTAAGCAGTATTGTTTTCCGCCTGAATGCATTTGTCCAGCTGACGGACCGCCTGATCATAGCTGTCTGTGCAGCTTTCATACAGGGTCCATGCACTGTCAGCCGCAGCTTCCAGCATGGTTTCTTCCTCTGTACCAAGGGCATTCTGCCAGTCACTGTGTGCAGTCAGATAATCGTCGTATGCATCCTCCATCGCAAGATATGCTTCCTCTGCGATCTCCTGCTGCGTCTCCGAACTGCCAAGGAGTCTGCTTTGTGCATCTGCATGCTCCTCCTGTGCCTGTTTTTCAGCAGAAATTGCGTCCGCCTGTATGGCGTATGGCTCCGTCATGGATACCTGATATTTGGCAGGCAGCTTCTGAAAGCCCTGTTCGTTTACAAGGGACAGATAACCTGAAAGCGCATTCTTTTCTGCAAGAAATGCTGCACATTTCTCCTGAGAAGCAGTCTGTTCATGCAGCTGATAAGCCGTCTCAGTTTCCAGCCGGAGTGCATCCTTATCTGCATCCAGCTGTACCTGCGCCGCCTCAAGCGTCAGTCCCATTTGCAGATACAGCTGGAGTGCGCTGTAATAGGCATTGACAGAGGTGCTGTCACCGTCTGCTGAGGCGGTTTCCGGGGTAATGGTACAGAGCAGATCACCTGTTTTTACACGGTCACCGCTTCGGACAGAGAGTTCAGCCAGCACACCGCTGCATGGGGGATAGATGCTCAGGGTCTTGTCTGCCTCAGCAATTCCTGTGCCGCTGATGCGGTCGTACACACGGCCGGATGTCACATACTGTGCCGTGATTTCCGGCAGAGATGCATTCATGATGGTGCCGGAGAAAAAGGTGAGCATGAAAACGCCTGTAAAAAAGCAGACAGCAAGGATGGTAAGAATTCTTTTCTTTGGATGATTGATCTTTTTCATATTATGTTTTCACTCCTGCATAAGCCATGCCCTGCACCAGATCCTCTTCACCGTACAGGAACAGGAGCAGGGACGGGATCATATAAAATACTGCCGCAGCAAAGGCAATGCCCAGATCGCCGGTGCGGATCTGTGCCAGAAAGATGGAAAGGGGCTGCTTCTGGGGATCATCGATCATAAGGAGGGGCTGCTCTACCATATTCCAGCAGTCGATAAATACCAGGAGCAATACGGAAACGATGACATTTCTGCAAAGGGGGACTGCAATGTGCAGAAAGATCTGTAGTTCGCCTGCACCATCCAGACGAGCCGCCTCCAGATAGGCTTTGGGGATGCGTTTCATAATCCGTGTGAACAGATAAACCGGAAATGTAGAGAAGATTCCCGGGAGAATGACTGCCCAGCGGCTTCCGGCAAATCCGAGTGCATCTGCAACCAGGAAATTCGGTACAAGCGTGACCTGATAAGGCATCAGCATGAGGATGATATATACAAGAAAAACGATCTGCTTTACACGCCCTTCATACCGTGCAAATCCGTATGATGCGAGGAGTGCGATACCGATCTGCAGCATGGTAACAGGAATTGTGAGGATCACGGAATTCCAGAATTTCAGCAGATATTCTGAATTGGTGATCAGTACATTTGCGTATTGCTGCAAGGTCACACGGTCGGGGATCAGCTTTAGTGAAACGGAATCTGCTGTGTAAATGGTATCGCTTTTCAGGCTGAGCATTGCGCCGTAGTTATAGAAGATCTCGGTTTCTGTCATAAATGAATCGCATACAGTCAGCACCAGGGGCATGAGAAACAGCAATGCACCTGCCCCCAGAAACAGAAAGAGCATCCATTCAGAAAGCTTGTATCTGATTGATTTCTGCTTCATTCCTCCAGCTCCTTTCCCTTCTTTTGTTCTATGAAAAACAGGATCCCCACTGTGATCAGCATAACAAGGGCAAGCAGGATTGCTGCTGCCGAGAGTTTCTGATAATTGGCACTTTCAAAGGTATTGTTCATGAAATGCTGAAGCAGATACAGTTCCTCGCAGGGATAATCGCCGGTCAGCAGATAAACCTCCCGGAATACCTTGAATGAGCAGATGATATCATACAGCAGGATGAAGAACAGCGTCGGAAACAGATACCTCAGCTTGATATGCAGAAACTGCCACCATGCAGAAGCCCCCTCCTGCTTTGCCATTTCCAGATAATCCACCGGGATGCCGGAGAGTCCTGCCATCATAAGCACCATGTTATAACCCATAGTTTTCCAGACAAAGATCAGAACCAGCACCGTCATACCGTACCCGGAGGAAAGCCAGGGGACAGACTCCAGATGAAGTGTTTCCAGGACCGAATTGACAAAGCCCTTATCATGGAAGAGCGCCTGCCATACAACTACAACAGAGGCGGCAGCAAGTGGCTGGTTTGAACGTTGGTGTAATGGAAAAGTTGCAATGGCTTGGATGGGACCTTGGGACCAACCTACTTTCTGGGATTCAGTAACTTTTGAATGG
>JAFURN010000028.1 GCA_017480865.1 Ruminococcus sp. | reverse complement strand
GTTGTTGTATCAGCACCCTTGATCTGGATGAAACCATCAACCAGAGCAGGTGTGCCCTGACCATCAGCGCCACCAATTACAGACGGAGTACCATCCAGACCATTAGCAGCCATTGTCAGCGGATATGTGTCACCTTCAACAGCAGTTTCCGGAACTGTGAATGTCAGATTCCAGAAATCGCCATCGCCTTCACAGTACAGCTGCTCAGCTGTGATGCTATCAGGAGCAACAGCAATGCCACCCCAGAAGAAACTCTCAGCAACATTAGAACCTGCACCTACAGATGCTTCATAGTCGCTCAGAATACCAGTTCTCTTAGAACCGCTCAGAGTCAGACGAGAATCGTACTTGATACCAAAGCCCAACTGGTGGAAACCGGTGTTGCCAGAAATAGACAGCGGAACTGTTACCTTGTAGTTAGCAGCCTTCAGTTCGTCCAGAGTCAGAGTAATCTGACCAGCAGAAATTGTACCAGAAGCAGCATCAGCCGGAACAGCCATAACAGCAGCGGAAGCAGCTACAACAGCAGCTGCAGACAGAGCAGCCATAGTCTTCTTGAATGTAGTCTTCATTTTGAGTAATTCCTTTCAAATATAAAATTTATTTTTTATATGAAGAGCATAACTTTTATGCTCTTCATATACGTACCATTGTGTAAATCTTGCTGAAATTAACCAGCAATAATTTCATCCCAAGTCTTTTCCAGACCTGCAGCCTTAGATGCATAGTATGTCAAAATCCAGGATACATCATCCAGATCCAGCACATTCACATCACCATTTGCGCCAGTCTTACCCTCTGTATCGATATCAGCTACGAAGTAAGCCAGAGCTTCCAGAGTAGCATCTGCATTCAGAGACTGTTCCAGACCAGCTGCACCATTTGCATAGTACTGGAGAACAACTGTTGCATCATTCAGTTCAACAATGCCATTCAAATCAGCATCACCCTTAACTGCGATATAAACCTTCGGCATTTCGCTCAGAGTGAAATTAGTAGTATCGGATACAGTCAGAGTATCCGGTACTGTGAATGTCAGCTGCAGTTCGCTTACAACATAAGCAGTACCTTCAACACTGTTGAAGAAGTCAGCCGGTGTTGCATACATCGGAGTCAGGTATGTGCTGAAGTCCTGTGCAGAAATTGCTACAGAATAAGCTTCGCCGTTCAGTGTACCAACCAGTGTCAGGCTGTTAACCAGAGTACCCAGATCAAATGCATTCTCATCGTGAGAGAAGTAGAAGTCTTCGCCAGCATCGATCTCTACAGACTCCATAATGAAGTCTACCGGCAGAGTGGTAGTTGTTGTGCTTGTGGATGTATCATCTGTGCCAGTGCCAGTACCTGTACCTGTTTCTGTACCAGTGCCAGTGCCTGTTTCTGTGCCAGTACCTGTCTCTGTACCTGTACCAGTACCTGTTGTTGTAACAGTTGTGGTCTCTGTGGTATCAGATGTGTCAGAACCAGTACCAGTTTCTGTACCTGTACCAGTTTCTGTACCTGTACCTGTCTCTGTACCTGTGCCAGTACCTGTTGTTGTAACAGTTGTGGTCTCTGTGGTGTCAGATGTGTCAGAACCAGTTGTAGCTGTGGTAGTTGCAGTTGTATCAGAAGTAGAAGTTGTATCTTCAATATCCTTCAGAACGATCTCTCTTGTGATGTTCAGGTATGTAGCACCGTCAGTCTTTACGCTTGCTTCAACCAGCTTATAAGAATAGTCATAAGCCTTGCCAGCTTCGCAAGTGGAGTTTACATAAGCCTCAACCTCAGCAGCCTCAGCATCCGGAATCTGGAATTCGATTTCGTATGTGCCATCGCTTACAGCAACTTCGAATGCAGAACCAGACTTAGCCAGTTCAGCTACATCATCAACAGTTACATCTACTGTGTAACCATAGTCAACGCTCAGTGCATTGAAAACTTCTACAGCCTTGTTGAAGCCCTTGCCGTGTCTTGCAACTGCTTCGTCAACAGATGCCGGGAATGTGTAAGCCTGTGTTCTCTTAGCGAAGAACTTGCTTACAGCAGCCATCATCTCATCTGCTGTGCCGTAAGAACCTGTACGTGTCAGACCCTCAGCCTTGTCAGCCCAGGACTCTGCTCTCTCGATCTTGTCGATCAGCTCAACAGTCATTGCTGCTTCGATATCAGCAGTTACGCCAACCTGTGCAGAAACCTCTGCAGCCAGATCGTCAGCCAGACCCTTGAAGAAATCAGCTGTGTTGTCTTCGTTCAGTTCTGTACCGTCGCATACCAGTGTCGGAACGATATCCAGTTCCTTACCGTTTTCCAGTACGCTTGCATCAATTGTTACATTGTATGCAATTGTCTTGTTGAATGCAGTCAGAGCCAGGTCTGTGCCAGCAGCAGCATTTACCTTGGAGTAGATCTTTTCAGTTGCATAAGCTGTCATATCTACTTCGCCGGAAATGGTTACAACACCGTTCAGTACAGTGAGAACCGGGTTCGCTGCATCAGTCATGATTTCCTTCAGGATTACGGAATACTTGTTTGTTTCCGGCAGAATCTCAACGAAATCAGCCTTGCTCATTTCGCGGTTGGCACCATTCATGCTGGTAACAACGTTGAACAGCTTGACATTCCATGTGGATTCAGTCTCTTCAGCAGGAATTGCAACAAAGGTATCCATATTGAGTGCCTTTGCGCCTGTGTCTTCTGCAGATACACCCAGAACACCCTGTGTGAGCGCCATCGGAACTACCATTGCAGCAGCCAAGACTCTGTTGAAAATCTTCTTCATTTTCAATTACCTCTCTTTTTTTATTTTTTCGTGTTCATCGCCATGCGTACGTGATTGCAATACGCTTTCATCCATATGCCGGGAGCCGCATGCATACTGGCAGCCCAGCCTGATGATTGAACACCTGTGCAAATCGCTTACAGACCACGGTGCATGCGTTACTATAATCGATTTACGCATATATTTTAACACATTCTTCTGAGATTGTCAAGGGATGCAATCCTTTTTTTCAAAAAAACCTCGACGAATATTTTCGTCATTTTTGGTGCTTTTTCACAATGAACGCCTGCAATCACCGGATTTCGGGCAGATTTACAAGTGATTTCCTGCTATTCTGTACAATTTTTCATGTGTCAGCACGGCACGTACCGTGGAAGTCCCGATGCCCGCACGTACCGGCATCCACTGCGTTTTACAGCAGATTCATCAGCACCGCCCGGTGCCGATGCCAGTTCGATCAGCGGACTGTCCGCCCTGAGCGCACATAAATGCGTTTCCTGGAAAATCTCTGCCGGCACCGTATTAAAAATCACATCGTATTCGGACAATCCTCTGCTGTCCAGAGGGATCGCCGCACTGCGGACCCCCATTGTCTCCATACGCACACGGTCTGACTCTCTGCGCGCTGCCGCAGTTACCTGTGCCCCCAGCGCATGAAGCCGGGCTGTCAGGATCGTTCCGATGCGTCCGCAGCCTGTCACCAGCACACGGCTGCCCCAGATCGTGCGCCCCGTTTCTTCCAGTGCAATTTTCAGCGCACCCTCGGCTGTAGGAACCGCATTCGCCTGTGCGAGGGCATCGCTGTTTATATAATCTTTCCAGTTCAGCTTTTTTTCTGCGCAAAGCTGCCGGACCCGTCCTGTTCTGTCATTCCCCAGAAGCACAAGCCCGCCCGGCTCTGCCTGCGAAAGCACCGTCTCCGGGTCCAGGGAGCATTCTCCCAGAGGTGCCGGAATTTTCCCCTGTGCATCCGCAGTTACCGGAGGCAGCAGGAGAATATCTGCTCTTTCAACAGGTTTTCCACAGGTTTCCACTGTTTTTTCTATGATCTCCCGCAGGCTTTCCACATCCGGGGGCAGCTGCTCCGGACAAAAGCCCAGAAGCCGCACGTCAAACTCCGCACAAAGCTGCCGGGCTGCATAAAGCATCCGCAGATCTCCCCCTGCAATCAGAAGCGCTTTTTTTCGCATTGCATCCATCTCCATTTCCTCCGGATTCCTTCCATTCTATGCGGGACGGAACACATTGGTACCTGAAAAAGCACCTGCATGCCTGCAAGTGCTTTCTCAGAAAATAATAAGGAGAATGTATGAAGATATGTAGACTGCGCCCCGCATCGGGGTTAAGAGAGGTTATGTAGAACAGCTGATTCTGTTCAGCTGTATGATCTGCTTTTTACTCAGTGACTGCCACAGCTTCCTCAAGGACTACAGTGACCTCCATCTGCTGACCGGCACGGACGATCGTCAGGACAACCTGTTCGCCTGCGTCATGCTGATTCTTATAGTCATTCAGTTCCTCGGTGCTGGTGATGGTCTGACCATCGATGGCAATGATAACATCCTGAATCTGGAGGCCTGCCTTATCTGCGGCACCGCCCTCAGTAATGCTGATGATATAGGAGCCTACCGGAATATTGTAAGCCTGGGAAACCGCTTCGGAAACATCCTGACAGGTAATACCCAGCTGGGGACGTCCTGTTACGTAGCCGTAGGTGATCAGGTCGTCTACGATCTCCTTTGCCTCTGTGATCGGAATCGCAAAGCCGATACCCTCGATCGTTGCAGAGGTACTGGAATAGCTGGATGACATCTTTGCAGAGTTGATACCGATCACCTGACCGGCACTGTTGATCAGCGGACCGCCGCTGTTGCCGCTGTTGATAGCGGTATCTGTCTGAATCAGAGTCATTTCCTTATCATTGATGGTGATCTCACGGTTCATCGCAGAGATAATGCCGCAGGTAACTGTATTCTGGAGTTCAAGACCCAGAGGGTTGCCGATCGCCACAACCAGTTCGCCCACCATGCACTCATCACTGTTGCCGAATTCTGCCGGTGTCAGACCGGTCTGGTCCACCTTCAGTACAGCAAGATCAGATTCCACATCGTACGCAACTACCTCTGCCGGGTAAACGGTTTCCTGATCAGACAGCTGCACCTCAACCGATTTTGCAGCACCATAGCCGCTTGTGGAGTCATAGATCACATGAGCGTTGGTGATGATATAGCCGTCCTCGGACATGATCACGCCTGTACCTGTACCCACTGCTTCCTGTGTCTGTGTGCCGCCGTTATTGAAGCCGAAGCCAAATCCGCCGAAGCCGGAGAAGTAATCATTCTGTGTCTGCACCATAAAGGTTGCCTGGATCCCTACAACAGAAGGGGTGATCTTCTGTACGATCTCCGGGATGGTAATGGAATCCTCACGGGCAGAGAGCTCCAGCCAGCTGGGTGTATCCTGATTTTCCGCAGCAGCATTGTTCTGTTCCTTCTCACCGGAAGAGGCTTTGTTCTCCGTAGGATTCTGATCCGGCGTCACCAGGCTGTTTCTTCCGTCAGGTTCATTGTTTCCGCGGTTCATGAAATATCCGCCGGCAAATGATGCACCGATCACCAGAACCAGGGCTGCAACACAAGCAATAACCTTCAGCGCTTTCCTGCCGCCCTTTTTCTTTTCCTTTTTGGGCTGTGCAGCCGTCTGATTGGTATTGGGGTAATAATTCACATAGTTATAGCCATTCTCTGTACCGGTCTGATTGGTGTATCCGGTATTCTGATAGCCGGTATAACGATTTGCAGTTCCGGCGGTATTTCCGGTGTAGGTATTTCCGGTACCGGAAGTATTCATATTGCTGCCTGTATAAGACGTGCGGCGGATCGGTTCATCCTGATGGGGATTGGTATTACGGTAATAACCGCTGCGGTAATCCGTATTGTACGGATTGCCTGCACCAGAAGCCGCACCGGTATTTGTTCCTGTATTTCCGTTTGTATTCGCAGTTGTACCTGTATTTGCCGATGTGCTGCCTGTATCAGCAGCTGCCGCACCATTTGCAGCACCTGTATTCTGTGCAGATGTGGATTCCACATTGCCGCCTGAAATGTTGTTTTCAAATTCAGCCATAATGCTCTCCCTTTCAACACGCTTTTGAGTTTGGTGTGTTCGTTTGTTTCTGTAATTATTATTATACGGTTTTATGTGATAAAATTATGATAACCGATGGAAAACATCGTAAAACCAATTTGCTTGTATGTGTTTCTGTTGTGGGTATGCGCTGTCAATAAAACGATACCTTGGCAGACTGCAATTGCAATGCGGTCATTTGTTCTCATCGTATATTTTCCTTGATAAACAAGACACGTATCGTCCGCAGGGATTGTTCACTTCGCTGACATCTCCCCACCCCGTCAATGTCATCCATTCAAGGAAGCTGCAAAGAAACGGGCGACCAATGGCCGCCCCTACAAATATCCCCCGAAATCACGTGAAATGTTGAAATAGAGGAATGCAGGGGCGAGCATCGCTCGCCCGCTTTTTCTACAGAACGCGGGCTTCTGCAGAAAAATCTGAAGAAGCCCTTTTCCTTCTCATCACTTCTGTGCAATATAATCTCCGAAGCTGCCGCTGAAAGCACCTGCTGCATTGGCAGCATAATAGCCCAGCATGTCCGATGCATCCGCAAGATCGATCTTACCATCCTGATTGCCGTCTGCCGCCTGCGCATTGACTCCCGTAACCGACGGTTCCGAGCCTGCCGCCTCACTCGCATAAAGACCCAGTGCCGCACTTGCGTCCGCAAGATCTACTGTACCGTTTGCATCCACATCACCATAGCTGTTCTTCAGAACACGTCCCAGAATGCTTTCATTCAGCGCCGCATTGACGCCGGACAGAGTCTGTTCTGCACCAGAACCCGTATAAGCTGCACGCATCAGCGTACCGTTCTCCTTGCCGTCCTCTGCCCGCTGCATTGCTGCGATCATACTCTCTGCAATCACAAGATGACCGATACTGTTGGGATGCACATCCACCGCACTGATGCCTGTATAATAATATGCATGGTCAAAGAGTGCCTGATAGGAATCCACAACCGTCACACCCTGAAGTCCGCGGATCGTCTCGTTGATACCGGTTTCATACAGAATATTATTCTCCATACCCTCCAGGTAATTCGTCACATAAGTGGACAGAAGTTCCATAGAGCCGCTGGTCGCCAGTGCTGTATTATCCGCATCCAGGTCCATGGGATTGTAAACAGTCTGGAATACAATTTCTGCATTGCCGTTCAGAGAACGCAGCTGCGCTGCAATCTGCTCAATATTGCTGTTGCATTCTGCAATGACGTCCGGCATGGTCCGGCTCAGATATACATTCAGTGCGGTCTGAAGCATCAGTCCCTGATCACTCATTCCGTTGATCAGTTCGATCATCGTGTCGTACTGTGATGTATTGATATAATCATTGTTCAGGACAGGCTGCATAATATCGTTGCCGCCGATGGTCACCAGAATCACATCTGCACCTGCAACCGTCTGCTGTACGCTGGCATCCGACAGCTTGGTCAGAAGGTTGGCAGTCGTCGCACCATCCTCTGCCAGATTCACAAGCTCTGCATTGTAATAGCTGCTTACAAGTTCTGCATAGGAAGCGATCAGTGTGCCGTCCTTGGAATATCCTGTTGTAATGCTGTCACCCAGGGCAACCATTACCTCACCGGAGGCTGCATCTGCTGTAACCGGTGCTGACACTGCATTCATTGTCATGGCTGCCAGCGTCAGAAAAGCTGCCATACTTCCAAAATACTTCTTTTTCATGATAAACTCCTTTCACTTATGGAAATTGATCCTTTTGCTTTCCCCTGTAATTTCATTATACCCAATCATGCGTTTCGTGTCAAGTGACGGCGTATACTTTCCACAAAAGCCCAAAACAGCCGCCCTGCATTGCAGAAACGGCTGTTCTGGGAAAAACAATGAGAAAAAAGAGATAAATGCTCAAGACTTCAGAATTAGTTTTTCTTGTCCTCCGGCTGAAGCAGACGGAAAACAACTGCGGCAATCGCTGCACCAATCAGCGGAGCAACAATAAATACCCATACCTGGCTCAGTGCTTCGCTGCCCATAAACAGTGCCGGACCGAAGCTTCTTGCCGGGTTTACAGATGTGCCGGTAAACGGAACGCCCAGAATATGTACCAGAGTCAGAGTCAGACCGATCACAATACCAGCTACAGCGCTGTTCTGTGCCTTAGATGTTACTCCCAGAATTGCAAATACAAATACAAATGTCAGTATAACCTCAATTGCGATCGCCTGTGTCATGGTCGCACCCATTACGCTTGCGTCACCATAACCATTCGTGCCAAGACCATACTCCGTGCCGCCCAGAATGCCCACAAGAGCCGCTGCGCCCACAATACCGCCCAGGAACTGGGAAATCACATAACCGATAAAATCAGTAACAGACATCTTGCCTGCAATCAGCATACCCAAAGAAACTGCCGGGTTAATATGACATCCGGAGATGTTGCCGACTGAATATGCCATTGCAACGATAACCAGACCGAATGCAACAGAAATTGCCAGTGTAGAGAAGGACAGTGCCACAACTACACCCTGAGCATCCAGCATTGCGTTGGCAGCAACTGCGCTTCCGCAGCCAAAAATAACCAGTACAGCTGTACCAATAAACTCCGCAATATACTTGCGAATAGATTCCATCATTTTTTCATCAACCTTTCCTGTCAATCAAAAATTCCATATGCATATTGTACCACTTTTCACATTCCTTGTCAACCATTTTTACCAATCTTGATGTAAAATTCAGCTTTTCATTTTTGGTGAGATTGTCAATTGACACAGCGAAAAAAATCAGTCCGGAAAGCCGGCTTCTGCACACAAAGCAAAGAGGCTGCTGCACGTTGATCTGCAACAGCCTCTATAATACTTACCCGATCAGCCAACCAGACCCGAACGTTCGATACCCTCTGTAAAGTGCTTCTGAAGGAACACATACATGATCAGGATCGGTGCGATTGCCAGGAGACAGCCTGCCTCCATCCATACGATCTGCTCACGGGGGCTGACATCCGCATTGTTAAACAGCGTCTGGGACAGCAGCGTGCTCAGATTCTTCAGCATCAGCGCAACGGTCTGATTCTTGGTAAAGAATGTGGAGCTTACATAGTAGTCATTCCAGTACCATACCACTGAGAACAGGAATACGGTGAGGAATGAGGATTTTGCGTTGGGGATCATAACCTTGATAAAGGTCTTGAACGGTCCGCAGCCATCCAGATAAGCTGCGTCCTCCAGTTCCTTGGGCAGGCCCTTGAAGAACTGACGGAAGATGAAGATCATCAGACCCGAACGGATACCAACACCCATTGCCGCCGGCAGATACATACACAGCGGTGTGTTGATCAGGTTAAACGGTCCGAAGTAACGGAACAGCATGTACTGCGGAATGGAGATGACCTGTGTCGGTACCAGGATCATCAGGACTACAATACCGAACAGAAGGCCTCTGCCCTTGAACTTGAAACGTGCAAAGCCATAGCCGGCTACTGCACAGGATGCAACCTGTACCAGTGAGCATCCCACATTCAGGAAAACAGTGGTACCCAATGTACTCCAGAAGTTCATGACTTCCATGGTTTCCTGGATAACCTCCAGAGTCAGGGTACGGGGGATCCACATAACTGTAGGGTCACTCATATCCTCAGGTGCGCGGAATGCACAGCTGATCATATAAATCAGCGGATATACGATTACGAAACACAGTCCGAACAGAATGAAGAAGCGGAAGATGGGCCATACAATTCCAAAAAGTCTGGAACGGCGCATATAGGCAATCTCCTGTTTGTTCATGTTTCTCATACGGATCTTCCGCGCTTCACGCTTGGTCATTCCGTTTCCGACTTCTTCGTCGGACTTCGGTGCGGACACCGGTGTGGTAAGAACCTTTTCCATATCGACTGCCTCCTTCCTTAATCTACTTCATAGTATACGAACTTGTTGACGATCACAGTTACAATACCGACTGCCAGAAGAACGATGGCAAAATAGATCCATGCCATTGCGGATGCTTCGCCGTATTTCCAGTCCATCTGCAGATCGCCGATTCTGCCCATAACGGAGTTGTTCGGGTCAGTAAAGGAGTCGATGATGGTGAAAATAAAGCATGCCAGGATCATGGAGCTTACATTCGGAAGTGTGATCTTCCAGAAGTATTCCCATGCTGTCGCACCCTCGATCTGTGCCGCTTCCTTTGCTGAAGCCGGGATATTCTGGAGGGCAGCCAGGAACATCAGGATCTGAATACCTGCGTTCCATACGATACCGAAAATATTTTCGGAGATGGTTTCAATGGTCTGCTGCACACCGTCAGAAATTCCATAGATACCAAGGAATTCCATCAGTTCACCCAGAAGATCTGTAGAGAACATGGTGGAGAACTGGCTTGCATCGCTGTTGCCGGTGCTTGCCATGTTACCATTGATGATGTTGAATACCGGACCGGTTGCGATAATAACCGGCAGGAAGAAAACTGCTCTTGCAAAGGTTCTTCCCTTGAATTTCTGGTTCAGGATAACCGCAACAAACAGAGAAAATACCAGGATCAGCGGTGTTTTCCACAATGTTGTCTGGAGTACCGATACCAGATACTGACGATAGTTCGGGTCTACGTTCAATGCGTAGTTATATTTTTCCAGTCCGACCCAGCCGCCGACCATACCGCCGGTATCCGGTCTGATGTCCTGGAATGAATACAGGAATGACTGCACCAGCGGAATCAGAAAGAATACCAGAGCACCGACAAACCAGAGTGCAATGAATCCGTAGCCATACATGCTCTTTCGTTTTTCATAACCCATCTTCATGCGACACTCACGCTCCTTCCTTTACATAATCTGCAAGCAGATATTCCTTGCCGTCTACAGAAACAGATTCCTTCTCAAGGTCCACAACGATTTCCGTACCGTTCTCATAGGTCGTGGTAATGGTTGTGCCGTCCTGTTCGTAGCCTGTGATCAGCGCACCGCTGACGCCGGAGAGAATTTCACTTGCAAATGCATATTCCTGTGCAGCCTGCTCGGTCCAGTCTGCATAGTACGCATAATAGAGATGGTCAAGTTCGGTATCCTTGAGGATACTGGTTTCTTCACCGATCATATCATAGCGCAGGTTGCTGCCGGCTGCAATTGCTGTAAGCAGCAGTGTTCCGCCGTCTGCGCTGCCATTGATTGCCGGGCAGGAATAGGACTTGACGCCGTGCAGAACGATCTGATAGAACGGAATGTCCGCATCGAATACATCATAGCCGCTGGACTGGAGCGGAACATTGCTGATCCGGTCCACATAGGGAAGCGCGTACGCATTTGCTGTATTGCCCAGAACGCTGTCCATCTTGCCGCTGAGCACCTCATAGGATTCTACCAGAAGCTCCTGTGCCTGATCTCTGCCAGCCAGGTTCTTGCCGTAGTCACCGTACAGACCGGATGTCAGTTCTGCAAGACCTACGTTCCTGATGCCCTCATCACTGTAATTTTCTGCAAGCTCAGAGAAGATCTCCGGGAATGCAGTGGGTGTCAGCAGGGACAGGGGCTTGTTCTTTGTCTGCTGTGTGCCGTATGCAAGGTTATAGGTGTACTGTCTTGCATAGGAGCCGGATACACGAATGGTCGTATCACGGAAGGTATAGTAGCCATTGCCGGACTTGAAGCCCATATTCTGCACCATCGGATAAACCGCAATGCCCTTGCCTTCTGCGAATTCCAGGAAATCCTCAAAGTCATTACCGCCGATGCAGCCTGCTGCATCCGTGTCCGTATCCACCTTGTTGGCAATACCATCATTGGTCCACTTGTTATAGCTTACCACCAGATTATCAACACCGCCGTCAGACAGTTCCTGCAGGATCGTTTCTGCCTGCTTCGCATCGGTGAGCGATGTTTTCATAGTGATCGGAATACCCAGAATGGAGCGGGACTTTTCCACACCGCCGTAAAGGTCGATATACAGTTCCGGATCCATTGCCTCAGAAGCCGTTACCTTTTCCTCCTCTGTGAGGTAGGTACGGTATGCATTGGCAACATCCACATAATTCATGCCGTTGTCATCGGTATCCTCCAGCGGATAGTAACGGAGGCTGATGGTATCGGTCTTGATCTCGCCTTCTTCAAATACAGTCAGAGTTGTGGTATTGTCACCGGACATATAGTAGGTGTCTGTGCTGCGGACTGTAAATTCAAAGCTGCAGATGTTGTAGCTGCTCTTGGACTGACCGCTTACGCTTGCCTTCAGCTTTGCGTTGGCGTCGCCCTCTGTGCAGACTACCATCATGCCGTTATCGCCGTTTACAATGCCGTACATGGGGAAGTAAACCTGTTCAGTCACATCCGGCTCCTGAAGCGGAACAGCTGTCAGGTCAGCACCATATACGTTCTGGCTGTAGCTCTTGGCAGATTCCTTGCCGTTGTTGAAGTTGATCAGCGCACCGGAGCCGTCCGGAATTACGAAGTAGCCTTCGTCCTTGATTCCCGCTGCACCAAAGTTATTCATGACCGTTACGCTGGTCAGAAGCTTACCGGTAGCATTGGAGATATCTTCCTCTTCAATGTCAGCTGTATTGATGCTTGCTTCCAGGTAGGTATCCTGAAGCTCATACTTTACAGGAATGGTAATGCCGGCATCCTTGAAATCATAGGTGATCTCAACACCTGCACCGCTGTCCTTTACCTTGACAGAAGCATCACTGCCGGAACGCACATTGGTCGTTGCACGGATAGCAGGTTCACCGTAAACCATATTCAGGGAAGACTGCAGATCCGAAACGATCGCACCGGTTGCCTGCGGGTCATGACCGGAGCCTACGGGAGTAGACCACCACATGTGATCTGTCTTCTTGTCCTTGATGGCGATAATGCCGTTGTCATCGTTGACATACAGTGCGAGGTTATCGTTCTCCGTCACAAAGCGGACTGCACTCAGAAGCTGTGTGCCGTCTTCCTTCAGCACATAATCCCAGTCACCGGATTCATCTGTATAATGAACCTCGCCGTCCTTTGCATTGCCCTTGCGGGTCATGCTGCGCTCCACTTCGTCAAAATCGTCGTTGTAGACCTCAAGCGTCTCATTATCCATAGACAGGAATGTATACTCGCTGTCAAGAAGGGATACGATCTTACGAACCATTGTAACCTTCTTGTACTCCGGGTCTGTATAAACCAGCCATCTGCCTTCTTCACTCAGGAAGATGATGAAATCATCCGTATCGTCCTCTTCCTCCAGTGTGCAGACAACCTTGCCTGTCTTGTCATCAATACCGGCAAGTTCCACCTTCTTGAGCAGGTCTACGACCTCCTCGTCTGTGATCTCATCCTTATACTCCTCGGGACGAAGATAGAAGGTGATGCCCTCGCAGGAATTCAGCTTCTTCATGTGCTTCTTGACCTGTGCGGCAGAGATCTCGATTTCCTCCTCCGGCTCCGTGCGGCGGGATTCCTCCTCCCCGCCTTCGGAAGCGGCCTCTGCATCTGTTTCCGCAGCGGTATCCGCTGCTTCCGTTTCCGTATCCGCATATACCTCTGCAGCGGCAAGCGGAATCATCATTGTCACTGCCAGCAGCCCTGCTGCGATTCTTTTCCAGTTTTTATACAATTCACGTCACCGCCTTTCTTAAACCTTCAACCGATAGGAAACCTCGGTGTAGATAGAGGTTGCAAATACATATACCTGCTGGAACAGTGCAACGAGAAGTACCAGAAGCACCAGGATCAGCAGCATTGCTACGATCGTCAGAATGATCGCAAAGATGGTCTTGGATACGGAGTACTGATGCACTGCCTTGATCGCCATGAACATCAGAACAACAGACCAGATCGTTCCGATCACGGAAACAGTTGTGATGAAGATCGATTCATCTCTTGTCAGGAAGTGAGACATGATCACCTGAATATACAGCTGAACCACATAGGGGATCAGCGCATAGGCACTGTAGATATAGATCTTCTTCATCGTACCCTCACCCTCAAGGAGCGTACAGATGGACCAGTTGCCTACAACCCATGTCAGGAAGAGAATGATCGTCTGAACGATATAGGGTACAATGCTGAACAGTCTTACAGAGGACATCATGAACTGCTGACCGTAGAAATTTTCATAGAGGATCACACCGATAAACCAGAGTACGATCACGATGCTGGCAAACAGAACGGAGCCGCCCTTCTTCCAGCGCAGGTCCTCAAAGCCTTCAAAGGGATGAAAGACTGTATGCTTTACCCACTGCTTTTGTGTCAAATCCATCATAACCGCATCATTCCTCCTCTCCCTCGTGCAGCATATCGACCAGATTCTTCGGCTGCTTCTTCATCTTTTTCTTCCTGAAGTGACGGTATACAACAAATACCACGATCAGTGCGATCACAACGATTGCAACCCATGTAAAGTTCGCATCCAGCCATTCAGAACGGTAGCCCTCGAATGCCTTGTTGTACTGGAGTGAGGATTCCGCCAGCTCTGCATACTTCATAGCGCCCTCATAGTCGCCCTTGTTCAGCAGCGCAGAGGAAATGCCTACATAGGCAGCACGGTAGTTACCGTCACGTCTCAGCACCTCGTACCACGGCTCCAGAGCCTCTTCATAGTAGCCGTCGTTGTAAAGGCCCACTGCTTCATGTACGATCTCACCGAAGTCGGTTTCCTCAAAAATTGTGATTGTATGCTTCAGACCGTCTGTTACATAGATATTGCTGCCCAGGGTTTCCACAGCAGTCGGCTGGAGGGAGAATCCGCCCAGCTGGTCAGAACGGCTGCCCATGATGAACAGCAGGTTGCCGTCTTCATCATACTGGAAAACACGTCCGGTTTCCATATCCAGACAGTTCAGTCTGCCGATATCGTCCACATCAATATCCACAAGCTTTGTAGAGAAGGTCTGGTTGGTGGTCGCATCATACAGGGATGCAAGGTCACCAAAGGTCACTTCCAGACCACTGAACAGGTTCACACCCGAAGGGTTGACCTTCTTGACACGGTCGGATTCCGAAGAAGAGGACTGGGTTACGGTAAATACAAAGCCCTCATCATCAATATCAAAGTTTGTAATACCTGCTGCAACATTACGGGAAGAATTCGCGCGCATTTCATCAGTTGCGATCAGGTTCCAGAAATAACCGGCTACAACCTCAGCCGTTGCTTCCACGGCATTGGCACCGTAGTAGCCCTGGAATTCGCCCTTATTGTTGAACAATGCCGCACCATTTGTGATATTGTTCAGTACCACATAGATGTTGCCAGCCTTGTCTACAACGACCTTCTGGGGCTTGAAGGTTTCATTTTCATACAGAGTGGAGTCCGGTCTTGTCAGGCTCATCTGAACGTTGCCGTCCATATCCGTTACCAGCAGACGGGAATTTCCCGTATCTGCAATGTACATAAAACCGGTATCCTCAGAAACGAAAATACCCTCCGGAACGGAAAGTGTCGTTTCACTGCCGTCGGTATCCGTAAAGGTGGTATATTCATCCACTGCTTCTGTAAAGGTTTCGTCAACGACTACGATACGATCATTGCCGCTGTCTACGAGATAGAACTGGTTTTCGCTGTCACGGAAAATATCCTGAAGGGTATTCAGGTCACCGCAGCCCAGATCCTGACCGCTGACTGCACGGGTCGCCGTGTAGCCTGCCTGGGAGGGCGTCGCCTCAGTCCAGCGGTCGTAGTTATATACGTTATAATGCTCTTCCGCAGATACGACGGGAAGAACGGTTCCTGTCATCAGAAGTGCGCAGGAACATAACGCAGATGCAATTGCTTTTACTCTTTTCTGCAAGCTCCTCACCTCTTCCTTAGTCCTTAATGCCCGAATGCGCCATTGTTTCGATAACCTGTCTCTGTGCCAGCATAAAGATGATGATCGGCGGCACCAGCATGAATACAGCGGCTGCCATTGCAACACCGGCTCTTGCAAGACCGGCGGATGCTGCCTGCTGTACAACGGTAGGCAGGGTCTTCAGGGATTCGTTGAATACCAGCGTACCGCCCTGAATGTTCCATGCAGCCTGGAATGCGAAGATGATAACGGTCATCATCGCAGGCTTCTGGTTGGGCATTACGATCTGCCAGCAGGTGCGGAAGAGTCCTGCACCGTCTACCTTGGCAGCTTCGATCATTGCATCCGGGATCTGGCTGATGGACTGACGCATCAGGAACAGACACATCGGTGATGCAACGGACGGGAATACCAGTGCCATCCAGGTATCTACCATGCCCATCTTTGCAAGCACCATGTACTGCATGATGTAGATAACGTTTGACTGATACAGCAGGGAGATAACGATCAGGCTGTTCATAAATTTAGCGCCCGGGAACTTTACCTTTGCCAGACAGAACGCTGCCATTGCAGAGAAGATAACCTGTGCAACGGTTACAGTTACCGTTACGAATACACTGTTGAATACATAACGGGAGAAGGGAACCCACAGGTCACTGCAGATACGGAACATGGACGTGTAGTTGGACAGCGTCGGTTCAATAACATACAGCTTCGGCGGGAATACGAACAGTTCCTGTACGGGCTTGATGGACATAACCACTGCCAGATAGATCGGCAGCACCATAAACAGACCCAGCAGCAGGAGGAAAACAAAGATACCGACTGTACCGCGGATCTTGTGACCTGCACGTTTTGTGGACACCTTGAGGTGTTTGCCATATTCTTTTTCTTTTTTCGCCATGACACAACCTCCTTAGTCCATATACTTGCTGAGGATCTTACCGATCAGCTTATTCATGAAATACATTACAACGAACAGGATCATACAGATCGCAGACGCATAACCCATCTCATAACGAACCCAGCCGTAGTCGTAAGCGTGGTTCATAATGGTATGTGCCTTATAGTCTGTACTCGGGAAGCCAACCAGATTCTGGGATACGGTACCTGCGGTAAAGGAGCTGACGATCTGCATAACCGCTGCAAACATAAGCTGCGGTCCCATAGACGGGATGGTGATGTAGATCAGTTCCTGCCAGCGGTTCTTGATACCCTCGATCGCACCCGCCTCATACTGGGAACGGTCAATGTTCTGGAAGCCCGCACGCAGTGCCAGGAAGCCTGCACCCAGGCTGATCCACATCTGTACAACGATGGTAACGACCAGTACATAGGAGCCGTCAGTCAGCCACTGGATCGGAGAAGTAATGATGCCCAGATCCAGCAGAACCGAGTTCAGATAACCATGGGAGTCACCGCTGAAGATGAGCTTCCATACAGTATAAACGTTCGCCATGGACGGCGCATAGAAAATCAATGTAAATACGGTTCTCAGCTTCGGATGCAGCTCATTGATGAGCCATGCAAGCAGGAAGCAGAGTATGTAGCTGATCGGACCTGTAAAAATCGCAAAGACCAGCGTTACACGAATGGATTCGATAAAAATCTTATCCGCCAGGAACAATGTTGTATAATTGGAAAGACCGATAAATTTCGGGAACTGTACCATGTTGAAGTCCGTAAAGCCGACAGGCAGTGACAGTACAACCGGAACAACAGTAAATACGATAAAGAACAGCATAAACGGAAGCATCATGACATAAGCAGCCTTATTCTGCTTCATGGAGATCAGCGTCAGACGCCGCTGCTCCTTGCGTGTTCTTCTACCGATAGCGGCAGTATCCAAGGTAAACCCTCCTCATTTTTTATTTGCGGCAGGAGGAATTATTCCTCCGCCGTCTCCAATCCCAGATTTTCACGCTTTCTGGTAATTTCCTCATTGATGTCACGGTTGTACCACATCAGGGTATCACGGGGATTCTCCGCGTTATTGACAACCTCACGGAACGCATTCATAACGTTTCTGGTTACAGCATAGGATGCCGGAATGATCGGAATTTCTTCCAGCTCATCCATTGCGCCCTGCAGGGATTCCACCTCATCGGTAGACCATGCCAGCTGTTCCAGAACCTCCTTGTTTGCAGGAGCGTAACGTCCCATCTGACCCATCAGACCCTCCAGCTGTGTTGCATAAGAGGTCTGGATCTCTGTGGAGCAGAACCACTTTACGAATTCCCATGCATTCTGGGTACCGTTCTCCTTCTCTGCAACCTTGTTGAAGATAACAGCACCGGCACTGGAGGAGTTCACCGCATGAGATACCGTGCCGTCCTCCTGAAGCGTGCCCGGAATGGTTGTGAAATCCCACAGACCCTTGATTTCAGGAGCAGCAACCTGAAGCTGATTATAGAAGGTATAGTCAGCAACAATAATCGGATACTCACCGGTACGGAAGCGGCTGAAGCCGTCGTACTGCTGATCGAAGTCATACTTGGTATAGAAGGAGGTCCACTTCTCAAATGCATCGATCGCCGCATTGGTATTGAACATGGTCTCCGTCTGTGCTTCATTATAATAGTTGGTATTGCTCTGGAGCATCAGCGTTGCAAAGGTATGACCG
>JAFURN010000027.1 GCA_017480865.1 Ruminococcus sp. | reverse complement strand
GTGGAACGTTTTCAACGAAAAAAGGAAATGCTGTTGCCCTGGATATGAATGGAAATAGACTTTACATCTTATGAAATATATGGTATAATAAATATGTACGGAAGATGCGTTTGACTTTTGAGGGGGATATTATGAAAACGCTGAGAAGATTTATATGCGGACTTTGTGCTGTGGCGCTGTACATATGTGGTATAGCAAGGTCTTTACCGGTACTGCCGCAGACGATGTTTTCCGTATCTGCCGAAACCGGTATTTATAACGATATGCTGCTGTACGCAGTGGAGTCTGATGCGATATCCATTACAGGCTGTCTGGACAGCAGCAGCGGGAACAGCGGATTGGATGTGGTGATCCCATCGGAGATCGATGGTGTTCCGGTGGTACGCATTACCGGAACTGCATTTACCAATTGTACGACGATCCGGAATGTGAGTATTCCGGCAAGTGTGCTGGAAATTGAAAGCGGTGCATTTGCAAATTGCACCAGTCTGGAAGCAATTGTTGTGGATGAGGCGAATGCCGCCTATTCATCCAGAAACGGAATTCTTCTGGACAAATATGGTGGAATCATACTGCGCTGTCCGGGCGGTATACAGGAAGCCGACCTCTCCTTTCTTACAGCGGGTGACCCTATTGATGCATATGTTGTAGATACTGCTTTTCAGGGCTGCGTAAATCTGAAGGAGATCGTGATTCCGGAAAATGTCACAGGAATGGGCAGCAGTGTGTTTTTCGGCTGTACGGCGCTGGAGCGCGTTGTACTGCCGGACAGAATTTCAGCCATCGGTATCTCTATGTTTCAGGGCTGCACCAGTCTTCGTGAAATTACAATTCCTGAGTCAGTGTGTCAAATCGGACAGAATGCCTTTGCAGGCTGTACCGCTTTGACCGAGATTACGATTCCATCGCAGGTGAACGGGCTGACCAATATGGTTTTCTCTGGCTGCACTGCGCTTGAAAAAGTAACGTTTCATGAAAACTTTACTTCCATCGGAAGCAGCACATTCAGCGGCTGCAAGGCACTGCGTGGACTGGATTTTCCGACAAGTCTTACACATATCGGACAATATGCCTTTTCTGATTGTACAGCAATGACCTCTGTTGTACTGCCGGATGGTGTGACTTCTTTGGAAGAGGGTGCTTTTTCCGGTTGTACGCAGCTTTCAGAGATTGCTTTGCCGGGATCTCTGAACATGCTTTCTATGGATACATTTTACAATTGTACGCTGTTAAAGCAGATGCATGTTCCAGCAAGCGTTTCTCTGATTGCTGAAGGTGCATTCCGGGGCTGCTCCGGATTGGAGTGCATTACGGTAGATACTGCAAATACCGGATATTGCACAACAGAAGGCGTTTTGATGAATGCAGCACAGACGGAGCTGATCTGTTTCCCGGCTGCAAGAATCGTAAACCAGTATATCGTTCCGGATTCGATCAAGCATATCGCTGCAAGTGCATTCAGCCAGTGTTCCGGTGTGAGCAGTGTTATCATTCCGGATTCTGTGATAACTGTGGGAAAAAACACCTTCGGGGGAATGACATCGCTTCAGAATGTTACCATCGGAAAGGGGCTTTTGAATATTCCGGAGCGGATGTTCTACGGCTGTACAGGTCTGCGTTCTGTTTCGATTCCGGCAAACATAACAACGATCGGAGCGAACGCCTTCCGGGGATGCAGCAGTCTTGCAGCAATTTCTTTCAGCGAGGGACTTGTCCGCATTGGAGATCGGGCGTTTTTCAATAATGCGCTGAGCAGTGTGACGCTCCCTGCAAGCATTCTGGAAATCGGAACGAGCGCACTGGGCTACAGTGCTCTGGATGAAATGACAGAGGTTCCGGTGAGTGGCTTTTCGATTACAGGCAGCCGGAATTCTGTTGCGGAGAAGTATGCAGTATCCTGCGGTTTTCCCTTTGTGGCGCTGAGCGATACGACCAGTACCACTTCCACAGCGCCGCTTGTTTCCGGTACGGGTACAACAGGATCCCTTCCGCCGGAAAGCAGTACTGCATCGGAGACAGTAACGACCTGTTCCAGTGAAACAGCAGATACCACCGCGCCAACTACTACGACGACAAGCCCTGATTCTTCAGCAGCAACAGGTGTTGCTACGATAACCGTAACGTCAGCGACCATGATGACGACTGTAACTTCTGATGTGGGTGTAACCACCTCATCTGCAACGACAACAACACAGCTGGTGCCGGTTCCGGCATCGGGCGATGTGGATGGAAACGGCAGTCTGGAAATTGCGGATGCAAGTATAGTACTCTGGTACTATGCACAGGAGGTAACCGGCAGGTCGCCGTCCTTTGCGGAGCTTCTTCCGGGGTTGGATGAGGCGGCTGCATTTGCTGCAGCGGATGCAGACGGAGATGGCAAGATCGGAGTGAAGGACGCTACATTAATTCTGAGAATGTATGCGGACTATGCAACGAAAATACAATAACCAGTCAGTAAAGGACTGCTGCTTCGGCGGCAGTCTTTTTTGCGGACTCTGTATGAATATACTCCTCATTTCTGAAGTTTTTTTGTGAGAAGTTCCGTTTGTGCGGTTGACAATCTTCCAAAATGTAGTATAATTATAGTAGCATATGATTCTGAAACGAAAATTTATGAAAGGATGAAAAAATATGCATATTAAGAAATCAATCAAGCGTTGCTTTACTGCCGCTGTCAGCGGTGTGATTGCAGCCACGGGAATGGCAGCGGCTATTCCTGCACAGACAGCATCTGCTGCGGAAGCGGAGATCAACTTCGCAAAGGCGCTTCAGTACTCCATGTACATGTATGATGCTAATATGTGCGGTACCGATGTCAGCGAAAACTGTGAGTACACATGGAGAGGCGATTGCCACACCTATGATGCGCAGGTGCCGCTGAACAGTACCTCTACCAATCTGAGCGACAGCTATATCAGCCAGTACAAGGATGTCCTCGACCCGGATGGTGACGGCTATGTGGATGTATCCGGCGGTTTTCATGATGCTGGTGACCATGTAAAGTTCGGCATGCCGGAAAACTATTCGGCATCAACGGTAGGCTGGGGCTACTATGAATTCCGTGATTCCTATGTATCCCTGGGACTTCAGGATCACATTGAAACCATTCTGCGTTACTTCAATGACTACCTGATGCGCTGTACCTTCCTGGATGCAAACGGTGATGTGGTAGCACATTGCTACCAGGTGGGTGATGGTGATATTGACCATGTATACTGGAATGCTCCGGAAATCGATGAGATGAGCCGTCCTGCATTCTTCCTGACAAAGGATAAGCCCCAGACAGACTATGCGGCTTCCGCAGCGGCTTCTCTGGCGATCAATTATCTGAACTTCAAGGATACGGATGCTGAATATGCGCAGAAGTCTCTTGACTATGCACTGGCTCTGTTTGATTTTGCGAAGACAAGCGAAAAGCAGCTCAGTGATAATGCAGATGGTCCGAAGCAGTATTATATGTCCTCCAAGTGGGAGGATGATTACTGCTGGGCAGCAGCATGGCTCTATAAGATCACAGAGGATTACAGCTATCTGGAAGAGATCTTCCCGAATTATGACTACTACGCAGCACCCTGTTATGTATACTGCTGGAACGACATGTGGGGCGGTGTTCAGTGTATTCTGGGTGAAATTACCACAGAGCAGTATCCGAACTTTATTGATGATTACAAGGCAGCAGCAGGCAAGAGTCCCTATGAGGAAATGAACTGCTGGGATTCTGTTGCAAAGGCGGTTGAAACCTACATGAGCGGCGGCATCGGCACCATTACACCGGCTGGATATTTCTGGCTTAATACATGGGGCAGCGCACGCTATAACACAGCTGCACAGCTGATGGCTCTTGTTTATGACAAGTATAACAATAACGGTCAGCCGGGCAAGTACAGTGAATGGGCAAAGGGTCAGATGGAGTATATCATGGGCGATAACCCTCTGGGCAGAGCCTATATTGTTGGTTACAGCGACAGTGCTGCTAAGTTCCCGCATCACCGTGCAGCATCCGGTCTGACCAAGTGCGAAGACACTTCTGAGCATCGTTATGTTCTGTACGGCGCACTGGTAGGCGGTCCGGATTCCAGCGATAACCATGTTGACGTAACTGCGGACTGGATCTATAATGAGGTTACCATCGACTACAATGCTGCCTTTGTAGGTGCGTGTGCAGGTCTTTACGAATACTACGGTACATCTGATATGCAGATCACACCGGATTTCCCGCCCGCAGTATCTACAGGAGGCGAAACCGGCGGCAATGACTTCTGGGTAGATGCTTATGCAGTAGACGATGTGCAGACAAGCGGCGCAGGTGTAACCAAGCTTGCAATCCAGATGCGTACCGATTCCGTTCAGCCGAAGACAGATCTGTCCATGCGTTACTATTTCAGCATAGATGAACTGAGTGATCCGGCAAATATCAGCCTTGTAGAAGGCTCTGAGCTTTATGACCAGGCAGCTGTTGAAGCCGGCGCGGACGGCGTGATCTCGGGACCCTATCAGTTTGATGCGTCCTTTGATCCGAATATCTATTATGTAGAAGTCAAGTGGGACGGCTACAAAATCGCAAATTCCAACAAGAAGTATCAGTTTACAGTCGGCTTCTACTGGGGCGATACCTGGGATCCGACAAATGACTGGAGTTACCAGGGCATTACCAAGTGTCAGGATACCTACCAGGACGGCAGCGAAACCAGAACGGATTATATCTGCGTATACTCAGACGGCGTACATGTAGGCGGTATTGAGCCGGACGGCAGCAAGCCGGATACAAGTACGGAAACTTCTGATACAACAACAACCACAACGACAACAACTACAACAACTACAACCACAACTGGCACCACAAACGAGCATGCGATCTGTGAGAATTGCTTTAAAGATGTTCCTGCGGACGAGATCATCGTAACACCTCTTGGCATGAGGATTTGCTCCGACTGCAGCGCGCTGGGTATCGGCGGAACAACAACTCCTACCGGAACAACAGTTACTACAACAGAAACAACCACAACAGTTACCACAACTGTTCCTACTGGCACAACAGCCCCCACCCAGACCACACCTGATCCGGATGTCAACTATGGCGATCTGAATCTGGACGGTACAGTTTCCCTGCTGGATGCTGTATATATGAATAAGTATATCGCAAAGATACTGGAACTGAATGATGAGGCAAAGGCAAATGCAGACTGCTGTGCGGATGGAACGATCAACGGCGCCGATGTATCTGCATTGCTCAAGCTGATCGTGCGAATGATCGAACAACTTCCGGTATATCCTTCCTAAGGAGGCAAGCCTATGCATCTGAAACACGGAATTGCTCTGGTGCTGGCTGGAACTGTGTGCCTGAGCGGTGCTTCTGTATCTGCTGTGTATGCAGCAGATGCAGATGTGCAGAAATATGAATTCGAAGACGGTGTTCTGAATGGTTGCAATGTCTGCACCTACACCTCCCTGGATGAGGGTGCAAGTGGGAATCCTGTTGATATTTCGGGATTTTCCGGCAGCGGTTATGTGTATATCGAACAGAAAAACACTTCTGTTACAGTCAATGTGGAAGCGCCGGCGGCGGGCCTCTATGAACTGAAGATCGGCTACTGCGAAGCATCCGACCCGAATAAAAAGGTGCAGTACCTGAATGTCAACGGACAGAATCAGGGCGAGGTAACATTCCCGTATTATGAAGGATGGGCGGAGATCACCGCAGGCTATGTCCCTCTTCAGGAGGGCAGCAACAGCATTGAGATCGCAAGCTATTGGGGTTACACCATGCTGGATTATCTGACCATTGCACCGGCAGATGAAAGTATTTCCAACCTCACGCCGGAACGTACACTGTCAGATCCGGATGCAGCGGACAGCGCAAAGCGTCTGTACAGCTATCTGCTGGATAATTATGGAAGTCATATCATTTCCGGTCAGCAGGAAAACTGCGGCAGTCATAACTACAATTTTGCAAATGACCCCAGTACCTATATCAAGGACAACGAAGCGGAGTTTGCGTATATTGAGGAGCATACCGGCAAGCTGCCTGCGATCCGCGGTATTGATATGCTGACCTATAACTCCAGTTCCGATTACCGGGATGATGCTACAGGACGTGCCATTGAGTGGTATCAGAAGTATAAGGGTATTGTTACGCTCAGCTGGCACTGGAGCGTTCCCTCTGAGGAGGGCGGTACAGATCCCCAGTTCTATGTGGAATCTGCAAGTGCAAACTATACTACCTTCAGTATCTCCAGAGGTCTGACAGAAGGTACATGGGAGCACGAGGTCATCATGAAGGATATCGAGGTACTTGCACAGGAACTTCTGAAAATTCAGGAGGCAGGTGTTCCGGTACTGTTCCGTCCGCTTCATGAAGCGGAGGGCGCATGGTTCTGGTGGGGCGCAGAGGGCCCCGAGTACTGCGTAGAACTGTATCGTTTGCTGTATGACCAGCTGGTGAATGTTTACGGGCTTCATAACCTGATCTGGGAATGGACCAGCTATGTCACTCCCAATTCTCCCAAGTGGTATCCGGGCGATGAATATGTAGACATTGTTTCCTATGACAAGTATAACTGCTCCGACGGCGAGAGCAATCTGAGTGCCATTACCGGTACCTTCTATGGTCTGGTTGCAAGCACCGAGGGCAGAAAGCCGGTTGCCATGTCTGAGAATGACAGCATTCCAGCACTTGACAATCTGATGAATGAAAAGGCAGCGTGGCTGTATTTCTGTCCGTGGTATGGCTGGTGGCTGACCGGCGAGCAGAACAATCCTGTGGATAATCTCATTGAGATCTATCAGAGTGATTATTGTATTACACTGGATGAACTGCCCGACCTGACCGCCTATCCCATCAGCACGGAAAGCACAGGAAGCAAGCCTTCCCAGACAACGGTGACAACGACTGCGGCGGAGACAAAGCCTACTGCTGCGGAAACGACTGTTACGACAGCGATCACCACTACTGTATCTGCTGAGGAGACGACAACCACCGCAAAAACGACCGGATCCACAACGGTTACGGCAACTACAACCGGGACAGCGGATGCGGATATCATCACCGCTGACCTGTACGGCGATGTGAATCAGGATGGTACGGTTACACTGCTGGATGCTGTTTATCTGAACAAGTATCTTGCCAAGGTACTGGACCTGAACAAATATGCGCTTGCCAATGCAGCCTGCTGCAATGACGGCGTGATCAACAGTGCGGATAATCTGGCGCTGCTGAAATACATCGTCCGGCTCGTTGAAAAGCTGCCTGTTGTACCGGCGGAATGAAGAGGTTTCAGTGAAAAAACAGAAACAGAATGCGTCCCTTGATGAAGTGCGGAGTCTGATTGCAAAGCGGCAGTTCTCCGCCCTCTTCCGGGGGAAAACGGAAAATACCTATATTCAATTTTTACGCTATGTATTTGTGGGCGGACTGGCAGCGGTTCTTGACTGGGGACTATCCAGTCTGCTCTTTTTTTATGGATTCGGCGGAGAAACAGGGACGGCATTTGACGCAGTTCCATGGCTGACCGGTTCCATGCTGGCAAACGGAGCCGGCTTTGCCGGCGGACTGGTACTGAATTATGTGCTCAGTACCTGCTTTGTGTTCCGGAATTCTGCGGTGAAATCAAGGCTTCTGGAGTTTCTGTCCTTTGCTGCGATCGGTGTGGTTGGACTGCTTCTCACGCTGGTGATCACCTGGTGCTTTGAACTTGTGCTTGGAGATACAACAGCCCTGTTTCAGATCATGGGAAAGATCGTATCCACAGCAGCGGCATTCCTTTGGAATTTCTTTGCACGAAAGCTTTTACTCTATCGCACATAAAATGAATTATAGGGCAACACCGCACGATCTTTACGCGGTATTACCATAACAGAAAGGAGCATGATTCTATGAAGATACAGTTTATCGGTGCTGCGCATGAAGTAACAGGCAGCTGTACGTACGTTGAGGCATGCGGAAAAAAGTTTCTCGTTGATTTCGGTATGGAGCAGGGGAGAGATGTCTATGAAAATGAAAAGATTCCCTGTGCGCCCGGAGAAATCGACTTCGTTCTGCTGACTCATGCGCATATTGACCATTCGGGTCTGCTGCCCCTTTTGTATGCAGGAGGCTTTCAGGGACAGATCCACGCAACCCAGGCAACTACATCCTTATGTGAGATTATGCTCCGTGACAGTGCGCACATTCAGGAATTTGAAGCGGAATGGCGCAACCGCAAGGCAAAGCGCAGCGGCAAGGATGCTTACGTTCCTCTGTATACCATGCAGGAGGCACTGGGGACGATCCGCCGCTTTGTCCCCCATGCCTATGATAAGAAGGATACGATCGCCGAGGGAATCACCGTGCGCTTTCTGGATGCGGGTCATCTGCTTGGTTCTGCCAGTGTTGAGGTATGGCTGACAGAAGGCGAAGTGCAGCGGAAGCTCATTTTCTCCGGTGATATCGGCAACTTCAATCAGCCCCTGATCCGTGACCCTCAGTATGCAGACGAGGCGGATTATGTCATCATGGAATCCACCTATGGCAACCGGCTTCACGAAAAGCCCAAGGATTATATAGAGCCGTTGGTGAAGCTGCTCCGTGATACCTTCCGGAGAGGCGGAAGCGTGATCATTCCTGCCTTTGCAGTGGGACGCACACAGGAGATGCTCTATTTTCTGAAGAAAATCAAGGACAGCGATCTCCTGCCGGAGTTCCGGAATGTACCGATTTATGTAGACAGCCCTCTGGCAATTGAGGCAACAGCGGTCTTTACGAACAACAAGGAAAGCTGCTTTGATGAGGAAGCCATGGAATATGTAATGAAGGGACAGAATCCCATTGGTGTTCCGGGGCTGATCACAGCAACCACCAGTGAGGAATCCCGTGCCATTAACAGTGATGACCGTCCGAAGGTTATCATTTCTGCAAGCGGTATGTGTGATGCCGGACGCATCAAGCATCATCTCAAGCATAACCTGTGGAAGCCGGAGCATACCATTCTCTTTGTAGGATATCAGGCAGAAGGCTCTTTGGGACGGCGTCTGCTGGATGGTGCGCAGTATGTAACGCTGTTCGGAGAATCGGTGCGTGTAGCAGCGCAGATCGTATCGCTTCCGGGAATGAGCGGTCATGCGGACCAGAAGGGGCTTTTGCAGTGGGTGCAGCATGTCCGGAATCCGAGAAAGGTTTTTGTGGTACATGGCGAAAGTGCTTCTGCGGATGCTTTTGCGGAACTTCTGAGAGCGGAGTATGGCTATAACAGTGCTGCCCCCTACAGCGGAGCAGAGTTTGACATGGTGACGGAACTCTATACACCGGCAGCGCCTGTTCAGATCCAGAAGTCGGTAAACCGGAAGTCATCTGCGGCATACGACAGACTCAGAGCCGCACTGGATCGTGTTTCATCAATCGTACAGAGCAGCCGCGGTCTTTCCAACAAGGAACTTGCTAAGATGGCAGATCAGCTGAATGATCTTTGTGCAAAATGGGAAAGATAAAAAATTACACCGGATAGAAATGAAACAGACAAGGGACTGCTGCATGAGTCAGCGGTCTTTTGTTTGCGGGAGTTAACTTTTTCATAAAATGCAACTAAAAATAACACGGATGTTATTTTGGGGTGATTGACGTAACATTTATCCTATGGTACAATTGAGACAAGAGGTGAGAGAAACATGAGCATTCAGTTCAGCAGATTAAAAATGTTCCGCAAGCAGAGCGGCTATACGCAGGAGGAAATTGCAGAAAAACTCGGCGTATCCCGTCAGGCAGTGGCAAAGTGGGAAAAAGGAGAGACGCTTCCTGATATTGAAAGCTGTATCAAGCTTGCAGATCTGTACGAAATTCCGGTAGATTCGCTTGTCCGCAATATGGGCAAGGAGGAACACAGCGGAGATGGAAAGCATATTTTCGGTTGTTCCCGAATCAACACCAAGGGTCAGATCACCCTGCCGGCGAACTGCCGCAAGGTATTCAATCTGAAGCCTGGCGATCATATACTGATTATGGGGGATGAAGACAAGGGCATTGCGCTTGTAAATCTCGGAAGTATTTCCGGCACGATCAGCCGGATCAAAGATAAGTTTTCGGATCATGATGACGATGAGGAGTAAAATGACATGATTGCAGTTGAAGCGAAAAATCTGACGAAGAAGTATAAGACAAAAACTGCCGTAGACAGCATCAGCCTTTCAGTAGAGGCGGGCGAACTTTTCGCTCTGCTGGGTGTAAACGGAGCCGGCAAGACCACAACCATTCGTATGCTGTCCTGTCTGTCCGTTCCTACCGCCGGAGAGGCGTTTGTAAACGGTCACAGCTGTCTCAGTGAAAGTGAACATGTAAAGGCAGAGATCGGAATTTCCCCGCAGGATACAGCTGTGGCAGAGAATCTGACGGTGCGTGAGAACCTGGAATTCATCGCAAAGGTATACGGATTTGACCGGGCGAAAACAATATCCCGTACTGCGGAGATGATTGAACTTTTCAATATGTCCGAGGTGGAAAATACCCGTGCGAAAACCCTTTCCGGCGGCTGGAAGCGTAAGCTGTCCATTGCCATGGCACTGATCAGTGAGCCGAAGGTGCTGTTTCTGGACGAGCCTACCCTGGGTCTGGATGTTCTGGCACGTCGTGAATTGTGGAAGGCGATCGAAGCGCTGAAGGGAAAGATCACAATTATCCTGACGACCCATTACATGGAGGAGGCAGAACAGCTTTCCGACAGAATTGCAATTATGATCGGCGGAAAAATTGCAGCCCTGGGAACGCTTTCTGAATTGGAGCAGCTTTCCGGTCAGACAGGTCTTGAAGGTGCATTTGTAGCAATCGCAGAAAGGAATGGTGGCAGCCATGCATAAGATTACAGCCTTTACCTCCAGAAACATCAAGGAGATCCTGCGGGACCCTCTGAGTTACATTTTCTGTCTGGGATTCCCTCTTGTCATGCTGATCGTTATGACGCTTGTAAATGCGAGCATCCCGGAACAGGCAGGCATGACGATTTTCAGAATCGACCGGCTTTCGGGCGGTATTGCCGTGTTCGGACAGACCTTTATTATGCTGTTTACTGCGCTGTCCGTCTCCAAGGACCGCAGCGGTGCTTTCCTTGTGAGAATGTATGCAACGCCCATGACATCCTCCGATTTCACCGCAGGCTATATTCTGCCTATGCTGGCGATTTCTGTTGTACAGTGTGTGGTGACATATGTTGCCTCCTTTATCATTTCGCTGATCACAGGTGTGGAACTGAATCTGCTGGGAATGCTGGTATCTGTAATCGCGCTGATTCCTTCTGCGGTAATGTTTGTAGGCTTCGGACTGCTGTTCGGTACGCTTTTTAATGATAAGGCTGCACCGGGACTCTGCTCCATTATTATTTCTCTCGGTTCTTTCCTCGGAGGCATCTGGTTTGATGCAGAGGCAACCGGCGGCGTTCTGGAGAAACTCTGTAAGTGCCTGCCGTTTATCTACTGCACAAAGGCAGCAAGAGCCGCCATTGCAATGGATTTTACATTTGATAATTTCTGGCTGCCTGTGATCGTTGTATCAGCCTGTGCAGCTGTGGTTGCTGCTGTTTCATCTGTAGTATTCCGGGTTAAGATGAAGGCAGATCTGGCATAAGAAAAATTCATAGGAAAAGGAAAAGCACTGTCCGCAGAAATGCAGACAGTGCTTCAGACTGTAGAAAAAAAGCATGCTTTAACAGCGGGCGAGCGATGCTCGCCCCTACATAATGGCTATTTTTGCGTCATTTCGTGTAGGGGCGACCATTGGTCGCCCGCAATTTTATTTCAAAATGTGGATTTATCGACAATCTCAAGCACTGTCCGCAGAAATGCAGACAGTGCTTTTTGTTTGGAGAATGGCGTGTATGGCAAGCGGATTTACTGAACGGGCATGGTTACGCTACCCGAGGGAAATTCCGCATCTTCGGGGATGGTGAAGGTCTGGTCACCGATTTGTACGCAGTCTACCTGGGAGAGGTCAACGAGGATATTGTCAACGTTCTCGTCCATGCGCTCATACACGGTGCCGTCCTTCATATAGATTGCACAGACAGACGGCTGGCAGGAAGCCCAGTCGTTCGTTTCCTCAAACTGAATGCCAAAAAGGGAGAGGCGGATATCATCTACGGAGCAGACTCCCTTGGCACCTGTCTCCTCATAAGTCCATGTGAGTTTGACAGGCTCATCAATCAGAGAGATCGGCTCATGGGTCGTTGTCAGGTTCAGTTCAGGAAATGTCCATGTGCCGGAGATGAGCAGTTCACGATCATAAGCAACGCCGATGTTCTCTGATACAACAACCTTTCTGAAATCGGTAAAGGTAAGGGATTCAACGATTTCCCATTCAAATCCGCCTGAATATGTCATCATATATACGAATTCTCTCTGATTGGGAACCGTCTCATCAAAGGGCAGGAATGAAAGATTTCCATTCCAGCAGCAGCTGCTGCTGGTGGATTTTTTGCTCCAATCAAACTCAGGAATGTAATTCCAGAAGTCGTATTCCTGATTGTGGTCGGGATACTCTGTGTCAAGAACCATATCCTCCGGTGCAACGATATTACCGAAGATATAAACATGAATGTCATCGGAGATATACCCATGCAGGTTAATTGTAGTATCGCCGCTTGTTGCTGAAAGTCCCAGCTCCTGATAATAATCATCATAGATTCTGGTTTCTTCCGTACTGCTGAGCAGTTCAGTGTTGGCGCTGTTCTGCGTAAAATAGGTATCCGCCTGCTTGCGTATGCCTGTTGTAATTGCATAGGCACTTACGCCCATCACAGCCGTACCCACTGCCGCAGCCGTCAGTACAGGCACAAGACGGCGCATGGGACGGCGGCGCAGCTGGGGCGTCATTTCGGGTTCTGCTTCCATACAGGTGCGGATGATGGTTTCTTCCAGCTGTTCGCTTGTGTTCAGCTGTTCAAATGCATTCTGATAACGTCGTTTCATAAGGGACCTCCTTTTTCTTCCAATGCGGATTTCAGCTTGCTCCGTGCCCGTGCAATGCGCTTTGCAGCAGCAGCCTCCCGGATGCCGAGAATGGATGCAATCTCCTTTGTGGTGTAGGATTCGAAATAGTAAAGATGCAGGGGTGTCCGATAAATTTCCTTCAGGGAAAGTACGGCTTCCATCAGATTGCTGTCAGGCAGCGAATCGGGAGCGGGAATTGTATCGGACAGCTCGCTTCGTTTTTTCCTCCACACGCTTTTCAGCTGGTTCTTGCATCGGTTGATGGTGGCACGGATGAGCCATGCCTTTTCATGCTCGTCCGATTGCAGAGCAGGGCGTTTCTGATAATAAGTGAGAAAAACATCCTGTACAATATCCTCGGCATCGGTCATGTTTTTCATGTAAGTAAAGGCGAGTTTGGCAAGGGACTGGGAATGTGTTTCTACAAGTGTGATAAAATGCTGATGAAAGAGCTCTTTGTCCATGGTGTTTCCTCCTTTCACCTTATATACAATCGGGAAGGCTGTTTTTGGACAGAAGGATAAAAAAATTTGCCCCTGTTTTTTTTACAGGGGCAATTGAGCGTATTGCATTATGCCAGAAATTCCCGGGGATCCTTCTCATTGACGGAAAGCACCTGAACCACATCGGAAAAATCGCTGATGAGAACGCCTTCAATGCATGCGCCGCTGCAGAATCCCAGCATAGAGGGGTAGCTGTCATCATCCAGATAAAATACAGAACTGCCGTTTTCAGTGTGAACACCGGCGTCATAAACGTAATCCTCATAGAAAAAACGGACAAGGAGATTCTGACCGCGGTTTTTGCGCATGAGGTCCGTAAGGGCAGATGTCTTGCAGGGCAGCGGGTCCCAGTCGTAAACAGTAAAAGGGTGCATGTTGTAATCCTCCTGAATCATTCAAATAATCTGCATTCAGTGTAGCATATTTTCAAAGAAATTGCAACTGTTTCACAAGAAAAGCTCGTTTGCCGTCTTGACAGATCTTTGTGAAACATGTTACAATAAGGCAATATTAAATTGTGCTGAACTTACAAAAGGAGGTCCTTATTATGGAATTGCTGGATGTTTACAACGAGAACTTTGAAAAAACCGGAAAAATCGTGCCGCGCAGAACGATTCTGCCTGAAAACGAGTTTGTGCTCTGTACCCATATCCTGATTCAGGACATGGAAGGCAGATTCCTTGTGCAGAAGCGTTCGGATACAAAATCCACCCGTCCGGGTCAGTGGGATATTACCGCAGGCGCTGTGGATTCCGGTGAGGACAGCCGCACCGCTGCCATAAGAGAAGCCAAGGAGGAAGTGGGACTTGATGTTCCGGAAAAGGACATGCAGTTTCTTTTCCGTGACCGTATCGGCGGCGCTTATCATGAAGCGTGGTACGTTCGCATGCCCTTTACGCTGGAGGACTGCACCATGCAGGAAAGCGAGGTACAGGATCTGCGTCTGGTAACAGCTGAGGAGCTTCTGGTGATTCTGGAACAGTTTCCGCACCGTTCTGAGGATTACAAGCAGGAAATGCGGAATTTCCTTCATCAGTTTTGTGCAGATTGAGCGAATTTGAAAAAATAAAAAATATGTGCAGTAAACTCTTGTAAAAGGAAAGAAAAAGTGATATAATGAAAGATATGGGTGATGCTGCGCATGCAGAAATGCACGCAGTATCTAAATTGATCAATGAAGTGGGGCGCTAACGTGAAACTGATATCAATTGTCGTGCCATGCTATAATGAGGAAGAGGTGCTTCCGCTGTTTTATGCGGAAATCACAAGGGTTATGGCACAAATCCAGGAAACGCATTCCGATACCGATTTTGAACTTTTGTTCATCAATGACGGTTCGAAGGACGGAACGCTGAGAGAGTTCCGCAAGCTTGCGGAAACAGACCGCCGTGTGCGGTATATTTCCTTCTCCCGGAATTTCGGCAAGGAGGCAGGTATGTATGCAGGTCTCCAGAATGCCAAGGGCGACTATGTAGTCGTAATGGATGCGGATCTTCAGCATCCGCCGAAGTTTATTCCCCAGATGTATGAGTATGTACTCAGCGGTGAGTATGACTGTGCAACGACACGCCGTGTCAGCCGTGAGGGTGAATCCAAGATCCGTTCCTGGTTCTCCCGCCAGTTCTATAAGATCATGAACAAGATTTCCCAGACAGAAATCGTAGATGGTGCACAGGATTTCCGCTTTATGACCAGACAGATGGTAGATGCGATCCTTTCCATGAAAGAATACAACCGCTTCTCCAAAGGGATCTTCAGCTGGGTGGGCTTCCGCACCAAGTACATGCCATATGAAAATGTGGAACGTGCAGCTGGTACAACTGCATGGTCCTTCAAGTCTCTGTTCAAATATTCACTGGAGGGAATTTTTGCATTCTCAACAGCACCGCTTGCGATCTCATCTCTGCTGGGTATGATCAGCTGTCTGATTGCGTTTGTCATGATCCTCTTTGTTGTGATCAAGTGGCTGGTATGGGGTGACCCGGTGCAGGGCTACACCACAACCATTTGCGTTCTGCTGATGATGGGCGGACTTCAGCTGTTCTGCATCGGCATTATGGGACAGTATCTCTCCAAGACTTATCTGGAATCCAAGAACAGACCTATTTATCTGATTCAGGAGACAGAGGAATACGTCCAGAAGAAGGAACAGCAGGACTGAACTGACGGGCAGAATTCCCGCGCTGGGAGGTGGAACAGTTGAATAAGCACACAAGACTGCTTGTTGTGGTGTTGTTTGTCATTCTGATTCTGCTGGCATCCGCAATTACCATGTTTTACCTGGATGTCAATAAGGATACCCACGGCGGCAATACGGAACCGGCCCGGACAGAACTTTCCGGCAGCAATGCAGCCAGTCATGTTTTCCAGGATGAAAACGGAAGGTATGGACTGACAGATGATAATGGAAATATCATTCTGGAAGCAGAATGGACAGAACTTTCCGGAATCGGCAATCGCTGCTTTGCGGCGAAGCTTGTTACGAACGCAAAGACGCTGACGGGAATCATCGACAACGAGGGAAATGTTGTTGTTCCCTTTGCTTATAAGAGTATGGAACGCTTGACGGATTTCCTGTACGCCGGGCAGCTTGAAGCGGACGGAAAATATTTTTTCTACGATGCGGATTTTCAGCTGCTGCTTCCCGATGCATGGGATTCCTATTCTCTGGTTGACGAAACGCTCCGCCTGGAAAAGGACGGCGATACCTTTATTTATGGTCTGGGTGCTGAATTGAGTCTGATTGAGATCGATCTGCCAAGACGCATTCGGCCTGTTTCGTTTACCCTGCAAACCCGTGATGCACAGGTTCTGCGGAAGGCGGAACGCTCGGATTGGTGTGAGGTTGCAGATTGCATGCTTGCATATCTGGATGCATACCGGCGTGAGAAGCCGGAAAGGCTGGCAGAATTTACAACTGCTGCACGGCTGCTCACAATAACGGAAGCATCGGATACCGCTTTTCGGTGGAAGGGCGGTGCGCTGGATTCTGTTGCAATATCCGCAGCCGAGGTGGACGGCGTAACTATGCTGCAATGTGAAACAAAGCTTGCTGTGCAGGAAAGAGAAACAGAGTCAGAAACCGGAGCCGGGACAAGTGAAGAGATGCAGCGAAGTGCAGATCTGAAGCTGACCTTTGCAGCGGATGAATCCGGTGACTGGTATCTGTACCATGCAGAGTTTTCGGAGCCTTCCGACAGCGGATGGGAAAATAATGAATGATTATAATCGTACTTTGTACGAAGAAAAGAGGATAAATATGTCAAAAAAAGTTGCAGTCATCATGGGCAGTGACAGTGATCTGCCTGTAGTAAAGGCGGCTTTCGCAGAACTTGAAAAGTTCGGGGTTGAGTATGAGGCACATGTCCTTTCCGCTCACCGCACACCGAAGCAGGCAATTGCGTTTGCAGAAAATGCAAAGGCAAACGGATTTGGTGTTATCATTGCAGCAGCAGGAATGGCAGCGCATCTGGCAGGTGTGCTGGCAGGAAATACAACACTTCCGGTAATTGGCATTCCGATGAAGTCAAAGGTTCTTGACGGCATGGATGCGCTTCTTGCAACCGTGATGATGCCGAAGGGTGTGCCGGTTGCAACAGTAGCAGTTGACGGTGCGGCAAATGCTGCAATTCTGGCAGTGCAGATGCTGGCAATTTCTGATGAGACACTGGCAGAAAAACTCGTTGCTATGAAGGCGGAAATGGAAGCAGGCGTTATCGAAAAGGATGCAAAGCTGTCCGCAGAATGTAACGCATAAGGCAGAGGTGCCTGGATTTAAGTTTGAATTGAATAATTTTTATTCATTCTGATAAGTATGGTTGTTATGGAGGAATTGAAAATGGCAAATTATGAAAAGGTTGAGCAGCTCTACGAAGGTAAGGCAAAGAAGGTTTACACCACAAATGTACCGGGCGTTGTAATTGTTGATTATAAGGATGACGCTACTGCATTCAATGGTGAAAAGAAGGGCACTATCATGGGCAAGGGTGTCATCAACAACAAGATGGCAAACTATGTGATGAAGCAGCTGGAAAAGGAAGGCGTTCCGACACACCTGGTAGAAGAACTGAGCGACCGTGAAACTGCTGTAAAGCAGGTTTCCATTGTTCCGCTGGAGGTTATCGTTCGTAACGTGGCTGCCGGCAGCTTTTCCAAGAGAATGGGCGTTGAAGAGGGCAAGGAACTGCTCTGCCCGATCGTTGAGTTCAGCTATAAGTGCGATGAGCTGAATGACCCGTTCATCAATGATGACTATGCACTGGCACTGGGTCTGGCAACACAGGAAGAGATCGACACCATCAAGGCTTACACCAGAAAGGTAAACGAGGTCCTGAAGGCATTCTTCCTGAACATCGGTATCAAGCTGATCGACTTCAAGATCGAGTTCGGTCGTCTGGCTGACGGCACCATCATTCTGGCAGATGAGATCTCTCCCGATACCTGCCGTCTGTGGGATGTAAATACCAATGAAAAGCTGGATAAGGACCGTTTCCGTCGTGGTATGGGCGGTACAGAAGAGGCTTATCAGGAAGTTATGAGAAGAATCTTTGGTGAATAAGCATGGGTGGATTTTTTGGAGCAGTATCATCCAATGACTGCATTTCCGATGTTTTCTTCGGAACCGATTTTCACTCTCATCTTGGAACAAGACGCGGCGGCATGACATCATATTCAGCCGATCTTGGTTTCCAGAGAAACATTCACAGCATTGAGAATTCTCCTTTTCGTACGAAATTCGAGAAGGATGTAGAAAAAATGCGGGGCAATATCTGTATCGGCTGTATCAGCGATACAGATCCGCAGCCGATTATGGTTCGCTCAAAGCTCGGGCTTTATGCCATCTGCTCCATTGGTATTATCACAAATGCCAAGGAGTTGTCCGATGAACTTCTGGAAGCTGGTCACGCAAACTTTGAAACCATGAGCAGCGGTAGTATCAATTCCTGCGGTCTGATTGCAGCTCTTATTGCACAGAAGGATTCCTTCGCAGAGGGTATCCGCTATGCGCAGGAAAAGATAAAGGGTACCATGTCTCTGGCGATCATGACAGAAAAGTCGATCATCCTTGCAAGAGACAAAATGGGCAGACTGCCGATTATCGTGGGCAAACGCTCCGATGGTTATTGTTTTGCTCTGGAATCCTTCGCCTCCCAGAAGCTTGGTTATGAAACCTGTCATGAGCTTCGTCCTGCTGAGATCGTTCGTCTTACAAAGGATGAAATGGAGATCATGGCAGAGGGTACGGACGATATGAAAATATGTGCCTTTCTCTGGACATACTATGGCTATCCCAATGCGTGCTATGAAGGTGTGAATGTTGAAGTCATGAGAACCAGAAATGGTGAGATCATGGCGGAATATGATATGGCAAATGATCAGCTGCCCGATGTGGATTATGTATGCGGCGTACCGGATTCCGGTATTCCCCATGCAATCGGCTATGCCAACAAAAGCGGTATCCCCTTTGCAAGACCGTTCATCAAGTACACTCCTACATGGTCAAGAAGCTTTACCCCTACAAATCAGGCCATGAGAAACAAGGTAGCAAAAATGAAGCTGCTGCCTGTGCCGGAGCTGATCAAAGGAAAGAAGCTTCTCTTCGTTGACGACAGTATCGTAAGAGGTACGCAGATGAGAGAGACCGTGGAATTCCTCTATGAGAACGGTGCAAAGGAAGTGCATATGCGCTCTGCATGTCCGCCTATTATGTATGGCTGCAAGTACCTCAATTTCTCCAGAAGTTCTTCTGAAATGGAGCTGATTGCAAGACAGATCATTGACGAGTACGAGGGAGCAGAGGGCATAAAATATATCAAGGAATACTGTGATTCCTCAACAGAAAGAGGCAAGAGACTGAGGGATGCGATCTGCCGCAGACTCAAGCTTACATCTCTTGAGTTCCAGTCCCTGGAAGGTACAGTAAGAGCAGTAGGGCTGCCGGAATGTAAACTCTGCACATACTGCTGGTCGGGCAAAGAATAATAAGTAAAAATGACTCTATGGAGGTTATAATGGAAAGCTATTCTGAAAGCTACAAGAAGGCGGGCGTTGACGTAACCGCTGGTTATAAGGCAGTGTCTTTGATGAAGGAGCACATTGCAAAAACGATGACATCAAATGTTCTGACAGGCATCGGCGGCTTCGGCGGTCTGTTTGAACTGGACCTGACTGGTATTGAAAAGCCGGTTCTGGTTTCCGGTACAGACGGCGTTGGCACCAAGCT
>JAFURN010000026.1 GCA_017480865.1 Ruminococcus sp. | reverse complement strand
TATAGGACTTCTGATCCTCAATGTTTACCTCTCCGCTGTCGTAAACTCTCTTTCTGTCCAGTACTACATCGTACAGATCCTGCATAGGGTTACTCATAATTATTCTTCCTCTCCATAAATTTCATTGAAAAAGCAGCTGTATTCGCCTGTGTGACAGGCAACTCCTGTCTGCTTTACGTTAAGCAGCAATGTATCATCATCACAGTCACCATAGACAGAAACTATCTTCTGAAGATGACCGGAGGTCGCGCCCTTGTTCCAGAGCTCCTGTCTGGAGCGGCTCCAGTACCATGCGTAGCCTGTCTCCAGTGTCTTTCTGAGGCTTTCCTCATTCATATAGGCAAGCATAAGTACTGTCTTTGTATCTACATCAAAGGCAATTGCCGGAATCAGCTCGCCTTTTTTGAAAAAGTGGCTGAGATCATTTATATCAATTTTTACCATAGGTTACTCCTTTAAGTCCACAGTGAAGTAATGAACATGGGAGAATATTTCTCCTCTTTCTTAAATCCGCAGTTTTCGTAAAAATGCGCTTCTTTATTATATGCAATGAGAACGATACGCAGGAAATCGGCATATTTCTCCTTGACCATATCTACCAGTGTTCTGCCTATTTCCTGACCCTGATACTCAGGGTTTACAAGCAAATAGTGAACATATGCAGTCATTATCCCATCATCCATTGCACATATCATGCCAACAAGCTTTTCTCCGTCGTATGCTGAATACACCGTTTCAAAATTTTTCATAGCTGTGACAAGCTTATCCGGATAATGCCCTGACGACCACTCAACGGACAAGAATAAATTCTCAAGCTCTTCACTGCTGAAATCATGTTTATCCTTATATACAATCGCCATGATTACCTCATAATTATATTTTTACTGCGGCAGTGCGCCTTTACATCGCCTACTGTCAGCTCACCGAAGTGGAACAGTGACGCTGCCAGTGCAGCTGTTGCACCTGTTTCCTCGAATACCTGTGAAAAATCATCGATCTTCCCTGCACCGCCGCTGGCGATGACGGGAATGCTTACTGCGTCACATACGGCTCTCAGCATGGGCAGGTCGAAGCCTTCCTTTGTGCCGTCAGCGTCGATGGAATTGAGACAGATCTCACCTGCGCCGAGGCTTTCGATCTGCTTTACCCAGTCGATCAGGTCAAGACCCATATCAACTCGTCCGCCGTTGATGTATACTGTCCACTTGTTTTCTGCGATCTTCTTAGCGTCAATTCCCACGCATATGCACTGGCTGCCGAAAATATCCGCACCATCCTTGATGAGCTGAGGATTCTTTACCGCCTGAGAGTTTACGGATACCTTGTCTGCACCTGCTCTCAGTGTGTCACGGATATCGTCAACCGTCTTGATTCCGCCGCCTACTGTCAGCGGTACGAATACACGCTTTGCCGTCTCTCTTACAACATCAAGCATAACACCGCGCTTCTCATAGGATGCGGTAATGTCATAGAAAACGATCTCATCTGCACCCTGCTGATTGTAGATCTCAGCAAGTGCAACAGGGTCGCCTACATCACGGACGCCCTCAAATTTAACACCCTTTACTACCTTGCCGTCACGGACATCAAGACAGGGTATGATTCTTTTTGCAAGCATTGTTTACCTCCTTTGATTTTTATGTTATAAATAGCAAATCAACTATCAATCAACTCTACAGAAACGGACTCGCATTCTATAGAGAATTCACTGTCCATTTCAAAGCTTGATACGATAAGACCTCTGTCAGTTTCATAGCCGTTCTTTTTGACATCAAGCATTTGCAGACCACTGAAAAAGCCATTGTCAACATTAAAATGGACATCACCAACAACATTGTTTAGCTGAACCTTAATTATGTACTTGTATTCCTTATCTGTAAGCAGCATAGTAATACAAGCTATCTCTTCAAATTTCTTTTCACAGTCAAAGTGCTTATCAAAATTAAAGGACAATACATTCCCGAATAAATGCCAATGATGATACTCTTCCGGCAATTGTTCAAGCAATTTGTCTATGCCTTGTACACGCAGCAAATTTTTCATTTACGTACTCCTGAACTTCGGCTTACGCATTCTATTTATGAGCGTATTCTATCGCCTCACGGAGATCAAGGGTACCCTTATAAATAGACTTGCCGCAGATAGTGCCGTAGAGACCCATTTCCTTGCAGGCAACGATATCATCCATTGTATGTACGCCGCCGCTTGCTATGATATTACAGCCGCCCTTTGTGCCGTCATAGAGAGCCTGAAGCTGCTCCTTGTTTACGCCGCTGAGTGTGCCGTCCTTGGAAATGTCTGTGAAAATGAAATACTTAACGCCGACCTCGATCATCTTGTTTGCAAGGTCGATGTAATTCACGTCAGATGTCTCCAGCCAGCCCTCAGTTGCAACCATGCCGTTCATAGCGTCGATTCCTACAACGATCTTCTCGCTGCCGAACTTCTCTACAGCCTGACTTACAAGCTTCGGATTTTTCAGCGCAACAGAACCGAGGATAACTCTTGTGATACCCATTTTCAGGTACTCGTCAATGGTTTCAAGGCTTCTGATACCACCGCCAAGCTCAACCTTCAGGTTTGTTTTCTCGGCAACGTCTGTATAGATTTTTGTGTTCACGGGTCTGCCCTCTTTTGCACCGTCAAGGTCAACCATGTGGATCCATGAAGAGCCTGCCGCTTCAAAGCCCTTTGCTGTTTCAAGATAGTCGGCTGCAACCTTTTCAACGGTATTGAAATCGCCCTTGAAAAGTCTTACACAGTTTCCGTCCTTTATATCAATTGCAGGTAATATTATCATCCTATAAGCCCTCCGAAGTTTTTAAGGATCTGAAGTCCTGTACTGCCGCTTTTCTCCGGATGGAACTGTGCGCCGTATACTGTGTCGCCGTCGTAAACCATAGCAGGTACCTTTCCGTCATAGTCAACCCATGCAGCAAGGTACTTATCATCTGTTACGGCTTCATAGGAATGCACGAAATACACATACGCATCATCGCCGATATCATCAAGGACAGGGCATTCTGTACCGTATTCCAGCTTGTTCCATCCCATATGAGGAATGATAAAGCCGGGCTTGTCCATCTTCTGAACGCTGCCGGGAATGAGTCCTAAGCCGTCGCATTCCTCAAACTCATAGCCCTTTTCAAAAAGCATCTGCATACCAAGGCATATTCCAAGGAAAGGCTTCTTCTTTGCTTCTTCCTTTACGACCTCGGTAAGCCCGCTTTCGCACAGCTTCTTCATTGCCGCAGGGAATGCGCCTACGCCCGGCAGAATCACTGCGTCAGCGGCTTTTATCTTCTCCGGATCGGATGTAAGCTCATTTTCAAGACCAAGATAATCAAGAGCGTTCTTCACGCTGAAAATGTTGCCTGCACCGTAATCAACGATTGCTATCATTTATAATACTCCTTTCGTGGAAAGGGTTTTTCCGTCCGAAAGCGGCATTACTGCCGTTTTCAGAGCGTGAGCCACAGCCTTGAAGGCAGCTTCGCATTTGTGGTGGTCATTGCTGCCGTACATCATATCCACATGCAGCGTAATACCTGCATTGAAGGCAAAGGCACGGAAGAATTCTTCGGTAAGGCATGCATCGTAACTGCCGATCATGGCATTTGTGAAGCTTCCACGAAATACCAGAAACGGACGGTTGCTGATGTCAAGGCTGCAAAAGGCAAGCGACTCATCCATCGGGATGAATGCACTGCCGTAGCGTGTGATACCGGATTTGTCACCCAGTGCCTCACCCAGTGCCTTACCCAGAACGATACCAGTATCCTCTACTGTATGGTGACCGTCCACATGCAGGTCTCCCTTTACACGGATCGTCATGCTGATTCCGCTGTGTACGGAAAGTGCAGTCAGCATATGGTCAAAGAAGCCGATGCCTGTGTCGATGTCAGCTTTTCCCTGTCCGTCGAGGCATACCTTTACATCTATATCTGTTTCTCTTGTGGTTCTTTTGATCTGTGATTCTCTCATTTTAAACACATCCTTACATCTGGGATATATCATCAATTATTGGTTTACCATCTTTATCAAGAAGCGGTGTTACATGTTCAGGAGAACTGCCGCCTGCGACAAGATAATTCACTCCAGTCTCAGAATCAACAATTACATACAAAAATCCCAAACCAAGTGGCTGGTCATCCTTGAGTATAAAACGATTTTTCTTCTTTTCCTTCTTTTCTTTAAACATTACTTCTCATCCTCAAATCTCACGGTAATCGCATTAGCGTGTGCAGTCAGACCCTCACGGTTTGCGATCAGTACGATGTCATCCTTTGCATTTCTGAGAGCGTCCTTTGTATAGTAGGTATAGCTTGAACGCTTGATGAAGCTGTTTACACCAAGAGGTGAGAAGAATCTTGCGGTACCGCTTGTAGGAAGAACGTGGTTGGGACCTGCGTAGTAATCACCCAGCGGCTCAGAAGCGTATGCACCAAGGAAGATAGAGCCTGCATTGTCAAGGCTTCCGAGAAGCTCCATAGGATTCTCCATGAGGACTTCAAGGTGCTCAGGAGCAACCTGATTCGCAATGGCTGCGGCTTCCTCACGGGTATCGCATAGCAGAATCGCACCGTATGTATTCAGAGACTTCTCAATAATTTCCTGACGGGAAAGATATGCAGCCTGACGATTCAGTTCTGCCTCAGTCTTATCAGCAAGCTCGCTGCTTGTTGTTACAAGAATTGAGGACGCCAGTACATCGTGCTCTGCCTGTGACATCAGATCCGCTGCCACAAACTTCGGATCGGCGGTTTCGTCCGCCATAACCAGAATTTCACTGGGACCTGCGATCATATCAATATCCACAACACCATACAGCAGCTTCTTAGCCGTTGCTACATAGATATTACCGGGACCTACGATCTTGTCTACCTTCGGGATCTCCTCCGTGCCGTATGCCAGTGCTGCAATTGCCTGTGCACCGCCGGACATGAACACTCTGTCAACGCCGCAGATCGCTGCTGCAACCAGAATATCAGGATTGGGTGTGCCGTCCTTGCGGGGCGGAGTTACCATGATGATTTCCTTAACGCCTGCGATCTTAGCAGGAACAGCGTTCATGATCACACTGGAGGGATACGCTGCTGTACCGCCGGGTACATAAAGACCAACTCTGTCAAGTCCCTTTACACGCTGACCGAGGATAACGCCATTCGGCAGAGCATTGATAAAGCCCTGAGGAACCTGTCTCTGGTGGAAATCACGCACATTCTCCATGGCGTTCAGAAGTGCGTTTACAAAATCAGGATCAGCTTCTGTCAGTGCATCATTTATAACGTCACGAGGAACCTCATAATACTGCGGCAGATTGCCGTCAAACTTCAGGGTGTAGTCCTTGACAGCATTGTCACCGCCAGCCTTTACATTTGCAATGATCTCAGTAACAGCAGCTGTCACACGCTCGTTCGTCTCGCCGCTGCGCTGATCCAGCATCTCAAAGAATGCCTGCTTTTCCGCAGCATCACTTGCATTGATTCTCTTCATCTCAATCATTGTTTTTCAGTGCCTCCTCAATCTTTGCAACCAGTTCCTGAATCTCCTGCTGACGAAGCTTCAGGCTTACTGTGTTTACGATCAGTCTTGCGGAAATCGGAACAACATCCTCAACGACTTCCAGACCGTTTTCACGAAGCGTAACGCCTGTCTCTACAATATCAACAATACCGTCAGCCAGATCCAGCAGCGGTGCAAGCTCAACAGAGCCTTCAATTTTTACAATATCGATATCCATGTTCTTACTTTCAAAAAACTTACGTGCAACATTGGGATACTTGGTGGCAATGGTCTTTACGCCGAATCCACTGTAGAAGTCTGCATCCTTCTTTGTTGCCAGAGCAAAACGGCATCTGCCGAAGCCCAGATCACACAGTTCGAAGAATTTGCCTTCCATCTCAATAATCGTATCCTTGCCGACTACACCGATATCGCAGACACCGTGTTCTACATAAGTAATAACATCGGCAGCCTTTGCCAGTACGACCTCCATGTTTCCGTCGGGAATGGGCAGAATCAGTCGACGGCCCTTCTCACGGACTGCGGTACAGTCATATCCCAGACGCTCCAGCAGAGCAACCGTATCCTTTTCCAATCTTCCCTTTGTCAGAGCAATTCTCAAGGGTTTTGTCATACTCACACCTCCGTCACTTCGCCGTCAACCACAACAATACGGCCGATTTTCTTTTCCCGTGCATATTCACGCACTGCGTCAATATCATCCAGCAGAGCAAATTCTGTCACAACGCCGCTTTCTGCATGCAGCTGCTTGGCAAGCTGAATTGCCTTCATTTCATAGCCGGGTTCTGCATACAGCAGCACATCCGCAGGCTTTACTTCTCTTGGATTCTCCTTGATGGCAACCTTTGCAATGGCATCCACATTCACACCAAAACCAGTCGCCGGGATGTCATATCCATAGTCAGCAAGCAGCTTGTTGTAGCGTCCGCCCGACAGAACCTCTTCACCATATCCTTCCAGATAGCCCTTGATGATAACACCTGTATAATAATCTGCATTGTTTACCATACCAAGATCGACTGTCAGTCTGCCCTTGCCGATCAGCTGAGAAATTTCTCCGTAAAGCTGACGCAGATCATCCAGAATCATATTGATTCTCTGGTTGGAGTACAGTCCTGCTGCCTTATCGAACACTTCTTCTCCACCGAACATAGCAGGCAGTCTTTTCAGTGCTGCAATTGCCGGCGAATCTCCCATGGTATCCAGCAGATCGTTCAGTGCAGGATAGTTCTTCGTCTCAATCAGATAGCGGATGTTTTCGCGCTCTTCCTCAGTTGCATTCAGTTCACGCATCAGTTCCTTGAATACGCCTGCATCGCCGATCTCCAGAGAAAAGCTTGTTTCCGAACAGCTTTCCAGTACCTCAATTGCTGTGCTGACCATTTCCAGATCCGCCATATGGGATGCGCTGCCGATCAGTTCAATGCCGGTCTGTACAATCTCGTTGCTTCTGCCCTTCAGCGCAGATTCAAAGCGGTATACACTCTGGTTGTAGAACAGACGCAGCGGCAGCGCAGCATCCTTCAGGCGGGTAGCTACCACACGTGCAATGGGCATGGTACTCTCCGGACGCATCACCAGGAGTCTTCCCTTGCTGTCGGTCAGCTTATACAGACGCTCCTGCGGGTAATGTCCCGATTCTGTCTGGAATACATCAAAAAATTCAAGAGCCGGTGTGGTCAGTTCATAGTAACCCTTTCCGCGGAATATATCGTGGATCTTCGCTTCTGTTTCACGTCTCACCAGACATTCCTCAAACAGAAAGTCCTTTGTACCCTCCGGTGTAATCAAATCATATTTTCTCATTGCTTCCTCCTCCGTCACTTCATCGTGCTAACATGATACTATAGTAACACATTCCAATGCAATTGTCAAGCATACATTCTTAAAACAGCGTCATCTGACTGGATTTTGGCAAATCGCCCATAGCGTTCAACTTTTCCAGCGTTTCAATCAGTGTTTTTGAAGCGCCGCTTTTCTCCTGAAATTCTTCAATGGAAATAAAATCACGCTTCTGTGCCGCCTCATACAGGGCATTTGCAGCAGCAGCACCAACACCGGACAATGCGCCGAACGGAATACGAACCTTTCCGTCTTCCACAGTATAGCGGTTTGCCTGAGAATGGTAGATGTCCACAGGCAGAAATTCATAGCCTCTTGAGTACATTTCGTTGACGATCATAAGCAAATCCATCAGGTCAGTTTCCTTCTTGGAGCGCTCGTTGCCCTTTTCACGCAGCTCCTCGATCTTATCACGCACTGCCTGCTTGCCCTGAAGAACGATGTCACAGTCAAAATCTCCGCCTCGTGTGCTGAAATAAACCGCATAATATTCCAGCGGACGATACAGCTTGAACCAGCCCAGCTTAATGGCTGCTGTTACATAGGCGGCTGCATGCGCCTTGGGGAACATGTACTTGATTTTCAGACAACTCTCGATATACCAGTCCGGAACATTATGGTCCTTCAGCATCTGAATCCGCTCGGGTGTGAAGGTTTTGGGTGCTTTACCCTTACGGGTATCCTCCATGATCTGGAATGCCTGCTTCGGTTCCACTCCCTTGTACAGCAGATAGGTCATGATGCTGTCTCGAGTACCGATCACGTCAGAAATCGTACAGGTTCCGTTGTCGATCAGATCCTTCGCATTTCCCAGCCATACGTCCGTACCGTGGGAAAGTCCGGATACCTGCAGGAAGTCACTGAATTTCTTGGGCTTGGAATCCAGCAGCATCTGGATGGTAAAGCCCGTACCCATTTCGGGGATACCGAGACTTCCTGTTTTACAGTAGATCTCCTCGCCGGTTACACCCAGTTCCTCTGCATGGGTACACATACGGATGACTCTCGGATCTGTTGTAGGAACATCCTTGATATCCAGTCCTGTCATATCCTCCAGATGCTTATACATAGTTGGTACCACATGACCCAGTTCATCCAGCTTCAGGATCGTATCGTGAAGCGAATGGAAGTCGAAATGCGTCGTGATTACATCAGAATCCGCAGAATCCGCCGGATGCTGCACAGGAGTAAAGTCGTATACATCATAATCATTCGGCACAACTACCATGCCGCCCGGATGCTGTCCTGTGGTACGCTTGATACCGGTACATCCGATAGAGAGACGGTTGATCTCTGTAGGACTGCAGACCTTGCCGCATTCCTCCAGATATTTTTTTACGTATCCGTAAGCCGTCTTATCTGCGACCGCAGCGATGGTTCCGGCTTTGAACACATTGTCCCTGCCAAAAAGTTCCTCTGTATAGCGGTGCGCATTTCCCTGGTATTCACCTGAGAAGTTCAGGTCGATATCAGGTGCTTTGTCACCGTCAAATCCCAGGAAGGTTTCGAAGGGAATGTCGTGTCCGTCACGGATCATATCCACATGACAGTGCGGGCAATCCTTTGCCGGGAGGTCAAAACCGCTGCCGTAGCTGCCGTCTGTAATGAATTCACTATGCTTGCACTTGGGGCAGACATAGTGGGGAACCAGCGGATTTACTTCCGAAATACCTGCCATGGATGCCACAAAAGATGAACCAACAGAGCCTCGGGAGCCTACCTGATAGCCATGATCCACGCTGTCCCACACAAGCTTTTGTGCAATGATATACAGCACCGCAAAGCCGTGCTTGATGATCGAGCTCAGTTCCCGGTCAAGACGCTTTTCTACCAGTTCGGGCAGCGGATCACCGTAAATTTCATGTGCTTTATCGTGAGTAATGCGGATAAGGTCCTCCTCTGCGCCATCAATATTCGGGGTAAAGGTTCCCTTCGGAATCGGGCGTACACGCTCAATCATATCTGCAATGTGATTGGTGTTTTCTACTACAATTTCATATGCCTTTTCCTCACCCAGATATGCAAACTCCTCCAGCATTTCTTCCGTCGTCCGTAGATACAGGGGCGGCTGCTTGTCCGCATCTTCATAGCCCTGACCTGCCTGAATGATCTCCCGGAAAATCGCATCCTTGGGATCCATAAAATGCACGTCACAAGTTGCACATACAGGAATTCCCAATTCCTCGCCCAGCTTTACAATGGCACGGTTATAGTCACGCAGTTCCTCCATATTGGCAGCACTGCCATTCCGGATCATAAAGGCATTATTGGCTGCCGGCTGAATTTCCAGGTAGTCATAAAACTCTGCCAGCTTCACGATCTCCTCATGAGAGCGCTTCTCAACCATTGCCTGGAACAGTTCACCGGCTTCGCAGGCACTGCCGAAAATCAGACCCTCACGATGCGCCATCAGCACCGATTTCGGAATCAGGGGCTTACGATAGAAGCATT
>JAFURN010000025.1 GCA_017480865.1 Ruminococcus sp. | reverse complement strand
CCTTCGACCTGAAATACTTCCCGCAGTTGTAAGTTCATACTTCTTTCCTTTCACGCATTGCAACATCTATTATATACTATAATGGGACAGCTTGTCAAGCATTTTTTCAAAAAGTTCGCAAATTCCGGATTCTCCGGCAATTAGCCCAGATACTTTGTTACAGAAGCCGGCAGTTCGCTGTTGTCAGCAGACAGTGTGAATACAACAGTTACATCTTCACCTGTCAGCTTAGCCAGCTTGTCCAGCATTACGCCCAGAGCATCGAAATCAGAGCCGGCGATCTTGAAGATACCGTCAACAAAGATTTCCTTGATATCATAGTTGCCAGCCAGCATACCTGCTGCGAAGCCGTAGAAGGAATCAAAGCTGTCGATTGCGAACTGGTCTGCATCGCACCATCTGACCTTGTAGCTGATGGAGCTGCGCAGTGTTGCACCCTTTTCGATGCAAACCAGACAGCCGTTGGTTTCCTTAACAGCACCGTTGATCTTATCGATCAGGATCTTGGTCTTGCCGCTGCCCTTTTTACCTGTAATCAGTTGAATCATAATAAACTCCTTTCGTGTCCGAAAAGACACAATTGATTTCTTGTTGCATTTATGTTGATGCGGCAGACGCCGCAAAACAGCACTTGGTTTAAAAATTGTAATTAGTCAGCCAGCTTTGCTTCCAGTGCAGCTTTCTGATCCTCATAGCCCGGCTTGCCCAGCAGCGCAAACATGTTTCTCTTGTAGCTTTCAACACCCGGCTGATTGAAGGGATTCACGCCCAGCAGATAACCGGAAATTGCACAAGCCTTCTCGAAGAAGTAGATCAGATAGCCCAGGCTCTTTTCCGTGGTATCTTCCAGTTCCAGAATGATGTTCGGAACGCCGCCCTCTGTATGTGCCAGAATAACACCCTCCAGAGCCTTGCGGTTTACAACGGACATATTCTGGTTGCACAGGAAGTTCAGACCGTCCAGATTTTCCTCATCTGCTTCCAGATACAGGTCAGTCTTGGGCTTCTTGATATCCACAACTGTCTCAAACAGGATGCGTGAACCTTCCTGAATGTACTGACCCATAGAGTGCAGGTCGGTGGAGAATACACCTGCTGCCGGGAAAATACCCTTGTTATCCTTACCTTCGCTTTCGCCGAACAGCTGCTTGTACCACTCGGACATCATAACAAAGTTCGGGTCATAGGATACCAGCATTTCCACATTCTTGCCCTTGCGGCTGAGAATATTGCGGATCGCTGCATACTTGTAGCAGTCGTTGTTCTCGAAATCTGCCATATAATCATTCTGTGCCTGCGCAGCACCAGCCATCAGTGCATCGATATCGCAGCCGGCAACCGCGATGGGCAGCAGACCTACAGCAGTCAGAACGGAGAAGCGTCCGCCTACATCATCCGGTACTACGAATGTCTCATAGCCCTCTGTATCAGACAGCTCCTTCAGTGTGCCCTTTGCCTTGTCAGTTGTCGCAAAGATGTGATCCTTTGCGCCTTCCTTGCCGTACTTATCTTCTACCAGCTTCTTGAACACGCGGAATGCCAGTGCCGGTTCTGTTGTTGTACCGGACTTGGAGATAACGTTTACAGAGAAATCCTTGCCCTCGCAAAGAGAGATGATCTCGCTCAGATAGGTGGGATTGATGCTGTTGCCCACATAGTAGATATCCGGAGTGTCCTTCTTCATGTTGTTATAAAGTGTGGACTTCAGGAATTCGATTGCAGCACGTGCGCCCAGATAAGAACCGCCGATACCGATCACGATCAGAATCTCAGAGTTGCTCTGAATCTTCTTTGCTGCTGCCTTGATTCTCTCGAATTCATCCTTATCGTAATCTGTCGGCAGAGTCAGCCAGCCCAGGAAGTCACTGCCCTGACCGGACTTCTCATGAAGCATCTTTGCAGAAGCCTCAACCTGATGCGCAATACCGCGCATTTCCTCATCGTTCATAAAGTCTGCCAGATATCTGGTGTTCAGCTTTAAAGACATTTTATTCATTCCTCCATTTTTGGGGAAACCGCAACCTAATAACACTTTATGCCAACAGGGCATTTCCCAACCAATTTACCATATATATCATACTATATTCTGGCGTCAATTGCAAGAGAAATCTCAATTCTTATGGATTCTGCACAAATTCATCATCATAATTTGCACATTTTGACTACTATTTTTCGTATCGCTTCGCCGATTGTCATCTCTGCTACAGACTCTTTTGCGACCAGAGGGGTCTCCAGGAGCAGCGTATCCCCATTATAGAAGGCAGCCACTCCGATGCATCTGCCCTTTTCGACCGGAGCACGGATATAATCGGGCAGCACAAGCACTGTCGTCAGGGCGGGATCCGACCGGGGTACGACCAGTCCCTGCAGGGATGCCGCTTCCGTCTCCACATACTGTGCAATACCGCCACGGACTGCAACGGGCTTCATAAATTCTGAGGAATATCCCGGCAGAGTCACCTGATACTGGGAAAAGCCCTTCCGCAGGAGTGTTCTTGCAAGCGCAAAGCGGGAATCCTCATCGGGAGAGCCGAGTATGACCGCAGCGCACTGCATCCCGTCTTTCTCTGCGCCGGCAGCAATACACCAGCCGGCAGCCTCGGAATGGCCTGCCTTCCAGCCGATCATGCCCTCATAAGTCCGGGCAAAGGTGTTTTCGTTTACCAGTTCTGTTGCGCCGTCCCGGAGAAAGTCACGCCATGTGGTGAAATAGGGAAGCAGACACTCCAGTTCCGACAGCGCACAGCAGAGCAGCCCGATATCGCAGGCTGTGGAATATGCCCGTTCATCATCATACCCCTGGGGGGTTGTGAAAACAGTATTATGCATTCCCAGATCGAATGCCCGTGCATTCATATCCATAACAAAATCCGTCTGGCTGCCGCTGATATTTTCCGCAAGAACTGCTGCCGCATCGCCGGCGTTGCCGATGATCAGACCCTTCAGCAGATTGTCAACTGTCATGGTTTCCCCCGGCAGCAGCCAGATAACAGCGCCTTTGACATCATTTACGCAATCCGATGCTGTCAGTATGGTATCCTTCTGCCACTGCCCGGATGCAAGCATCTCCCCGGCAAGCAGGGCTGTCATAAGCTTTGCCATGGTACCTACAGGCAATGGCATGCTGCCGTTCTGTTCCTCCAGAACAGCACCTGTACTGCATTCCATCAGCACATAAGCAGCAGCTTCCGGCTGCGGCTCCTCCGCCTGTGCAGAAGCTGCAAACAGCCTGCACCCGAAAATCAGGCAAATCATCATACAAATCAGCCGTTTCACCCTGGTTCCTCCTTGCACATTTCCTGCTTTAGTCTATGCGCCGGAAGGGGCGGCTATACATTTATATTATGCTGTTCCCAATTGAAAATCAAGATAAAAATCATGATTGAGATTGTCGGTAAACCCGAATGTTGAAATAAAATTGCGGGCGACCAATGGTCGCCCCTACACGAAATAACGTAAAATAGCCATTATGCAGGGGCGAGCATTGTGCGCCCGCTATTAAAGTATGCATTTTTCTGCATTCAGAAACAAGCAGCTGCCTGTTTCTGAATTCTTTTTTATGACAATGCGCCTTTATTCCGCAGCCTCATCCTGCTTGGGAGCCAGCTGAATGCCCAGAACATCCAGGCTTTCCTGATCCACCGCAGACGGACATTCGCTCATCAGTTCGCTTGCGTTCTGCACCTTCGGGAATGCCACCACATCACGCAGGCTCTCTGCCTGAAGCAGGACCATTGCCAGACGGTCCAGACCAATACCCAGACCGCCGTGAGGCGGTGCGCCGTATTTATAGGCTTCTACCAGGAAGCCGAACTTTGCTTCGATCTCCTCTTCGGTCAGACCCAGAGCCTCAAACATCTTCTGCTGAAGTTCATAGTTTGTAATACGAATGGAGCCGGAGGACAATTCTGTACCGTTCAGTACCAGGTCAAACGCCTTTGCAATGACCTTTTCCGGATTGGTGTCCAGATATTCCAGACAGTCATCCATGGGCATTGTGAAGGGATGGTGCATTGCCACCCAGGTCTCACTATCCTCATCCCATTCAAAGAACGGGAACTGTGTGATCCACAGGAAGTTCAGTTCATCCTTCGGGATGATATCCAGCTGCTTTGCTACCATCAGACGCAGCGCGCCCAGTACAGGCAGAGTCACCTTATTCTTGTCCGCAACGACCAGGATCACATCGCCCTGCTGACAGCCGAGATGTGCGAGAATTTCTTCCAGTCTTCCCTCAGGCAGGAACTTTGCAAAGGAGCAGTTCGGCTTTTCGTCATGCCAGCGGATGAATGCCAGACCCTTTGCGCCAATGCCCTTTGCCTTTTCCGTGAGCTTGTCAATTTCCTTGCGGGTCAGAGTCTTTGCTGCATTCTTTGCTACGATACAGCGTACGCTGCCGCCTGCTTCAATGGCGCTCTTGAACACCACAAAGTCCAGATCGGAAACCAGGGGCGTGATATCCTGAAGTTCCATGCCGAAACGTGTATCGGGCTTGTCGGAGCCGAAACGATTCATTGCTTCTGCATAGGTCATACGGGGAATGGGCAGTGTGATCTCTCTGTCCAGAACCTTGGAGAGCAGATATTGCAGGAAGCCCTCTGTCATTTCCAGAATGTCATCTACATCCACAAAAGACATTTCAAGGTCGATCTGTGTGAATTCGGGCTGGCGGTCTGCACGCAGGTCCTCGTCACGGAAGCAGCGTGCGATCTGGATATAGCGGTCCAGACCAGCGACCATAGTCAGCTGCTTGTAGATCTGCGGAGACTGGGGCAGTGCGTAGAACTTGCCGTTGTGTACACGGGACGGAATCAGATAGTCACGTGCGCCCTCGGGGGTGGACTTCATCATCATGGGCGTTTCGATTTCGATAAAGCCGTTTGCATAGTAATATTCACGAGCCGCCTGTGCGATCTTATGACGCATCATCAGATTGTGCTGAAGCGGCGCACGGCGCAGGTCCAGATAACGATACTTGAGACGCAGCTCCTCGTTTACCTTGGTTTCATCGGTGATGAAGAAGGGGGTTGTCTGTGCCTTTGCCAGAATACGCAGTTCCTCTACGATAATCTCCACTTCGCCGGTTTTCATATCCGGATTGATGCTGGAGCGCTTGGTTACGACGCCCTTCGCCATGAGTACATATTCGCTGTGGCAGGATGCTGCCTTTTCAAAAATCGTACGGTCGGTTCCGTCATTGAATGCCAGCTGTACAATGCCGGTTCTGTCACGCAGATCGATAAAAATCAGATTGCCCAGATTGCGGACCTTCTGTACAAAGCCGCCGACTACGACAGTGCTGCCGATTTCAGAAACCTCGCCGCAGTAACAGGTGCGGCGCAGACCATTCATAGATTCCATATTTATGCCTCCTCCAAATTATCCAGAATATCCTGGAACAGATGCTGAATTGCCAGATCGCCGAATTCCTCGCCGAACCGTTCATCCAGGTGGATATCAAACTGCTCGCCGGTTTCCATGAGTTTAAGCTTTGCACATTTGCTTTCCAGTTCATTTCCGCCCAGAACCAGTACAAACTTTGCACCGATCTTGTTGGCGTACTTCATCTGTGCCTTGAGACCACGGTTCATGACATCGAATTCAGCCTGATAGCCGTCTTTGCGGAGGATATCTGCCAGCAGTATTGCCTGATCCGCAGCAGCAGCCTCCATGGGTGCAATGTACAGATCGCAGGTCTTCTGCGTCATAAAGTCACAGCCCTGACTTTCCATAGTCAGCAGCAGCCGCTCCAGACCCATGCCAAAGCCCAGTGCCGGAGTTGCCGGACCGCCCAGCTGCTCGATGAGTCCGTCATAGCGTCCGCCGCCGCAGACAGTGCCCTGAGCGCCGATATCGGTTGTTACGAATTCAAATACGGTTTTGGTGTAATAATCAAGACCGCGCACGATCTTCGGATTGACAGAATATGCGATGGAGAGATTCTCAAGATGCTTTTTCAGTGCTTCAAAGTGTTCATAGCACTCTCTGCACAGATAGTCCAGAATTACGGGTGCATCCTTTGCAATGTCACCGCAGACCGGGCTCTTGCAGTCAAGAATACGCATGGGATTCTTTTCAAGACGTGTTTTGCAGGTATCGCACAGTTCTTCCTCACGGGCTGCAAAATAGGTCCGCAGTGCCATGTGATATTCTGCACGGCATACCGGGCATCCGATGGAATTGATGTTCAGTGCGATATTTTTAAGACCCAGACGGTCCAGAAGATTCTTTGCAAGGCTGATGACCTCTGCATCCGCAGCAGGGCTTGCAGAGCCTGCCATTTCCAGACCGAACTGGTGAAACTCACGGAGTCTGCCTGCCTGGGGACGTTCATGACGGAAGCAGGACAGGATGTAGAATACCTTCTGAGGAAGTGCATCGTTGAGCATACCGTTCTGGAGCATTGCACGGATGGTGCCGGCTGTACCCTCCGGACGGAGTGTAAACTCTGTTTCCTTTGCCTTTACCGTATACATTTCCTTCTGTACGACGTCAGTCGTCTCACCGACAGAGCGCAGAAACAGATCGGTGCTTTCAAAGGTAGGAACACGGATCTCATGGAAGCCGTAGGATTCCGCCGTTTCCCGTGCAACCTTTTCCACTGTATACCACTTGTGGATATTCTTGGGGGTGATGTCCTCTGTACCCTGAGGACGTGTAATCTTCAAAGCCATAAGTGCCTCCTCATTACAAAAATTGTCCCTTCGGAAAGGGACAGGAAAAATAAAGCCGCAGTCTGATCAGACAGAGTGCACACTCCATCTGATCGTTCAGGAAGCCCTGACTGCATGCTGGATCCTTTATTTCAAAAGGTTAGATGGTGGGAGTGCCGATCACTCTCCAGTCAAGATCGCCGCGTTCCAGTGCCATGATCAGTGCTTCTGCTGTTGCAATATTGGTTGCAACCGGCACATTGTGTACATCACAGAGGCGCAGCAGATTCATCTCATTGGGTTCAGTTTCCTTACGGTTGATCGGATCACGGAAGAAAAGGAGCACGTCGATTTCGTTGCAGGAAATACGTGCGCCGATCTGCTGGCCGCCGCCCTGAGAGCCGCTGAGGTAACGCTGGATCTTCAGTCCGGTTGCCTCGGAAACCTGCTTGCCGGTTGTGCCTGTTGCGCAGAGTGAATGGCGTGAGAGAATACCGCAGTATGCAATGCAGAACTGGATCATCAGTTCCTTCTTTGCATCATGGGCAATAAGTGCAATTGTCATAGAGTAAATTCATTCCTTTCCTGAATCAGAGTGTGCTCAGAAGCGCCGAAAAACCGTCCTGTTTCTATTTTCTGACTTTTTTCAGACTGTTCGTACTTTGACGAAATTCGCTACTGCTTCAAATACTATTATACCATAAATTTGAGATTTGTCAAAGAAAATCCGGCTGCTCGCTGTAAAATTGTGAAAACTATGGTAGCCGCATAAATGATATTTATGCAATATGACAACAAACGTTTCTTTTTACACGTCTGCATAGGAAAAGGTGAACAAATTATTCACTGGATTGCGCTGTATTCATACGGCCTTTGTAGCTTTCGTATGCCTCCAGAATGCTGCGGATCATATACTTGGAATATTCACCGCCCTCAATGACACCGGCAAAGGCGATCTCCGGGTTTTCTGCCGGGGCATAGCCGATGAAGAAGGAATCCTGTACACGGGAGCCCTGTTCCGGCGTACCGGTTTTGATGGCAACGCTGTATCCGAGATTTCCGAGAGAATATTCATAGGGCATATTGGTTGTGGATGCTGCCACCATGCCCTGTTCAATAAAGTCGAACACACCGTTTTCTGCGCCGGGAATGGTTTCTGCAATGGTAGGTTCAATATCCTGGATTTTATGTTCCAGATTGTAGTCCCAGATGCTGTCCACCAGATGCGGCTCGTAGCGGACGCCTTCATTGGCAATGGTACTTGCTACGACTGCCATATGCAGGGGAGAGACTGCCCATTCGGACTGACCGATTGCAGACTGAAGCACTTCGCCGACAGTCCACGTCAGACCTGCCTCCTCGTAGTAGTCCATATCGGAGAGATGACCGGCGGCGCCGCCGGTTTCCAGACCGGTTGGCTGACCCAGACCGTACATTTTTGCATACTTGCTGATATTATCGATCGTAAGGTCTTCGGAAAGCTTATAGAAGTAGATATTGCAGGAATGCTGAAGAGCCGGGATGACGGAGATATCCGCATGACCGCCTGTACACTGGTAGGTATGACCGCGGAATTCATAGAGCTGACCGCAGTAATAGGTGGAATAGCCGCTGACGATCCCCTCGCACATACCGGCTGTTGCAGTGATGGTTTTGAAGGTAGAACCGGGACGGTACAGACCGAGGGTCGCACGGTTTACCAGAGGTTCATTTTCCGCTTTCAGCAGGGATTCATAATCCTCAATATAGGTGGTCAGGTCGTATGTGGGACAGGTTGCAAGACCCAGTACACCGCCGTCTCTGGCATCCAGTACGACCAGCGCACCGTTTGTGATCTCACCAAGCTTCAGCTTTTCTGTTTTCTCGTCACGAAGGCTGTCGAAGTTCTTGATAAAGTCTTCCAGGATCTTCTGCAAGTCACGCTGGAAGGTACTGTCTACCGTCAGCATGACAGTATTACCGGATTCTACAGGGGTGGTAATTTCTGCGGAAAGCACTTCGCCGTTTCGTACGGAAATGGTTTTGGTGCCGTCGTGTCCTCTGAGATACTCCTCACACGCCTGTTCGATTCCGCTTTTCCCTACGACATCATCCATATCATAGCCCTTTTCTGCATAGGCTTCATACTCCTCCGCATAAATGGGACCGACTGTACCGATTTCATGGGGGATGACATCATCCTGTGCAATGGAGCGCAGGGGCATTTCCACAATTTCCACACCCGGCAGGGAAATACCGGATTCCTTGATTTCTGTGATTGCGGAAAAGGGAATATCCTCCGCAAGCGTAAAGCGATTGTTCATGGAGAAGCCGCGGAGGATCATCTCATAGCGGATGGCGCAGAGCAGCCACTGCTGCTCCTGAGTATAGTCCGCAGCGATCTCATAGTCTGTAATGAGCTTATCCATGCAATTGTCAGTCGTTGCATAGACATTCAGTCCCAGCTTGTTCTTGAAATATTCCAGTGCATCCTCATCCTTTGTGGTAAAGGTATAGGGCGCACTTTTGGAGATGGGGAGAGAAAACTCCGGTTCCACACCGCACTGTTTCAGCATCTTTGTAATTTCAATGAGTACGGCATTTCCGGCGGCGTAATGCTTCGGAAACTGTTCCGGCTCAATGATCACGCTGTAGCCCACCTTGTTCTCTACGATCGATGCACCATTGATATCAACGATCTCACCTCGAGTAGCTTCAATGACCTGATCATAGCGGTAAGTGGAGTATTTGCGGTTGGTATAGGATTCGCTGTCTACCAGCTGAATTTTCATAAGACGATATCCGCACAGACAGCAGGCACTGAGTGCTGCTGTAACCAGCAGCGTACTTTTCAGATAAAGAGAAAATGATTTTCTTTTCATGGGAATGAGCCTTCTTTCAGTGGGAACTACTGTGTATCATCGGGGAGAACCGCCTCCTCGATGGTGCGGATGATATGGGGGCGCAGCAGCCGGTTGATGTTGTGAATGACTGCATACACCACAGCAGAAGATAGGATTGTATATACACAGCACGGGAAAATGTGGCGTGTAAATATCAGAGAGACGTGGGAATGGTCCCAGATCGCATAGAAAAAGAAAAAGTCCAGACACCCCTGCACAAGGATACACACCGCTGCCAGTACCAGGAAATTCAGGAAGCGATGGGTGAGGTAGTGTTTATACAGCAGAGAGATTCCGATGCACATGAGCATGAGGATCAGTCCGTTAAAGCCGAAGAGCTTGCCGCAGGTAATATCCAGCAGCAGACCGCATACCAATCCTGTCAGCAGTGCCGTATGCTCCCGGGCATAGGACGCAATACACAGTGCCACCGGAATCAGCAGCAGCGGTTTGCGGAAGCTGCCTGCTGTTGCAGTAACATAGCAGAACAGGATGATCAATGCGTACAGCACCCAGCGGATGGCAAGATTTCTCTTTTCCCAGGAGGAGGTGCGGCGTGTTTTAATCCGATTCATGAGCCTCGCCCTTTCCCGGATAATCCGTAATGACAACCACGCTGGTCATGGCTTCAAAATCCACAGCCGGCGTAATAACAGCATACTTGCTCAGGCCGCTTTCCATGGGTCTGAGTTCTTCTACCGTACCGATGAGATATCCCTTAGGAAACAGGCCGCTTGCACTGGATGTGGTGATCAGGCTGCCTTCCTCAAGGCTGGTATCACGGTCCAGATAGATCATACGGCACTGGGTGGATTCTGCAAGAAGAATCTCACCTTCTACAATACCGGTATATTTATTATCTGCAGAAATTGCACCGATAGACAGATCCGGAGAAAGGATCGTCTGTACGGTTGCAGAGCTGGGAGAGAGGGTAGAGATCACACCCACAATGCCTTCGCCTGTAACGACCGGATCGTGAAGAGAAATACCGTCATCAGAGCCTCTGTTGATGATAAAGCTGCGATAAGGGTCATTTGTCACATAGCCGATAATGGTACAGGGTGCAGAGTACGTATGCGTCTCATGCTCCTCTTTGATTCCCATAAACTGCTGGAGCTCCAGAAGCTGCTGCTTGGTTTCCTCAAAGTCAGTCAGTTCATTTTTCAGTGCTGCATTTTCCTTTTTGAGCTGCTCAATTTCCTGCTGGTATGCATTGCTTTTTGTAAAGGGTGCAAGCAGGGATTCGGATTTCTCCGAAATCGAATTGGCAGCACTTTGCAGGGGGCGGAGCAGGGTATTGAGGATACCGCTGCCGGGAGCCGCACTGCCGCTTTGTGTGACGGTATAAAGCATCATGCCCACAAGCAGTGCAATGATGCAGATCAAAATACGAAACCGATGTCGTCTGAAAAAATCGCCCATTGGCGCGGTCCTCCTTTTATGCGGAAACACGGATGGGATCTGCAGGCAGCGCAGGATCAGAGTCTGTCAGGCAGGATTTCCTTCGTGTTCCCGGGATAAGCCGAAAGCCGACTGCTTTTTGAGGAGCTGTCGGCACGGTTTGCTGTTGTTCATCAATAATACTCGACATCCTCTGTCAGTGCATCCCGATACAGATCCATATCGGCAAGAATTTTTCCGGTACCCTCTGCTGCGCAGTCCAGGGGATATTCCGAGACATAAACAGGCAGACCGGTTTCATGGGAGAGCAGACGGTCGATGCCACGCAGCAGCGCACCGCCGCCGCACAGCGTAATGCCCTGGTCGATGATATCTGCCGCCAGTTCCGGCGGGGTCTGCTCCAATGTATATTTCACGGCATCTACAATGCGAGCCAGCGGCTCACTGAGTGCCTCACGAACTTCCGCAGATGTGATATTGATATTTTCCGGCAGCCCTGTCAGCAGGTTTCTGCCCTTGATTTCCATAGCCTCATCAGCCCCCACATCAAATGCAGAGCCGATTTCCAGCTTGATTTCCTCCGCAGTCCGCTCACCGATGAGGAGATTGAACTTGCGTTTGAGGTGATTGATGATCGCCTCATCCATTTCTGCGCCGGCACAGCGGATGCTGTTGGACGCAACAATACCGCCCATAGAGATGACTGCCACTTCACAGGTACCGCCTCCGATATCAGCGATCATACAGCCGTTCGGCTCTGTGGTGGGCAGACCTGCACCGATCGCAGCCGCCATGGGTTCTTCTACAATAATAACACGCTTAGCACCTGCCTGTTCCGCAGCCTCCTTGACGGCACGCCGTTCCAGCGGCGTAACGCCTGTGGGGATGCAGATGATGACACGTGCGCGGGTGAAAAGATGACCGCGCAATGCTTTCCGGATGAATTCCTGAAGCATGATGGTAGCCTTTTCAAAATTTGCAATTACGCCGTCTTTCAGCGGCTGCACTGCGACAATGGAGCCCGGTGTTCTGCCGATGACCTCTTTTGCCGCACGTCCGACATATTTTGCATTTGCAGTATGGGTATTGACTGCCACAACGGACGGCTCACGGATGATGATACCTCTTCCGCTCATATAAACAATTGTATTGGCAGTACCGAGATCGATCCCAATATCTTTTGTAAACAACATGATGCTGCGCTCCTTATATAACACTTGACCGAAGCTACAGAACTGATTCTTTCTTTGTCACAGCAGGCCCGGTGAAGAAAAAAATGCAGAGAGAAAGAAAAATGCAGCTGTAAGTGCCGCATATCTCTGAGGAAAAATAAACACAAAAATATTATACCATGAAATGAAAACGGAAACAAACATTTTTTATGGGATTTTCTGAAGAAAAAGCAATTTCTGCTTTTTTACGTGAAAACAGGGGCGCTGCGCGTTTTTTTACAGCATATTTCACAAAAGGGTACAGAAATATTCTCTTTATTTCTTCACCAATGTGTCAACAATCTTCGGTGCTACAAAAATGCAGATGATCAGCATAATGATATGAGCCACGGTAATATGTATATTCATACCGAAGGTAACATCCAGAACGACAAGATTCATATTAAACGGGGCGAAGCCGAAGGTCGGCATAATTGCCAGAAATGACATTGCAGGGATCTGCGCACCAATATTTGCAATAATGCTTCCGAGACCGATGGCAATTGCTACTACTGCCAGATATGCAAGAAATCTTTTAAAACCAACCATTGGGGGTTGTCTCCTCTCTATCGATTCAATCCGCTTGAGCCGAAGCCGCCTGTGCCTCGCTCTGTTTCGTCAAGGGTATCCGTCATCACCCATTCCTGCGTAAGAAAAGGCGTTACGACAAGCTGTGCCACACGCATACCGCACGTGACCGTGAAATCCTCTTTTCCGAGATTAATCAGGGGAACCTGGATCTCACCTCTGTAATCGGAATCAATGATGCCCACTGCATTTGCCAGCGTAATGCCGTGCCTGGAAGCCAGTCCTGAGCGGGGAAATACAAGCATGGCAATATCGCTTCGTGCAGGGGCTGCTGCAATACCAATCGGGATCCTGCGGATCTCACCTACAGGGATCACGATCGGTTCATCACTTGCCGAGCAGAGATCATAGCCAGCGCTGTCCGGCGTTGCACGCATGGGAGCCGCTGCGGATTCTCTGCATTTTTTAAATAATATCTCCATGGATATTCCTTTCTGTTAAACCTGAATGCCCCGGTACAAAAGCCCCCGTGTTATTTGCGGCGGTTTTTCTGTACTGCCATGGCGGTAAGCGTCTGCCGTACTGCGGATCTCCCGGGGATTTGTTTCGTCTGTAAAATCTACCAGCAGGAAGTCAGCACAGGACAGTTCGGACAAGCGGTCTGCCATCCAGACCGGAACTGCATTCAGAAGCTCTGTATATTCCTTTTTGCTCTGACAGAGTATCGGGAAATGCCGCTTGGTACGGTCCGTCAGTGCGCCGGTACAGTTTTTGCATCCGACCTCATTCTGTATGGGACAGCATCGCATCAGCATTGCGGGAAGCTTGCCGTAGGCATAGATACCCACCGGGATACTGGAGCGAAGCTGCTCTGCCTGCCGGATGGTCAGTTCCGGGGAGAGCATCAGGTCTGCAAGTCCTTCTGCTGCATAAAACTCTGCACACAGGCTGTTGACTGTATGCAGGTCCATACCGCCGTGAAGGCAATAGCCCAGTTGCTTTCCCATACGGATATGGGCAGGGTTCTCGCAGCTGAGATGCCGCCAGCCCTGTGCGTAAAGCTGTGCAAGCTGTTCTTCCAGCCGGATCTCATCGGATACGAACCGGGGCATCTGCACCAGGTACTGTGCATTTGCCGGGATCTCCATTGCCAGCTGCAAGGGGATGATGCAGGTTTCGCCGTCCTTCAGTTCCAGCGCATGCAGCTGCTCCGGTGTCCGTACACGAAAGCGCAGAACCGGCTGCCTGATATTATAGGATGCTGCAAATCGTTTTTGGGATTTGCAGGATCGGATTTCATATTGCGGCGTATGCTTCCGGATCCGTACAGCATCCATTTGGGCAGTACATTCCCGGCGCAGTGCATTGAGGGAAGCTGTCGGCAGCATATGCTGTCCGTCACAGAAACAGCGGAGGCTCCGCAGGTGATATATGGTATCGCCCAGCTTTGAAAGCTGCCGTTCCAGCTGCTCTGCATCGGTTGCCTTTTTCATGGCTGGCTGGGGGATATCCCCGCAGATCGTGACTGTATTTCCGTCATCGTCTGCTGCGGTCAGCTGTACGGGTGCATTGCCGTTCAGAGTGACAGTAATATCCAGCGGAACCGGATGCGGCGGCTTCTGATAAAGCTGCGCAAGCTTCGGCAGGACATCCTTTGCAGCGGTTACGTCATCCTTTTCCCGTGTGCCGAAAAGCTGTTTCCGCATACCGGTATAGTAGCCGTCTGTAAAGCCGCTGCGTGAAAATACTGCACGGAGGGTATCCAGATCGGGTGTTTCGCCGTTTCTTGCCTGCCGCAGTGCGGTAACGGCTGCCGCAACATATTCCGGACGCTTCATGCGTCCTTCGATCTTCAGGGATGTGATCCTGTCTTCCATGAGCGTCTGCATATGCACTGCCAGAGAAAGGTCCTTCAGAGACAGGCTGCACATGCCATTTTTTCCGCATGCAGAAAAGGGGAGCCGGCACGCCTGGGCGCAGCGGCCTCTGTTTGCACTGCGTGAGCCGATCAGTGCTGACAGGTAGCATTGTCCCGAAACGCTCATACAGAGCGCACCGTGAACGAACTGTTCCACCTCAATGCCGGCAGATAGGATGGGCTGAATTTCTTTCCGGGATAGTTCACGTGCCACTACGACCCGGGAAAAGCCATGTTCCTTTGCCCAGCGTGCTCCCTCGGGCGTATGAATAGTCATCTGGGTGGAGGCATGCAAGGGCATATCGGGGACGATTTCATGAATGCGCATTGCTGCACCCGCATCCTGTACAATACAGGCGTCCACACCGATCTCTGCGATTTCAGCAATATACGCAGAAAAATCGGGAAGCTCCTCATCCAGAAGGATTGTATTCACAGTCAGATAGAGTTTTGCGCCGTAGAGATGGCAAAGCTTTGCCGCTTCTGCAAGCGCATCCAGATCAAAATTTGCAGCACTCTGCCGTGCTGAATATTGCTTTCCGCCCACATAGACCGCATCTGCACCGCACCGCAGTGCAGCCAGAAGTGCCTCGGGGCTTCCGGCAGGGGCTAAGATTTCCGGCGTGGTCATACTCAGACGATACCTGCCTTATTCTGGGAGATCTGCTTTTCAAGAGCAGACAGACGGTCTCTCAGCAGCTGATTTTCCGCCATTACAGCATCCCGTTCCAGACGGGTTTTGCCTGCTTCATCCACATACACCTTGGACTGTGTGCGAAGCTGTTCCAGCTGTTGGCTGACAGCATTGATATCATCCATCATCGTCAGGGCAACCATGATTGCAGCGGTGAACTGTGTTGCGCTGGTGGAGGAAGCCGTGATTTCCATGATGCGTGTTTCCAGATTGCGTGCCAGGCCTGTTACATAGGAAGGTGACTGGGAGGTCTGCAAGGTAAATTCCTTACCGCAGACACTGACTTTCACTTTATTGGTCATAATCGTAATTCCTTTCCGAAGATGAGTCGGTCTGGTCTGCATGATGCAGACAGCATATCAATTCTATTATAATACATTTTTCAGGAAATGAAAAGACCTTTTTCTAAATTTTCCGAACTTATTTGCAGGTTTTCTCTTCCTTGGCACGAAGCTGGTCCAGAATCATCTTGTTGACCTTATTGACATCGCCGCAGCCCATGGTCAGAACCAGATCACCGGGCTGTGCATGCTCGCAGACATAGTCGCAGACCTGCTGGAAATTGGCATACTTACGCGCATCGCAGGATTCAGGGTCGGTCTCATCCTGAGGGAACCAGACTGCCCCCGGGATCTTTTCCGCCAGCTGACGGGTGAAGATGGGGAGGGTATTTTTTTCACGTCCGCCCATGATATCCGTCAGAACTGCATGGGTGGGAATGGACAGGGACTCTGCAAATTCATCCAGATGGGTTGCGGTTCTTGAGTAGGTAAAGGGCTGGAATACTGCCCATACCTCACGGAAGGGCATCTGCATCGCAGCCTTCAGGGTTGCGGTCAGTTCTGTGGGATGGTGTGCATAATCATCTACGAGGGTAATACCGCATGCCTCGCCCTTTTTGTCAAAGCGTCTGCCGGCACCCCGGAATTCTTCCAGACCCTTTGCAACAGCTTCAAAACCGGCACCAACATACAGGGCAGCAGCAACAGCTGCCAGTGCATTGAGGATGTTATGCTCACCTGCAACATGCAGAACCATTTCGCCCAGAGCCTCACCATGATGCATTACGGTGAAATGTGTTTCCAGTCCCGAAACACGGCGGATATCGGTTACATAGTAATCGCAGCTGTCGGAAAGACCGTAGGAGATCATCTCCTTGCCGGTAATGCCTTCAATCGCCTTGCAGGTGTTTGCATCGTCACCATTAAAAATAATTGCCTTGGTGGTGTTTTCGCAGAATTTATGGAAGGACTTGATGATATTTTCCACTGTGCCGAAATAATCAAGGTGGTCGGCATCGATGTTCAGCAGGACTGCAATGTCGGGATAAAGCTTGAGGAAGGTATCCACAAATTCGCATGCCTCGCAGGTCATGATATCACTGCTGCCGCTTCTGCCGCTGCCGCCGATGCAGGGCAGCTTTCCGCCGATGAATGCGGAGAGATCAATGCCTGCGGTGTACAGTGCCTGTGTGATCATGGAAGTGGTAGTGGTCTTGCCGTGCGTACCGGCTACGCAGATAGCATTGTCATACCAGCTGGTGACGATGCCCAGCAGATCGCTTCGTTCCAGTACCGGAACACCGCTTGCCTTCGCTGCAATGAGTTCCGGGTTATCTGCCATAATTGCCGCTGTGTGTACGATCAGATCCGCGCCTTCAATGTTCTCCGCACGCTGTCCCAGCATAACAGGAATTCCCATGTCGCGGACAGCCTGCAAGGTTTCGGTTTCGTTGTTGTCGGAGCCTGTGAGGTAATAGCCCTTTGCATGGAGGATCTGCGCCAGGGGATACATACCCGAGCCGCCGATGCCGATAAAGTGGATGTGCTTTTTACATTTTAAAATGTCATTGTTCAAAAAAATCACTCTTTTCATTTATTTTTGTTTCAATAATTTTGTGTATACTAAGCATGAACAGCAGCCTGGCAGCAGACAACAAAAAAGAGAATGGTCTGCGCTTTTCTGCTGTGCATATTTTACCCGTTTTGTATCCATACTATCCCTGCGGTTCCGGATAGTGGAAGCGTCTTATGCAAAAGCGGAATTGCAGCATTGCTGCAAGCAATAAGAGGAGGTCATCTTATGGAAATCACAGATATCAAAATCAGAAGAATCGTCACCGAAGGCCGTCTGCGGGCAGTTGTCTCTGTTACTGTGGACAATATGCTGGCTGTGCATGACATCAAGATCGTACAGGGCGATGAGCGTCTGTTCGTCGCAATGCCCAGCAGAAAGGACGAAAACGGTGTGTATCGTGACATCGTACATCCCATTTCGGGTGCATCCCGTAAAATGATGGAAAGCAGTATTCTGGAGGCTTACCAGCAGCATCTTGCGCTGATGGAGGCGGAAGCGGAAAATGTGCAGGCTTCCGGCATCCAGTAAACTGAATATTTGCTTTGGTGAGGCTGTTGTTTCGGACAACAGCCTCTTTTTTGTGGTTCTGTCTGAATTGCCGGGGAGATGAACCCGGATCTCCCGATGGGGGCAGTCTGATTGAGAATTCGTATTACACGCCCGATTTTTGAAACAGACCTTTTTGTTTATTGGGTGCTGTTTACGAGAACCCAGGTCTTGAGCAGTGCGATCTGTGTTTTGGCATCGGGGATTCTGCCGTCCATGACCATCTGCACCGCCTCACTGAGCGGGAGTTCTGTCACATCCAGAAACTCACCTTCATCCAGCTGCTGCTGGGAAGGTGCAGACAGCTTCTGCGCCAGATACATGTGGATCACTTCCGTATCATATGCAGGTGTGGGATATACCTTTCCGAGATATGTGTAGGACCGGCAGGTCCGTCCAGCCTCCTCCCGGAGTTCACGCAGACCGCATTCTGAGGGGGCTTCGCCGGGCTCCAGCTTGCCTGCGGGGATCTCCAGCGTGATCTCGTGCATGGGGTAGCGGTACTGCCGTACCATAAGAACGTTGTTCTCCTCGGTCAGCGGTACAACGCACACGCCCCCCGAGTGATGCACCACGTCACGCCGTACTTCCGTGCCGTCCTCCAGCTGTGCGGTGTCCATTGTGACACGGAAAATTTTCGCCTGATATGCCAGTTCACTGGAAAGCGTTTTTTCTTCCAGATGCATTCTGTATTCCTCCTGTTACTGGTTTTTATCTGTCTCTGCCGGTACTTCTGCAGAGACTTTTTTATTTTTTCTGTCAAAGTATTTTCTGCCGATAAAGAGATAGCCGATCAGCAGGAACACGCCTGCCAGGGAAACGGCTGCACCGATTTTCAGACCGGGCGTTTCGTAGGTGAACTCGATGATGTTTTCACCGGCTTCTACAGGAACCGCCATAAAGCCGACATCAACGCATTCGATCTCTACCGGTTCGCCGTTGACAGCGGCAGACCATCCATCCTCATAGGGAACGCTGAAAAAGGCAAGATTATCGCTTTCGCAGGTCATCTCTGCCATAAAGCCATAGGAGTCAAAGACAAAGGATGTGCCGGCGGTTGCTCTGCGTTCTTCACACTCCTCCAGATAAGCATTTTCCGAAACGGAGGTATCGCTCTTAGGCAGTTCTGACAGAAGAGAACCATACTGTTCGATCTGCTCCTCATTCAGCACCAGCGCACGGATGAGAACGTCAGAGCGTCTCTTTTCCGGAAGCGCCTCCCAGTCCTCCTGGGAAATGTACTGGTCGAAGGTGAAGCCCATGGGGATATAGGAATCATTCTGATAAACATGGAATGTGTTCTGGTCTTCATAGTAGCGGAAGCCCGGAAGGTCACATTCCTGAGAATCCTTATTGTCATCCGTGATCTCATCAAAATAATACTGAACAGACAGCAGACCTCTTAAAGAATAGTGGGAGGTATCCACACGGGAGGCAACATTTCTGTCGATCTCAAGGGCATCATAGAATTCCATAATGGAGCCCGGTACAACGCTGTGGAAGCAGCGCATGCTGGGCAGATTCCAGAGCATGGGATAATTGTCTCTGTCCTTGGAGATATCCACACGGAAGAAGCTGTCTTCCTGCACTTCAATCGTGACATCGTTTTCTGCGTCAATGGCAAGATCAATATAACGAAGGGCATAACTCCGGGAGTTTGCGCCGAAGTACACAACAGATGCAGTGCAGATAATGGAAGCAGTTACCGTCAGGACGAGTGCCTGCATGAGATAGCTTTTTCCTGCCTGGCGCCGCCGTGCCAGAAGGATGACCGCAATCAGGGAGAGAACCGCAATTCCCAGTACAATATAGAAATGTGCCGGGTATTTTGCAAGGGTAAAGAAGGTGATTTTGTCCTCTTCGCTGTTTCGTACAGGAAGTGCGGAGATGACAGCGAATCCTGCAAGAAATGCTCCCGTGATCCAGATGCCGTCCCTGAGCGGAAGCTGCTTGGTTTCACAATCCAGCGCCTGGGCAGTCATCATCGCCATAATGAGAATGGGCATGAAGTACCAGCGCGCATAGTAAGAGCCGTTGAACAGATAGAAGCTGCTGTTGAGGACCGGAATCAATGCGCAGATCATGCAGATGATGAAGAGGCGCTTTGCCCAGTGACCGTCCCTGTGCTTGAGGAAGGCGATAACGCCTGCCATGGAGAACAGGGGCAGGTAGCCGCCGATGGATGCCCATTTTGCCGTGCCGGATGCAAACAGATTGGGACGTGCAGGCACATCGGGAACCATAAAGAAGCTCTGGATAATACGCCAGATTCTTGTCTTATCATTGTATGCGACCAGATCCAGACCGTACAGATGCTCGGTAATGCGGTAGTTGCTCAGAAGTGCAAGTGCCGCCGGGAGCAGGATCACACAGGCGATCATAACGCCGAGAATTGCTTCCAGAAGGATCTGGAAGAATTTTCCGGGGGTTGCCGGAAAGTCCCTGGAGAAGCACCGTACAATGAAGTACAGCACCAGAAAGACCGCTTCTCCTGTGAAGAAGAAATAGTTGATTGCTGCCATGAGTGCTACTGTCAGGGCGAATACACCTCTGCGGTTCCTGCAGACCAGTTCCTCCATGGCAATGAGCATCAGAGGAAAAAAGGCAGTTACATCCTGGAAGTGGTTAAAGAACAGGTTGAACAGCTGGAAGCCGGAAAAGGCATACAGCATGCCGCCAATCAGCGCAGCATTCCGGCTTTTCACAAACCGCTGGATGTAGGCATAGGCGGTCAGGGAGGCAACACCATGCTTCAGCGCAAGAAGCACCGGCATCGCATAGATTCCCCAGGAAGAGGGGAGCAGGGCATCGATCCAGAAAAAGGGGCTGCCGAACAGATAAAAGGCATAGGAGCCGATGAAGTTCGCACCCAGATCGGTGTACCAGTTCCAGCCGAAGCTGCCGCTCTTGACCGCTTCACCGGCAAGGTGATGGAAGGGCATCTGCTGGGCGTTGTAGTCGCCGTAATAGATGAAATATCCCTGTTCTCCGATCATAATGGGAACGAGGATCACAAGAAGGGACAGGAAGCCCATGATAAATGCAAGAAAATAGGCTGACTTCCAGCAGGATTTTATTTGAAAACGGGGAGAGATCTTTTGCATATCGGGTAAACCTCCGGAAAAATTGCAGGGGAAGGAAACTTCTTCCTGAAAATGCATATAATAGGAACAGATGTCAGCGAATCGCTACAATATTGGTAACCACTCCGGCAGGCGTGATGTCAACGAATCCATAGGACGGGGGGAAACCGTCTCTGGGAATGGCAGCACTGCCCGGGTTCAGAATGTAGATACCATCCTCGTAGGTATTGCAGCGTACATGGGTATGGCCATGCAGAATGATATCACAGCCGAATTCCTTTGCCTTGTCCAGAATTCCCACATTGCCGTAATTCACGCCATAGCGGTGACCATGGGTAGCAAAGATACGGTGACCCGGAGCAAGGTCGAGGGTCAGGAATTCCGGGCGCTGACTGCCGTAGTCGCAGTTACCCTTGATGTAGTGGAATTTCGGGGCAACACTGGGAAAGTCGTCGATCAGGCGCAGAAAATCCTCTTCGCCGTCACCCAGATGAATGAATGCATCTGCATTCATGTTGGCAAGAACGACAGAGCTGAGTGCTCTGTAGCGTCCATGTGTATCAGAAATCACGATAATACGCATAAATAACACCTCATTGAAATTCGGAATGGGAATACTCCCTTATATTATAGCACAAAAATTTCATCATGACAACCGATTTTTTTCAGAAAGGAGCGTTTTCATGGAAAAATCATCCGTAAATCCGCAGCAGCTGGATGGACTGCTGAAAACCGTCGGACAAAAGCTGGGAGTGTCACCTTCGGATCTGCGCCATGCGCTGGAATCCGGAAAGCTGGATGCCGCTGTAAAGAATATGCGCCCGGAGGATGCAAAGAAGATGCAGTCTGTCCTTCAGAATCCCGGACAGATGAAAAAAATCATGCAGAGTCCGCAGGCGAAAGCGCTTTATGAAAAGCTGACGGGCAAGAAATAATGGTGAGGTGCAGCTGAAATGGATGATTTGCTGGGAAAAATGCAGTCTGTCCTGTCGGATCCGGAAAGCATGCAGCAGCTTCAGGAACTGGCGAAAATGCTGGGGACAGGAGACGAGACAGGTACGGATGCAGCTGCTTCCACAGCGGAGTCGCCGGATCGCTGCGGGAAAGATGCACAGGATGAGGGCGGATTGGATATCGGGATGCTGATGCAGCTGTCTTCTCTTATGGGGAGTACAGGGCAGGATGAGAATTCTGCCCTGCTGCTTGCGCTGAAACCTCATCTGAAGGAAGAACGGCAGAAGAAGGTTGACCGTGCGCTGAAGCTGATGAAGCTTATGACAGTCTGGAAAACGCTGAAGGAGACAGGGCTGCTGAAGGATTTTCTGTAACACGGGGAGGTGTTGGCATCCATGGCAGGCTATACAAGACGGGATGGCAGTGCGATGCGGAGAGATGCAGCAGCACGTGCTAGTCAGATGCAGCAGCGTGTGCCATATAAAAAATCTGCTGCGGAATACATAGAGAAGCCTGGAACGCATGAGGAGGCATATCAGGAGACAGTACCGAAAAAAGAGCCGTCTGTGCGGACACAGGACGGCATGCAGAATATCGTTTCGGGGCTGACCGGAGGGATAGACCGTCTGCTCACGCAGATGGATACCGATCGTATGCTGATCCTGGCATTGCTTGTGATGCTGTACAAGGATGGCAGCAACAAGAAGCTGATGATGGCACTGGCATATTTACTCACATAAAAAAGAGGAGGACAAAGAATCATGGAGCAGGTAAGCTTCTGGATGATATGGGTGACACTTGGCGCCGGGATGTTCATATACTATCTCAGGCGGTTTCATACGGTACGTTCTCTTTTATGGGGCACATTGACAGGTCTTGCCGGGCTGATTCTGCTCCATTACTGCGGCGGATGGATTGGTTTCAGCCCGGAACTCAACCTTTTCAATATCATGCAGGCAGGAATTCTGGGGATTCCAGGGGTCATTATGATGGCAGTGCTGCATTTTGTTATATAAAAAGAGCAGCTGCACGGGTTGGGTGCAGCTGCTGATATTTTTATAGATTTTACCACTGAGCCGTTTGAATGTGATCTGTATCCTTTATTTCCAGCGGAAAGAAGATCACTCTAAACTTATAGATGGTATAATACGTTACCTTGCCGGAATTTCCGCCGATATCTTGTTCTATGACTTCATAGTCTCTGTGAAAACTCCATAGTGCTGCAACATATTTTACAGTGGTGCCGCTTTCATTGATGGGAAATGGAAGCAGCAATACAAGCAGGATCAAAACGATTGGTATTGTTTTTTTTAAGAATGATTTCATAGAAATTACCTCGTAGTCGGATTGATTTATAAACAAAAAATCCCTGCGGAAAACCGCAGGGATCTGAAACAGTAAGTAAAACTTACTTGATTTCGATTGTAGCGCCAGCTTCTTCCAGCTTAGCCTTCAGAGCTTCAGCATCAGCCTTGGAAATACCTTCCTTGATGGTAGCCGGAGCAGATTCAACAACTGCCTTAGCTTCCTTCAGGCCCAGACCCAGAACGTCCTTAGCAGCCTTGATAACGCCCATCTTAGCGTCACCGAAGGATACCAGTACAACGTCGAATTCGGTCTTTTCTTCAGCAGCAGCAGCGCCTGCGCCAGCTGCCGGAGCAGCTGCAACAGCAGCAGTTACGCCAAATTCTTCCTGGATAGCTTCAACCAGTTCTGCCAGTTCCAGAACAGACAGAGCCTTGATTTCTTCAATGAAATTCATAATCTTTTCAGATG
>JAFURN010000024.1 GCA_017480865.1 Ruminococcus sp. | reverse complement strand
GTGCGTCTGTTGTATCCTCGGGAGCATATGCATAGATGTTGAAGTCAGACTGCAGAATCAGACATTCGATGTTGTCTGTACCGTCGCTCTGTACATCCCATGCTGCTGTATACTGACCGTTGCCTGTGATTGCAGCAGGAATCTGACCTGCGTCGTCTACCTTCCAGAAGCCTACGCCGCCTGCCTGGCCTGCCAGCCATACGTTGCCTGCAACCTCAGAAGGATCTACAGGCTCGCTTGTGCCTGTTGTGGTTGTAGTGGAATCAGGAGTTTTAGTAGTCTCAGTGGGAGTAGTTGTGGTATCCTCGCCGCCCTTTGTGGTAGAGGTTGTGGTTTCGGTTGTGTTTGTTGTGGTTGCAGTTGTCTCAGCCGGAGTGGTGTCTGTTACATCCGGAACATCGTCTGAGTAGAATTCCTTGTCGAAGATAACGGTAACATCGCCAAAAGTAACCTCAACTGTACCGCCCGTCGGGTCAGTCCAGCCATACCAGTTTTCAACCTTCAGATAGTCCATATCCAGAGGACCTACATATTCATTGCCAGCCTCGTCAGTTGCTGTGATCTCATCCGGGATCTCAGCTGTTACAACATTGGTATCGTTGGTCATTGCGATATTTACGCATGCCCAGTGCGTCTCGCCGGCATCATCTACGATATTGAAGCTTACCGCACCGCCTGCACCGTGTGTTGCAGTGTCAGAGGTCATATCATAGTTTACAATAACAGTCTCAACGTTCAGACCCATTGCCTTATAGGGCTTCAGGTCGATGAGTACAGCACCGCCTTCAACAGTTGCATTGGAGCTGTTGAATACTGCACGGTCTGTCAGATTGGTGTCGATCTCGCCGCCGCCGGATGCAACGGTCTTGAAGATGCTCTGAATGTTTGTATCATACCAGGTCAGTGTAGAACGCTGGAACAGCTCGATAGAGCCGGAGTCACCGTCGTCCCATACTACCGGACAGATACCTTCCATGTTGTATGTAGTACCTGCTACATATTCCAGGAAGTCATAAATAGACTGCTTATCCTTGCCTTCGTTTGTAACAACACCGTACTCGCCGATGATAACCGGGATACCTTTGTCAACAAACTTGGACTTCAGCGCGTCAAAGTCATTCTTAGCAGTTGTCTTGTCAGTATTGCTGCCCCAGTCTGCGTCATAGCCCCATGTGGAGTCCAGTTCTGCTACGCAGAAGGTCGGCGGCTCATAATAGTGACAGGATACTGCAATCATGTTTGCAGAGTCTGTCGGTGCAGTAAATGCACTGGACAGCAGCTTGTCTGTATTGTTGCTTGCAGCCGGTACCAGCAGCAGACGGTTTGCGTTGTTGCCGCCGGTTGCACGAACGGTGTCTACAAATGCCTGGTTCAGGGTCTTTACCTGATCATCCGAGATCTCAACCTCGTTCATGGACTCAAATACCAGTTCCTGACCATAATCTGCAAAGTAATTTGCAATCTGCTTCCACATTGCGGTAAACTTCGCCTGCTGCGCAGTACCCTGTGTCAGCCAGTTGTCCTCTACGCCATTCGCACCGTCGTGGTGGATGTTGATGATTGCGTACATACCATTGTTTACTACGTAATCAACGACCTCCTTGACTCTTGCCAGCCAGGTGGTATCAATGTTGCCGCTGCCATCTGTCCACTGGCTCCAGGTGACAGGAATACGTACAGTGTTGAAGCCTGTCTTCTCGATCTCCTTGATCATAGCCTCAGTTGTAACCGGGTTGCCCCAAGCCTTTTCGCTCTTTTCCGGGGTCAGCGGATTGTCCCAGGTATTTATAGAATCCAGTGCGTTACCCAGGTTCCAGCCAATACCCATGTCCTCTACCAGATCTACCGCAGACATTGCTGCGTCAGCTGAGAAGAACATGCTGGTGCTCAGTACAGATGCAGCAGAAAGTGCAACTGCAGCTGCTGTGAGGGCAGATACTGCCTTCTTGAAAATGTTCATTGCGTTCCATCTCCTTAAAAATGTAAGTGTTCGTTTGCATGCGTATGTGTGTGTTGTACAAGATTCCTCATGTTCTTTTATTGTAACATGCTTTTTGCATATTGTCAATAATCGTTTTCTGAAATCGTTTATCACTTTTGTGAAAACTGCAAAATGCACAAATTTCCTCTTTCTCATTTGTGATATTTTGCCAATACCCAGGAAAGTCAGCGTATTTTCCATGCACGTTTCAGTGCAGATGCCATGCCATAAGCTCCCAGGAGGGACAGCACATCCTTGATCAGATACGGTGCAGATGCGGTGAGAAAGGCGGTCAGAGGCGTTGTCTGTGCAGCAAGGGCGAACTGAAGCGCACCGATGCTATGGCAGAGCAGCAGTCCGAGGAGGGAAAGGAACGCACACCTTCCTTTTGAGGTAAGGGGGGCAGCGCCGCAGAAAGCTGCAAGGAGCAAAAAGCCCCAGAGATAGCCGCCGGTGAGTCCGAACAGCCGTGCAAATCCGCCTGTAAATCCGGAGAAGACGGGGATTCCCACTGCGCCGAGCATCAGGTAAACGCTGACAGAAGCGGCAGCATGCTTCCATCCGAGGACAAAGCCGGCAAGTGCGGCTGCGAAGGTCTGGAGCGTAAGCGGCATCCCTGATGGCAGAGGGATGCTGATGCTGCTGCATACAGCGATCACGGCTGTAAAAAGGGCGATGCGGGTCATATTTCTTGTTTTTTTCATTATAATATAGGTATCCTTTTTTGTGGGGTAGGTTTTTGTTTGCATTATATCACATCCTCTCGAAGCCTGTCAACGGTACGCACAGAATCAAACCTTTCTCAAAAAGCTTGCAGGGTCCAGGAACGGCATCCCTGGTCGCTCTCCGCCGGCTCGCGCCGAACGCATTTCCGCTGGCGTTCGGGCTGAGAGCGAAACACCCGGTCTGAAAATCACATGCTTTTGGGACAAGAGAACATCAGAAACCCTCATTTCCTCAGACGCACAGCGATATATATTATACTATTATAATATACAATCAGATGAAGCCTAATACCCGTCAAACGAACAGCACGTTTTTTGTGCAAAGTGACAAAAATCAGAAAACCCCTTGACTTTCGGGGAAGGGTATGATAAATTTATATTAGCACTCCGAGAGGTTGAGTGCTAACACTTTAAAAGTGAATCTGCCAGAATGGAGGAAGAACCGTGGACGCACGTAAGCTGAAGATACTTGCCGCAGTCGTCGATAACTATGTAAAAACCGGCGAGCCGGTCGGCTCAAAGACCATATCCATGCTGCCGGACATCAAGGTATCCGCAGCGACCGTACGCAATGACATGGCGATCCTGGAGGAACTGGGATATCTGGAACAGCCCCACACATCCGCAGGAAGAATTCCTACATTCAGCGGTTACCGGCTTTATATTGAAGAGATACTGGGACAGAAGCAGACCGGACTTGCAGAGGAAGAGCGCAGCCGTCTGGATGCCATGCTGGGCGATGAGGAAAATCTGACAGAGGAACTGCTTTTGCAGAGCGCATCCACTGCCCTTGCGGAGATCACAAAGTGTGCGACCGTCGTATCGAATTTCGCACCCAAATATTCCGTCATCTCCAAGGTAGAGGTAATCCCTACAGGAAAACGGCTTTATGTAGTGCTGCTGATCACCTCGAACGGCAAGATCAAGAATAAGGCATGCCGTATGGAATTCGACCTGACCCAGGAGCATATGGACTTTTTCCAGAAGTTCATGCAGGAAAATCTGGAGGGCGTATCGGTTGCAGAACTTTCTGAGGAGCGTCTGAGTGAACTGGTCACGGCAGTCGGCACCTATATGATGGCACTTTCTCCCCTGATCCAGGGCATCTGTGAAATGTCGAGAGACCTGCAGAAAAACGAGGTTTATGTAACCGGCGAGCAGAATCTTCTGACCTACCGGGACCTTGACAAGAGCGAGATCGTGCGGTTTATTTCCCGCAAGAACGAACTGCAGAGTCTGCTGGATGACAGCATGAGCGGAATTCAGGTCATGTTCGGAAAAGAGGGCAATAATTTTGTCATCGGCAACTCCAGTATGATCGTATCCAAGTACCAGAAGGGCGGCAAGGCAGCCGGCTCACTGGGCGTGATCGGACCCGTCCGTCTGGATTATGCAAAAATCATACCTTATATAGAGTATTTTACAGATAAACTCACCCGTTTCATCTCGGAACAGGGCGAGGGAAAGGAAGAAGAAGAGACATGACGAATGAAGATCTGGAAAAGCTGATGAAGGATGCACCTGCCGAGGATGCAGAAAACACAGCAGAAGAGGCTGCCGCAGAGGAGGCGTCTGCTGAGGAAGCTGCATCGGAGGAGGATGACAAGGAAATGAGAAAAAAGGAACTGAAGGCGGCTCTGGAACAGAAGGAAGCCGAGCTTGCGGAGGAAAAGGATAAATACCTGCGCATGGCTGCGGAATATCAGAACTTCCGTAAGCGTACATCCGAAGAAAAGCTGAAGATCTACGGGGATGCCAAGGCGGACTGCATCAAGGAGCTGCTGAATGTGGCAGATACCTTTGACAGAGCCATTGCAGCAGAATGTACGGATGAAACCTACAAGAAGGGCGTGGAAATGACCTACAACCAGCTTCAGAAGGCTTTCGAAAAGCTGGGCATTACGTCGATCTCCCCGCTGGGCGAGGAATTCGACCCCAATCTTCATAATGCAATAAGACAGGTGGAAGAAGGCGACTTTGCAGAAAACACTGTCTGCGAGGTATACCAGAAGGGCTACACGCTGGGAGAGAGACTGATCCGTCCGGCAGTAGTTGCCGTGAAGGCATAAAATTCACAAACGAAAAAAAATCATATAAAAGAAACAATGTGAAAGGAAGAGATTATTATGGGAAAGATTATTGGTATTGACCTGGGAACCACAAACTCCTGCGTAGCTGTAATGGAGGGCGGTAACGCTGTTGTCATCACAAACGCAGAGGGCGCAAGAACTACACCGTCTGTAGTCGGCTTCTCCAAGACCGGCGAGAGACTGGTTGGTCAGATCGCAAAGCGTCAGGCTGTTGCAAACCCTGACAAGACCATTTCCTCCATCAAGCGTCACATGGGTGAGGACTACAAGGTAGACATCGACGGCAAGAAGTACACACCCCAGGAGATCTCCGCTATGATCCTCCAGAAGCTGAAGACCGACGCTGAGGCTTATCTGGGCCAGCCGGTAACTGAAGCTGTTATCACTGTTCCGGCATACTTTACCGACGCACAGCGCCAGGCTACCAAGGACGCTGGTCAGATCGCTGGTCTGAATGTACGTAGAATCATCAACGAGCCGACTGCTGCTGCACTGTCCTACGGTATCGACAAGGAAGGCGAGCAGAAGGTTATGGTATACGACCTGGGCGGCGGTACCTTCGACGTTTCCATCATCGAAATGGGCGACGGCGTTCAGCAGGTACTCGCAACCGCAGGTAACAACCGTCTGGGCGGTGACGACTTCGACCAGAGAATCATCGACTGGATGATCAAGGAATTCAAGGCACAGGAAGGCTTTGACCTTTCCGGCGATAAGATGGCTATGCAGAGACTGAAGGGCGAGGCAGAAAAGGCAAAGATCGAGCTGTCCTCCACTACAACCACAGAAATCAGCATCCCCTTTATCGCTGTGGATTCCAACAGCACACCCCTCCACCTGAACATGACTCTGACCGTTGCCAAGTTCAACGAACTGACAAGAGATCTCGTAGATGCAACCATGGGTCCGGTTCAGCAGGCACTGTCCGACAGCGGACTCTCTGCTTCTGAACTGGATAAGATCCTGATGGTAGGCGGCTCCTCCAGAATTCCGGCTGTACAGGAAGCAGTACGTCAGAAGCTGGGCAAGGAACCCTTCAAGGGCATCAACCCGGATGAATGCGTAGCACTGGGTGCAGCACTTCAGGGCGGCGTTCTCGGCGGTGATGTAAAGGACGGTCTGCTGCCGCTGGACGTTACTCCTCTGTCTCTGGGTCTGGAGACTATGGGCGGCGTATGCACCAAGATCATCGAGAGAAATACAACCATTCCCACAAAGAAGAGCCAGATCTTCTCGACAGCTGCTGACAACCAGACTGCTGTAGATATCAACGTTCTCCAGGGTGAGCGTGAATTTGCACGTGACAACAAGCAGCTGGGTACCTTCCGTCTGGATGGTATCGCTCCGGCAAGAAGAGGCGTTCCGCAGATCGAAGTAACCTTCGACATCGATGCAAACGGCATCGTACACGTATCCGCTAAGGACCTGGGCACCGGCAAGGAGCAGAACATCTCCATTACCGCTTCCACTAACATGTCCAAGGAGGATATCGACAAGGCTGTCAAGGAAGCAGAGGCTTATGCAGAAGAAGACAAGAAGCGCCGTGAAGAGGTTGACACCAAGAATCAGGCAGAGAGCCTGGTTGGTCAGTGCGAAAGCACACTGGCTGAGCTGGGTGACAAGGTTCCGGCAGCTGACAAGAGCGATATCGAGGCTAAGATGGCTGACCTGAAGAATGCGATCTCCGGTAATGATACAGCTGATATCAAGGCTAAGACAGATGCTCTCCAGCAGGCTCTGTATGCAATGTCCTCCAAGATGTACCAGCAGCAGGGCGGTCCGGACATGAGCAACATGGGCGGTGCAGGTCCTGATATGGGCGGCAATGCAGGCGGCGCAGCTGATGACGGCGTAGTTGATGCTGACTTCAAGGAAGTATAAGCAGGCTGTAAAACAATAAATACAATCGGGACGGATAGGATTTGTTCGTCCCGTATTGTTGTATTATGTGATTGCTTTCACTGAAAGGCGGGCGAGCAATGGTCGCCCGCATATAAAGCATACCTTTCCGTTATAAAGGTATAAAGGAGAATAACTATGGCAGAAGAAAAAAGAGACTACTATGAAGTCCTGGGACTCCAGAAGGGTGCTTCTGACGATGAGATCAAGAAGGCGTTCAAGACCATGGCACGTAAGTACCATCCCGACCTGCACCCCGGTGACAAGGAAGCAGAAGAAAAATTCAAGGAGCTGAACGAAGCATACAATGTGCTGTCCGATCCGGACAAGAAGGCACGCTATGACCAGTTCGGTCACGCAGGCGTGGACCCGAACTACGGCGGCGGTGTCGGCTACGGAGGCGGCGGCTTTGGCGGCGGCTTTGGCGACCTCAATGATATTTTTGACAACATCTTCGGCGGCTTTGGCGGCGGCGGCCGCAGAGCGCAGGCAAATCCCAATGCGCCGAGACGCGGCGGTGATACCAAGGTGCATCTGACCCTTGATTTCCTGGAGGCGTGCAAGGGCGTCACCAAGACCATCAACATCCAGCGTCTGGAACGATGCATGCAGTGCAGCGGTACCGGTGCAGATGCCGGCAGCACCAAGAAGACCTGTACCGTTTGCGGCGGCAGCGGTCAGCGTGTAGAGCGCAGACAATCCCTCTTCGGTACCATGGAAACGATGGTGACCTGTTCCGCCTGCGGCGGTAAGGGTCAGATGATCCAGAATCCGTGCAGCAAATGTAAGGGTGCCGGCAGAAGCCGTACCACAAGCAGCTTTGAGGTAAATATTCCGGCAGGTATCGATGACGGACAGACCATGCGTCTCACAGGCAAGGGCGATGCCGGTCTGAACAACGGTCCCAACGGCGATGCCTATCTGACCATTCATGTAAAGGAGCATGCCCTGTTCCAGCGTGACGGCAGCGATATCTACTGCGAGGTACCCATCACTTATGCACAGGCAGCCCTCGGCGCAGAGATCACCGTTCCCACTATCGACGGCAATGTCGCATATACCATTGCAGAGGGTACGCAGAGCGGTACCAAGTTCCGGCTCCGCGGTAAGGGCGTCAAGGTGCTGAACCGTGACGCAAGAGGTGACCAGTACGTAACCGTATCCGTAGAGGTTCCGAAGAAGCTGAGCAAAAAGCAGAAGGAACTTCTGAAGGAATTTGATGAGTCTCTGGATGAGAAGAATAATGCCAGTCAGGCTGGCTTCTTTGATAAGCTGAAGAAGCTGTTTGACTGATCGCCGGCTGCTCCATTGCGCCGGCGGCAGGAAATCTCCAAAAACGAGAAAATCCAATTTTCACGGAAACATTCCCCACAGGAATTAAACCGTATTCCACAGCCATCCGCAAGTTTTCCACCATCATTTCAACAGCTTGTGGAAATTCAAAAGGGCGATATCTCGTGTGATTTCCACATTTTATTACAGGTGAGTTACATTTTCTCGAAAACGGATACTTTTATAGTAACCGATTTGTTGTTTTAGTAACCGATAAGTAACCCGTTTTCAACCCATTGTTGAAACTCCTGTTGAAATCCTTGGGGAATTCATGGGAAAACCTGTCCGCACTTCTGGAAAAGATACGCAATTTCCGCAGATTTTACCACCGAAAAAAGTTGAAAAGTATGGATAACGGAACTGAAAAAACGCACACTATTCCCACATTGCACAGTGTGCAAAATCCTGAAAAAACAATGAGGTGAAGAGCATGAAGAAGCGGATTGCACTTGCGGCAGCTGCACTGCTGATGGTATGCAGTCTGACAGGCTGCTTCGGAAATGATGATACCGTCAGCTCAGAAGCAGGCAGCAGTGAGACCAGCGAATCTCATACAGAAACAGAAAAGGTGACTGTCACAGAGAGAACCTCTGAGGACAGAGCCGATGAAATGACAAATGATCACAACGGTGTAGTTGGCGATGTTGTCACTGAGGCGGGCGATGCTGTCTCGGATGTGGTAGACGGTGCTGAAAATATCGTGGATGATATCACAGGCAGTGATACCACTACAACAGAAACAACGGAATCAACCACTTGATCTGTCAGCGGTCGGGCAGCAGCCTGACCGCTTTTTGCTGCTACTTGCAATATTCATAAAAACATGGTAAAATAGAAAGGTAAGGATTGATTCCGACAACAACGAAAGGCGGTGCAGTTATGTCCAAAAAAGACCAATTCATCAAGCTGTACGAGGAGAAGATCCAGAGACCCGGTGCAGATAAGCTGCTTGCATGGCTCTGCTCGGAAAACAGCGACTTTTTTACAGCTCCCTCCAGTACACGATTCCACGGCTCCCACGAGGGCGGACTTCTGGAGCATAGTCTCAATGTGTACGAATGTCTGAAGGATTATCTGAGCCGCCCCCGCACAAAGGAACTGTACGGCATGGATTATTCCGATGAGTCCATTGCCATCGTCTCCCTGCTGCACGATCTGTGCAAGGTGAATTTCTATGCGGTAGACTACCGCAACGCCAAAAATGCACAGGGCGTATGGGAAAAGGTCCCCTACTATACGATCCGGGATTCCCTTCCCTATGGCCATGGGGAAAAATCCGTCTACATCATCTCCGGTTTCATGCGGCTCTCCCGTGAGGAGGCGTTTGCGATCCGGTATCATATGGGATTTTCCGGAAATGAGGACAAAAATCAGGTCGGTCAGGCGCTAGAGCAGTTTCCGCTGGCACTGGCACTGAATGTTGCCGACATGGAGGCTTCCTACTATCTGGAAGGCTCAAATAAATAAATTCTGGAGGTATTTCTATTATGCATTGGTATGACAACGCAATTATGTATCACATCTATCCGCTGGGCTTCTGCGGAGCACCCAAATATAACGAGGGCGGCGACATTGTAAACCGTCTGGAAAAGGTTCTGGAATGGATCCCCCATCTGAAGGAAATGCAGGTGGATGCGGTTTATTTCGGACCGGTATTTGAATCCGCAGAGCATGGCTACGATACAACGGATTATATGAAGATCGACCGCCGCCTGGGTACAAATGAGCTGTTCAAGGAAATCTGTGACAAGCTTCACGAAAACGGGATCCGTGTGATCCTGGACGGTGTGTTCAACCATGTAGGACGCAATTTCTGGGCATTCAAGGATGTGCAGGAAAAGGGGCAGGCATCCCCCTATTGCAGCTGGTTTGCAGGTCTTAATTTCGGCGGAAGCAGCCCCTGCGGCGACCCCTTCTGGTACGAGGGCTGGCACGGCTTCTACAATCTGGTAAAGCTCAACCTCCACAATCAGGATGTCTGCGACCATCTGCTGGATGCAGTCGGCTACTGGATGGATGAATTCAAGATCGATGGTATCCGTTTTGATGCAGCAGACTGCGTGGACTTCGGCTTCTTCAAGCAGATCCGCGCCTTCTGCAAGAGCAGAAATCCGGAATTCTGGCTCATGGGTGAGATCATCCACGGCGATTACAACCGCTGGGCAAATCCGGAGATGCTGGACAGCGTGACCAACTATGAATGCCACAAGGGTATTTACTCCTCCCACAACGACAAAAACTACTGGGAGATCAACTATTCCATCAACCGTCAGTTCGGAAACGGCGGTATTTACAAGGGAATTCAGCTGTACAACTTTGTAGACAATCACGACGTAGACCGCCTTGCAAGCAAGATATCGGATGCACGATATCTGAAGCTTTGTTATACACTCATGTATGGAATGCCCGGTATTCCGTCCGTTTACTACGGCAGCGAATACGGCGTAAAGGGTATTCACGAGAATAATTCCGATGACGGACTGCGTCCGTGTCTGGATCTTTCCCAGCTGGAGAGCAGCGGAGACAGAGATCTGTACCGTCACATTGTGAAGCTGGGCAGAGTTTACAAGGCATATCCTGCCCTCAGAACAGGCGGCTTTGAGACGATAAATGTACAGAACCGTCAGCTTTTGTTCCGCAGAGAATATGAAGGCAGAAACGTATATGTTGCGCTGAATCTGGATGACCAGCCGTACTGGCTGAATTTCCGTCCTTCCTGCGGCAGTCTGGTGGATGTTCTGTCTGGCACTTCTGCGAGAATGGAGAACGGAAACGCCATTCTTGAGATGCAGCCGTTTTCCAGCATGATCCTGGTAGAGGATGACATTGTCAACGGTGTAGAGATACCGGAGGCAGCACCGATCGAGCCGGTACAGGAGATGACAGTAGAAATCGGCGGAAAGTATCGTCATTACAAGGGCGGCGAGTACGAGGTGATCGCACTGGCGCAGCACACAGAGACGAACGAGGAACTCGTGATTTACAAGAGTCTCCGGGACGGCAGAGTATGGGCAAGACCCAAGACGATTTTTACAAATGATGCAAACGGCGTAAAGCGTTTTGAGAAGATGTAAGCTACAGCGGAAATCAGCGGGCGACCACTGGTCGTCCGCAAAGTCTGATATCACTCATAAAATTAGAAGTTAAGGGGAACCCTATGGAACATAACACCCTCAGCGGTGCCATCCTCGACCTCGATGGTACCTTGCTTGATTCGATGAACGTCTGGTCCCGGATCGACCGTGACCTTCTGACCGCCTACGGCATTGTGCCGCCCCCCGATATCTCCCATATCGTCAAAAAAATGACCATCGCAGAATCCTCCCAGTACTTCATCGACCAGTTCGGTCTGCCCCTTTCGGCTGCGGAAATCGCCGATACCGTCGAAAAAATGGCAGAAGATCAGTACAGAAATACCCTTCCCCTCAAGGAAGGCGTCACGGAATTCCTCGATGGTCTTGACAAAATGGGGATCCGGTACGGCATTGCAACCGCCACCTACCCGGATCTGGCAAAAGCGGCGGCGGATCGACTGGGACTTTCTGCAAGAGTGCAGTTTATCCTGACAGAAGCTGAGGTCGGTTCCGGCAAAACAGAGCCCGGAATCTACTACGAAGCCGCAAAACGGCTCGGGATGGGCAAACGGCAGATCATCGTTGCAGAGGATTCCCTCCATAGCATCACTACCGCAAAAAAAGCCGGCTTCTTTACTGCCGGCATCTACGACCCCGCAACATCCCCCGAAGAATGGCAGGTCATCTGTGCGACGGCTACCGTTTCCGTGCGGAAGATCTCTGACCTGCTGAAACTCATCTGACCCAAACGAGGTATACATATGGAACTGCACTGCGAACCGCTGACCGGCGGAATCTACGTCTATTCAAGCAAAGAACATCGCTTCGGTACGGATGCCTTTCTCCTGGCAAATTTCTCAAACTGGCGCAAAAAGGACCTTGTGACGGACCTGGGCACCGGCTGCGGTATTATCCCCATGATCATGCAGCGGGAAAATGCACCCGCCCATGTATGGGGTGTGGAGATCCAGCCCCAGGGCATTGAGCAGTTCCGGCTGGGAATCGAAAAAAGCAATCTTTCGGAAGAAAGAATCACGCCCGTTTTAGCCGATTTAAAGGAGCTCTGGACAGAGGCTCCCTTCGACAAATGCGACCTTGTCACCTGCAATCCTCCGTATAAGGCATATCAGGCAGGCATTGAAAGCACCCTCACGGCGCAGAAGATTGCACGGCATGAGGTTCTGTGCAATATTTTCGATGTATGCGCTGCGGCAAAAAAGCTCCTGCGCTACGGCGGACGTCTCTGCATCTGCAACCGCCCGGAACGCCTTGCGGACTGCATGGATGCGATGCGGCAGAACGGACTGGAGCCGAAGCGTCTGCAATTTGTCTCGAAAAATCCGGAGAGCGCACCCTGGCTGTTCCTTCTGGAGGGAAGAAAGGGCGGAAAGCCCTTCCTGAAGGTAGAACCGCAGATCCACGTGCGTACCGCAGAGGGTGCAGATTCTGAGGCGATCCGCAGGCTGTATGAACCTTTTGCAAGAGAGGACGGAAAATCAAAATGAGCGGAACATTATATATCATCGGTACGCCCATCGGCAACCTGGAGGACATTACCCTCCGTCAGCTTCGCATGCTGGAGGAGGTAGATTTCATCGCAGCGGAGGACACGAGAGTGACCCGGAAGCTGCTGAATCACTATAATATCAAGACCCCTGCGGTCAGCTTTCATGAACACAGCGGAGCATCGGGAGCGCAGCGCATTGCAGCGCGTCTGATGGAGGGAGAAAGCTGCGGCATTGTCACGGATGCGGGCATGCCCTGCATTTCCGATCCCGGGGAGCCGCTGATTCAGCTTTGCTACGAGATGGGGATTCCGGTGACGGTCATTCCGGGCCCCAGCGCAGTAATAACGGCGCTTGCGGTAGCAGGTCAGCCGTCTGCGCAGTTTGTATTTGAAGCATTTCTGCCGGTTCCGAAGAAGGAACGTCAGCAGCGTCTTGCCCGTTTAAAGGGTGAGGCGAGGACCATCATTCTTTACGAGGCACCGCACAAGCTTTTGCGGACGCTTACTGATCTGGGAGAGGTTCTGGGGGAAGGCAGGGAGATTTCCTTTTGCCGGGAGCTGACGAAGCTGCATGAGGAGGTATACCGGACGACCATCGGGGAGGCGATCCGGCATTACGGGGCAAATGAACCGAGGGGGGAGTTTGTGCTGGTGATTGCTGGTGCATCGGAGGCAGAAGCGATGGAGGAGATGCCGACATTAGAGGATGCGGTTGTGCTTGCGCAGAAGTATGCAGCGGAGGGCTTAAAGAAGCGGGAAGCGTGTAAACGTGCGGCAGCGGAGACAGGTCAGCGGAGCAACGAGATATACAGCAGCATGTAAATATAGAGAGAGAAGGAGGCACAGTGATGTGTCTCTTTTTTATTTTGCGGAGCACAAAAAGAAAAGTTTTCGGTCAAGCCTTTCTCAAAAGGCTTGCAGGGTCCAGGGACGGCGTCCCTGGTCGTCGCCCGCAGGCGGCGAAACACCCGGTCTAAAAATTACGTGCTTTTTGGCTGAACGCACAAACCAAATTCCGCATTGTAAAGGAGGTACAATTTCAATGGGACACATCCAGGGGCATCTTGTCACAGCATGCAGCAAAGAAAATTGCGGAATTTGGAAACATAGCAGGAGAGAAGCACGAAGTGCAAGAATCCTGCGGATGGTACGAGTCTTGTTTCATAAGGATAGACAGTGGAGGGATACAGCCGGAGTACAGACGCCTGTGTAAGGTTCTGATTCTTAGATTCACTTTACTCGCATTGTCGCATCGCAAGGGATTTCTTCTCTTAGATTCACTTTACTCGTTCCATCCGCAAAAATTGGTCGCTTCGCCGCCTGCGGGCGGCGACCAGCTTGCGCAGCTGGACCGCGCGGGCTCGCCGAACATCCTTGGTGAGGTGTGCCGTCGCCATTACCGTTGAGCGACGGGCTGCAGCCAGCTCGACCGCATAATTTTCCCCCGCTGCAAAAAAAAATGTGTAAGATTAAACATGTATTTTAAGATTGCTTTAAGAAAGGATTTGTATACTATAAGCAGAATTGAAAAGCCAGAACCCATTTTCTAAAAATGAAAGGAGTCTTTACTATGAAGAAATCATACGCACGTAAAACAGCTGCCGGCATTATGAGCCTCGCACTGCTCAGCAGCATGATCACCATGCCAACCGCTTCCGCTGCCCTGGCAGGCGATACCAATAACGACGGCGCAGTCGGTGTTGCTGATATCGTCTCCCTCCAGAAACACCTGCTGAAGGTGAATAACCTCAGCGGCGCAGGCAGAACCAACGCTGACCTGAATTCCGACGGCAGAATCAATGTGTTCGATATCGCAATCCTGAAGGGTATGGTATCCAACCCCGTAACCGATATTATCAAGATCCACCTGAGCGACAGCGGTATTACTGTTGAAGGTGATAATAAGGGCGTTGTTTCCATCAACGGCAAGATCGCTACCATCACCGCTTCCGGTAACTACATCGTTGACGGCTCGATCACAGATGGTCAGATCCTTGTAAATATTCCGGATATCACTGTTGATGCAAACGCTGTGGAAATGGAACTGAACAACGTTACCATGACCAACAGCACCATGCCTTGTATCTACTCCCAGAGTACAGACAAGCTGAAGATCAACGTTACCGGTACCAATACACTGACCGATACCGCAGCTGCAGCATACACCGGTATGGATGGCTGTATCTATGCACTCACTGACCTGACCATCACAAAGAACAGCACAGGTACACTCAATGTTACATCCTCCATGAACAAGGGTATCTACTCCGATAAGGACCTGAAGCTGAACGGCGGTACCATCAATGTTGTAACAGATGTTGATGACCTGTCCGATGCTGATGCACTGGTCGGCGATAACACACTCTCTGTTGACGGCGCAACAATCACAGTAGATTCCTCCGCTGACGGTCTGAAGTCCAAGGGCGAAAACGTAGAGATCGTTTCCGGTGATATCGAAGTAAAGGCTGGCAACGATGCTGTACAGGCTGCAACCTCTATCGACATCTCCGGCGGTACTGTAGTTGCCGGCGGTGACAGAGGCTTCCGTCTGGATGACGCTGGTCTGCTGAATATCACAGGCGGCGATATCATCGCAACTGCAACCGATTACCAGATCACAGATGCAACACTGAGCGCAGCTACCATCAACATGACTGGTTCTACACAGACCGTTCTGTTCCTGGATTATGCAGCAGAACAGGTGAAGGATCAGGCTGTAACGCTCAAGCAGGGCGGCAATACAGTTTACGAAATGACCGCAAACAAGAAGTTCAGCTATGTGATCGCTTCCAGCGCAAGCCTGAGCAGCAATGCTACATATAATCTGTACACAGGCGGCGTTCAGCAGGGTCATACAAACGGCACAGCGGCTGACTTCGCAGTAACAGCAAACGGCGCAGAGTTTACAGCAATTTCCGCTCTGGGCGGCGCAGTGGTAACTCCTACAGATGACACTGTAGCTACAAAGATCGTATACAGCGGTGACACAGCTACTGCTTACAATGCAGCAGGCACAGTTCTGACAAGCGCATCCAACCTGACAGTTTCCGGCGCAACTGTAAACATCACAGTTCCCAGCATTCTGGATGTAAGCGGTTCTTCCACATCTGCACAGATCATCGTTGACTGTGACAAGACAACATACGCAACAGGCGTTTGCGAGCTGGATCTGACAGGCGCAGACCTTTCCAACAGCACAGCAGCTCCTATCTATGTAAAGCAGATCGGTGATGAATGCCAGATCGTAGCAAAGAGCGGCTCTGTAAATACAATTTCTGACGGTACTTCCCATACGGATACAAACAGTGCAGGTGAGGTTATCAACGGCGCAATTTATGCAGAGGATGACCTGAAGATCAAGGGTCAGGGCACTCTCACAGTAAACGGCAACTATCAGGACGGCGTTGTATGCAAGAACGACCTGAAGGTTTTCAACGGCACGATCAACGTAAACGCAGTTGACGATTGTCTCCGCGGCAACGACAGCGTAACGATCGGCAACGAAACAGATACAGATTTCAGCACACTTAATGTTACAGTAAACTCCTCCGCAGGCGACGGCATCAAGACAAATGAGACTGTTGCATCTGAGGGCGAAGGTGCTATCATCGTAAACGGCGGTACAGTAAATGTTACTTCCAACTCCGACGGTCTCCACGGTTCTATGGCTGTTACCATCAATGGCGGCGATCTGAACATCAAGACAAATGGTTCTTCTACAACAACAACTGATGTTTCTTCTAAGGGCATCAAGGCTGGCTGCACAGATGACGCTGGTACAGCTATCACAGGCACTATTACAATCAACGGCGGTCATATTATTACTGACACAACAGACGACAGCATCCACGCTTCCGGTAATATTTCACTGCTGGGCGGCGAAATGGAGATCAATTCCGGCGACGACGCAGTACACTCTGATGCAGATGTAATCATCGGTGACAGCACAGCAGATGATTACAACGATGTAAAGGTAGTTGTGTACTCTGGTTATGAAGGTATTGAGGGTCTGAATATTACAATGAACAGCGGTACAGTAGTATCCACAACTACAGACGACGGCTTCAACGCAGCAGGCGGTGCAGACGGTTCTGGTACTACATCACCTGGTGGCTGGGGCAGTATGGCACCTGGAAGCTCATCATCAAGCGGCAGCTACAGCCTGAACCTCAAGGGCGGCTTTGCACTGGTTAGCACAGCATCCGGTGACCACGACGGCTTCGACTCCAACGGTGCGCTCAACATTACTGGCGGTATCCACGTAACAAACGGTCAGGACGCATTTGACTGTGACGGTACAATGTCCTACACTGGCGGCGTATATGTTAAGAATGTCGGCTCTCAGATGGGCGGCATGGGCGGTTCCAGCTCCATGACTGAATCCGTAAACGTATCCACATCTGTAAGCGCAGGCACAAGAGTTACACTCTGCGATGGCAGCGGCAATATCATCGTTTCCTTCATCGCAGACAAGACCTGTTCAAGCCTTGTTGCAGGCTGCACATCCTACAGCGGCGCAGCATTCTACACAGGCGGTACACTGAACGGCTCCACATACTTCCAGGAATATGACCAGACTCAGCTTGCAGCATACGGCGGCACACTTTCCGGCGGTACAGCAGTAAGCGGCAGTTCCTCCGGCAATCAGTGGGGCTGGTAAGAAATAAACCGGAGTCAGTTCTCTGACGAAATCAATTCCCTCTCAAACTCCTATATATAAGAAAAACGCATCGGTTCCTCGCCGATGCGTTTTTTATCTCTTCCGGTTCTATTTGGATTGTAGAGGTAAATTGTAGTTTGTCGCACCATTGAAACCATATGCGATTGATGCGGGCGACCAATGGTCGCCCCTACAAATCGTCCTGATCACGTGAAAATGTAGGGGCGAGCAATGCTCGCCCGCCAAGCAAAGTTCGTAAAATCGGCGAAATTGTAGGGGACGGCGCCAAGGGCGTCCCGCCGGTGTGGATGCGTAACTAATGGGGCGTCGAAGGCGCCGCCCCCTACAAGTTTATCGCACTTCGTGCGATAAACTACAATTTATATCTCTAACTTTTCACAGAACCGTTTTTTGTCCCTTTACTTACCCACACAGAAGCGTGAGAATACATCCTCTACGACCTTCTCCGATACACGCTCACCCGTCAGATGCATCAGATGATCCGCTGCTTCATCCAGAAGCACCGTGATCCCATCCAGAAACTCCCCAGCATCCAATGCCTCAATCGCCTGCTGCACCGCATCCTGCGCCGCCTGCGCACACCGCAGCTGCCGCTCATTCGCAAGAATGCCCATCTCCGGCGTCACATCGCCCTGATAAAAACGCTCCTCAATCGCAGCCCGGAGCAGCTCCAGTCCATCGCCCTCCTTCGCTGACATCGGAATGCAGCAGTCAAACTTCTCTCTGAGACTCTCCAGTGCTGCCGCACCGCAGTCCATCTTATTCACAATGGCAATGACCTGACGCTTTTCCCGTCCCTCCAGCTGACGGAGCAATTCAAAATCCTCCTCAGAAAGAGGGGCTGCACCGTCAAATACCGCAAGCACAAGATCCGCTTGCTCCAGACGCTCCCTTGCAATATTCACACCGATCTGCTCAATGACATCCTCCGTCTCCCGCAGACCTGCCGTATCCCACAGCCGCAGCGTCACATCTCCCAGCCGCACACGCTCCTCAACCACATCACGGGTCGTACCGGCAATATTCGTCACAATGCTCCTCTGACAGCCGCTCAGCAGATTAAAGAGGGTACTCTTGCCCACATTGGGTCTGCCGATGATCACCGCAGAAACACCATCCTTCAGGATCCTGCCGTAATCGCCGGTATCAATGGTATCATGAAGTGCCGCCTGAATTTCACACAGACGCTTCCGCAGTTCCTCCGGCTCAACCTCCGGGATATCATCCTCCGGATAGTCCGCCCATGCTGCCAGCGCACCCAGAACATTCACGATGCGGTCAATGATCCTGCGGATCCTGCGGAATACCGCTCCCTCCTGAAGAGAACGTGCAAAGGCAAGCTCTCTTGCACTGTCGGCAGAGATGACATCCATGACAGCCTCTGCCTGGGTGAGGGAGATTTTTCCGTTCTGAAATGCCCGGCGTGTAAATTCTCCGGCTTCGGCAGGAGAAGCGCCGGCATCCAGGACTGCACGGAGGATCTCACGGGAAACATAGATACCGCCATGGCAGGAAATTTCCGCAACATCCTCGCCAGTATAGCTATGGGGTGCCCGGAACACGGAAAGAACGACCTCGTCAAGGACGGTTTCTCCCCGCACGGCTTTTCCGAAGGCGCAGGTATAGCCTGCCATCCGGGACGGGATTTTATCAGAAACGGAGCGGAACACACGGTCCGCAACTGTAAGGGCATTTTTTCCGGAGATCCGGATAACAGCGATACCGCCCTCCGCATGGGGGGTAGAGATTGCAGCAACAGTAGACATAACGCCGCCTCCAATTCAAAAAGTTTTTTGGTTGGTTCTGTTCGGGAAGATGGGGATAATCTGCCGAAGGCAGCTTACCTGGTACCAACAGAATCACAAAAAAGGGAAGCGACCCAGCCGCTTCCCCTCTGCAAACAAAGCTTAGAGTTCGATCTTGCCATACAGCCCGGTATGGATCTCATCCTCCGGTCTGGGCTTCTTGTAGTCCTTTTCAAAGCTTGTCTTCATATTATCGAGACTGCTGGGCTTAAAGTCCTCCGGTCTCTTTTCACGATAAGGCTTCTTGCCGCCCTTTCCGTGATTCTGATTTTTACCGCCGCGGCTTCTTCTGTTTCCGCCGTTTACAGAAGCCACAACTACCTTACGGTAAGGATCTTCGCCTACACTATGAGAAACAACACCCTCGATCTCTGCGATCTTGGAATGAATAATGCGTCTTTCATAGGGATTCATGGGCTCCAGCGTGGTAGAACGTCCGCTGCGCAGTACATTCTTTGCAATCTTTTCTGCCAGCTGTTCCAGCGTCTTGCGTCTCTTGGTCCGATAGCCGTTGCTGTCCAGCATAATACGGCTGTACTCTTCCTTGCCGCGATTTGCAATGATACTTGCCAGATACTGAATGGAATCCAGCGTTTCACCGCGGCGGCCAATGATCGTACCGCTCTTGTTGTCGCTGGTCACGTTCATCAGAATGCCGTTTTCGATCTTAGAAACGGTTACATCCACAGTAACGCCCATCTTTTCATAAATCGCAATGATGTAATTTCTTGCAGCAGCCAGATACTCCGGCAGCGTGTCCAGCGGCATTTCCTCCGCAGCAGCTTCCTCTTCCTCCGTGATCTCCGTCTCATCACCCAGAACATCCGCAGCCGGGATCTCTTCCTTCTCAGCAGGAGCAGCGATTTCCTCTGTGATCTTCTCTGCGGCAGGAGCAAGGGGCGTTTCCTTCTTCACTTCAGCAGGAGCCTCAGGCGCTTCATAGATCGCCTCCACCTTCATCTTGCCGAAGAAACCCTTTTTCTCCTCAAGGACACGGAAAACGATCATGTCTTCAGATACGCCGAAGGCTTCCGCAGCCTGCTTTTTCGCCTGTTCCATTTTCTTGACGGTAAAAATTTCTGTCATGCATATTCACCCTTTCATCAATCAGAGCGCACCGGCTCTGTTATATTCAGTCAAAGCCCTTTATCAGGGATACCGGGCAATTACTCCCCATCGGAATAATCGTCACCGTATTTTTCCGCCATGCGCCGTCTTGCTTCCTGAATGCGCTGACTTTCATATTCGCTCTTTTCCTTCTTGGACATATCCTTTGTAGCGGCATCTCTGGAGGAAGGAGCATTCATAGCAGCAGCCTGATTCTGCGCCTCCATCATCCTCTGAGAGAAGGACTTCTTGCCGGTGCTGCCGTACTTTTTCTTATATTTTTCATTGTCGCTTTCGCAGATCTTCTCAATGCGCTCCGGTGTGAAGTAGCGGTTCAGACCGATCTGGATCAGCAGGGATACCAGAGAGGAGCAAGCCCAGTAGAAGCCTACTCCGGCAGGTACGTTGAATGCGAACCAGATGGAGAAGATCGGCATACCGTAAAGCATGATATTCATGCAGCCCATATTCGGCTGATCCGGATTCTTCTTTCTGCTGACTGCCTGGGAATAGAAGGTCATAACCAGCTGAAGGATACCGGAGATAAACGGAATGCACCACAGACCAAAGTCAGCAGGGTTGGCAATATCCGGCGTTGCGCCCAGATCAATGCCGAGGAAGGTAAAGTTCTGCATGAACTCTGTAACCTGTGCATTATCAAAGCCTGCGATCTTGAAAGCATCCGGATTTTCACGGAACGCCTCCAATACATAAAGTTCCTCACGCAGATCGCCCGCCTTGAACTTTTCTGCGATCACCGGGAACTGCTCTGCCAGCATATTCACCACGTTGTCAATGACATCGCCCGGATAACCAAGAACATGGGTCAGGGGCTTGTACACAACGGCGAGAATACCGAACAGGAGGAAGAACTGCAAAAACATCGGAAGACAGGATGCGCCGGGGTTTACACCCTCCTCCTGATACAGCGCCATCTGCGCCTCCTGAAGCTTCTGGGGGTCCTTCTGATACTTCTGACGAAGCTGCTTGAGCTTCGGGTTCAGTCTCTGCATCTTGGCAGAGCTTTTCTGTGTTTTATAGTTAATCGGGAACAGAAGCGCCTTCGAAAACAGGGTAAACAGAATAATTGCAACGCCATAGTTATTGACGAGCATATAGATCAGGCGCATTACGTACCCAAAGGGAACGCCGAGAATGTCATACAAAATATTCATGTAATATGATTTCCTTTCCGTGAATAAATCTCATCGGAACGTTTGTTTTGAAGCGAACCGAAAGGTTTCCGATGCACAAAGCCAGGAAATCGCTCTGGGACATAATCAATGCCGCCGATATTCCACGGATGACAGCGCAGCAGACGGCGCACCGCAAGGTAAAGACCCTTGATAACGCCAAAGCGCTCAACCGCCTGAACCGCATAGCTGGAACAGGTTGGATAAAAACGGCAGCAAGGTGGTTTCAGTGGTGAAATGCACCGCTTATAGAATCGAATCAGCAGCAGCACGAGAAATTTCACGACGCTTTTCCTCCTGAATTTGACAAACACCGGTTGAGCCTGCGCAGACCGGGACCAGTCAGAAAGCGCACAAGCTCAGTAGAACGGATATCACAGACAGCTGCTCTCGCCACAATGACCAGATCGATCCCCTGCGGCAGCTTCGGCAGTGCTTCCCGGTAAGCTGCACGAATGACCCGTTTTGCACGGTTTCTGTGTACAGCGTTGCCGACCTTTTTGCCGGCAGTAATTCCCAGACGGTTATAGCCCAGACGGTTCTTCCGCACGTAAATCACTACGTAAGGACAAACTACAGTCTTGCCCCGCTGGTAGAGTGTCAGAAAATCTTTGTTTCGGGTAAGCGTAACCGAGTGCAGCATAAATGCCTCCGTTCTGATTTTGAAGATGGCTGAAAGGAATACCGCATAAAGACGCTGCATCCCATGCGAAAAGTCCGGAAGCAGATGACGTACAGCGCCGTCCGGCATGCTTTGTGCAGTATTGCCTAAAATAAAAAGACCACAAAAAAATTTGTGGTCTGACTCGTTAGTGGCTAAGTCTTGCTCTGCCCTTGGCTCTTCTACGAGCTAAAACCTTTCTTCCGTTAGAGGTTGCCATTCTCTTCATGAAGCCGTGCTCCTTCTTTCTGTGCAGCTTCTTCGGCTGATAAGTTCTCTTCACACAAATCTCCTCCTCTCGCTCAGGAACTTTTACCGCAGTTGCGGAAGGTTATTTTACTTCTGTCGGTGTAAAAAACCTTTTGTACAATATTATACCGCATATTTCTCTTCTTGTCAAGACCCCAATTCCTCAAAAAACAGTGTTTTTTTGAGAATTTTTTTGGAAAATCCACTATTTTTTTCGTATGATCCCCTTTTCCCCGTGCACAAAGGCGACACATGCGGCATACCTGCCGCTGCCGAAGACCTTCTTACTGCCTCCGGCTTTCCCCAAAAAATCCACAAGAATCCCACAGACAGAGGCTCTTTTCCACACCATTTCCCGGAAACCACGCATTCCCGGGGCAAAAAAATGTTGAAAACATCTTCAAAAGCCCTTGCTTTTTCAACAGAAGTGTGCTATACTATTATTAAGAGTAGCTGCATGCGGAGATCCATAAACAATGCAGCTTTTTCTGTCCTCAATTTACATACTCTGAGGCAGGATATGCAGCCTGCCGAAATGATGATATGACGATATTTTTTTAGTAAAGGAGACAAAGATTATGAATTCATTTGAAGATGTCTTTGCCCGTGTGAAGGAATACTGCCTCAAGGAGGGCGGTCTGTCAGAGGTTGCTGTCAACCTCTGGATCGGCGCACTGAACCCCCTGAGCCTCAGCGGCTCCATTGCAGCCTTTACCGTGCAGTCCGACTTCCAGCGAAACATTGTACTTCAGCATTATGAGGAACTGCTGAAGGAGGCATTCCAGGCGATCCTGGGCTTCCCGGTGGAAATGATCATCCAGGTAGTAGAGCCGAAGGATGATTACCCCATGATGGGACGGGATGCTTCTCCGAAAAATGCTGAGGAGATCGACCGCCGCCATGCTTCCCTGGAAAAATCACTGGAGGGCGCAAACTACGAGTATACATTCTCAACCTTCATTGTAGGCCGCTCCAACGAGTTTGCATATGCTGCATGTACCGCAGTTGCCAAGGAGCCGGGTAAGAACTATAACCCTCTGTTCGTATATGGTCCCTCCGGTCTGGGCAAGACCCACCTGATGCATGCCATTGCACACGAGGTCAAGCAGAATCATCCGGACTACAACATTATCTATGTGACCAGCGAGGAATTCGGAAATGACTTCATCCGGGGTATCAATGAAAACAACATGATCAGCTTCCACGAGAAGTACCGCTCCGCAGACGTTCTGCTGATCGACGATATCCAGTTCTTCAGCAATAAGGAAAGTATGCAGGAGGAATTTTTCCATACCTTCAACAAGCTTCACGCAGAGGGCAAACAGATCGTCATCACATCGGACAAGCCGCCGAGAGAACTGAAGACGCTGGAAGACCGTATCCGCACACGATTTGAGTGGGGTCTGATCACAGACATCACAACACCGGATTTTGAAACCAGAATTGCGATCATCCGCCGCAAGGCAGAACTGCTGGATCTGGTCATTCCGGATGATGTATCTGAATTCATTGCAAACCGGCTGAAGGCGAACATCCGTCAGCTGGAGGGTGCTGTCAAGAAACTCAAGGCACTCAAGCACCTGGCAGGCTCTCCGCCCTCTATTTCCATGGCGCAGAGCGTGATCAAGGATATCCTCAACGATGATCAGCCCATTCCGATCACAGTAGAAAAGATCATTATGGAGGTAGCGGATGTATACGGTGTTACACCGGAGGAGATCCGCAGCAGCAAGCGTTCCAGCCAGATCTCTACCGCACGAAAGGTAGCGGTTTACGTGGTACGTGAGATCACACAGATGCCCCTCCAGTCCATTGGTACAGAGTTCGGCGGACGTGACCACTCCACCATTGTCTATGCCATCAACAATATTGAGGCAGGCATGAAGCGCGACAGCAACCTGAATCAGCTGGTAAGCGATATCATCAAGAACATCCGGGATAAGAGCCGTGCATAAATAGGAAACAGGGAAATTCTTCTGGATTTCCACAGACTTCCCACCGGATTCAACAGAGATTTCAACACGATGTTGAAATCGGAGTTGAAAGTTTTTTCTGCATGATTCCGGACAGGCTGCACAGCGGCAGCAGCTCTGCCCGGTACAATTCCACAATCTGCCGCAGCGCGATTTTCCACTTTTTCCTGCCGGTGATCTGCCGGCGGGAGCTTTTTTCCACCTTTTCCTCCACAATCCTTCCACTTCAACTCCACGAACTTTCCACTTTTCAAAATGAAAATACACTTCCAACTTTCCCGCAATCTCTCCACAAAACTCAAAATGAAAACTTTGTCAGAACTTCCGTGGAAATCCTTCCCTTCCAACAGATTCAACACCTCTACTACTATTACTATCTTCTTTTTCTTCTTTCTTTTCTTTTTTGGATGCAGCAAAGCTGCATGACTCTTTCCACTTGTGGAAAACGCATTTTCTGAGAAACGGCATTTTATCCTTATAGAAAGGAATCGATCATTATGATGAAATTTACCTGCGATAAGCAGTCTTTATACGATGCGGTGGCGCATGTATCCAAGGGCATAGCCCAGCGCTCCACCATTTCCGCCCTGGAGGGCATCAAGGTGCGTCTGAGTCCGGATAATCTGGAGCTGACCGGCTATGACCTGGAATTCGGCATTCAGAAAAATCTGGAGGTACAGACCGAGGACAGCGGTGAATTTGTTCTGAATGCACGTCTTCTGAGCGAAGCGGTAAGACGCTTCTCCGGTCAGGAGGTCAGCATTGAGATCGATGATAACCTCAATGTCAGCATGTACTGCGAGGCAACCGAGTTCCATATTTCCGGTATGTCTGCGGAGGAATATCCTGCACTGCCGGATATGAATATGAGCGAGGGCATGCATATTGAACAGGCTGTATTGAAGACGATGATCAATCAGACCAGCTATGCGACCTCTATGAATGAGACAAAGCCGGTACTGACGGGTGAACTGTTTGAGATCCGGGAGAATCAGCTGAGTGTCGTTGCCATTGACGGATATCGTCTTGCGATCCGCAATGAGAATGTAACCGCACAGGAGCCGATGCACTTTGTAGTTCCGAAGCGTACGGTGACGGAGGTTGCCAATATGCTGAAGGAAGATGCAGAGCAGCCGTGTATTGTATCGGTCAGCCGCAGTCATATCCTCTTTGAATTTGAGGGTTATATTGTATTTTCGAGACTTCTGGAGGGTGAGTTCCACAATTACAGAAGCAGCATTCCGGCTGCCTTTGAGACAGAGGTCGTTGTAAAGACCAGCGATCTGGTACGCTGTCTGGAGCGCTGTTCCCTTCTTATCAATAGTAAGTTCAATGCCCCGATCCGCTGTCTGTTCAGCGGCGGCAGTCTGAATGTACGCTGCAAGACGGGCATTGGTGAGATCAACGACACGATTCCGGTACAGCTGAGCGGTCCGGACGTAAAAATCGGTCTGAATAACCGTTTCATGCTGGAGGCGATTCGTGCCACAGATTGCGATCAGGTCAAGATCCAGATGACCGGCGGCAATCGTGTTGTGAAAATCGTACCCATGCAGGGCGAAAGCTTCATTTTCCTGCTGATGCCGATCCAAATTAAGGGATAACAAAAAGGAATTTTTTTCGGTCCAGCAGTTTTTTGCAAAAAAATGCTGGCGGGGGTCTGGGGCGAGCAGCCCCAGATGGCTGCAGCGCAGCCATATAAATAAGGAGATAATTGAAATGGAAGAAATTGCAATCCGAACTGAATTCATCAAGCTGGATGCGCTTTTAAAATACGCAGCCCTGTGTGAAACAGGCGGTATGGCAAAGGAAGTCATCCAGATGAGTGAGGTAAAAGTCAATGGCGAGGTCTGCACCATGCGGGGCAAAAAGATCCGCCCCGGCGATACGGTAAGCTTTGCCGGTGAAACCATCCGCATTATCGCAGCAGAGGTATGAGACTGACGCAGATCCGCATTGACGGCTTTAAAAACCTCCGGGATGTTGTGTTTACTCCCGATGCAGGATATAACATCATATCCGGTGAGAATGCACAGGGCAAGACCAACCTTCTGGAAGCATTGTGGATGTTTACCGGCTGCCGCAGCTTCCGGGGGACAAAGGAACGGGATTACCTCAGCTTTTCCGGAGAATCTCTCACGGTGTCTGTAAAATTCCACGACGGCAGAAGGGAACAGGAGCTTGTCTGCGAAATGTCCCCCAGAAGCCGGGAAAAGAAGATCACCTGCAATGGCGTTCCCATCCGGCAGACCAGTCAGCTTTTTGAAATTTATCACTGTGTCGCCTTTACCCCGGAGGATATTGAACTGATCACCGGCAGTCCCGATGTGCGCAGAAGCTTTGTGGATCTGTGCTTTTCCCAGCTGCATAAAAGAGGCGTTTCCTCGGTGCGGCGGTATCAGCTGATTCTCTCCCAGCGCAATGCGATCTTAAAGCAGCACCTGCCCGCTTCCCAGACCGACGTTATTCTCGATATCTGGGACAGGCAGCTTGCAGCAGTGGGAACCTATATTGCGCTCCGGCGGCAGTCCTATTTGTGCCGTCTGGAGGAAACCTGCCGGGAACTCTACAGCCGTATTTCTTCCGGTGCGGAGGAGATCAGCGCTGCCTATAAGAGTCAGGTGTTCGGGAAAAGACCTGAGTTTTCGCAGGATTCCTTGCAGGAGGCAGAGGAACTCTACTATAAGAAGCTTACCGATGCACGGGAACAGGACAGAGAACTTGGATTTACCACCTGCGGCGTTCACCGGGATGAGATCGAACTGCAGATCAACGGCGTCAGCGCCCGGGAATATGGCTCCCAGGGACAGAAAAAAAGCCTCGCGCTTGCCCTGAAGCTTGCCCAGGCGCAGCTTTACGGCGTGGCACGGCGGGAATCCCCGGTCATTTTGCTCGATGATGTCATGGGCGAACTGGACCGGAGCCGTCAGGAGGTCGTATATACCATTATCCGCAATATGCAGGTCTTTCTGACTACCTGCCATGACGAGGTGTTGATTCCGGAACTTTCCGGACACCGTGTTGTGTTGAAACAGGGGCATATCATAGAGGGAGATTTTTCCGGAAATCCCCCAAACAACGGAGAAAATGGTCTTTCCACAGACTGTTGAAAAGCTTGTGGAAAGACTGTACAGAAGTGTTGAGAACACACGCAGCAGCAACAACAGCTGCTGAAGCAATAGGAGGATAAAAACATGATAGAAGCACAGAAGCTGAATGCAGAAAGCTATGATGAAAATCAAATACAGGTGCTTGAGGGTCTGGAGGCAGTCCGCAAGCGTCCCGGTATGTATATCGGCTCTACCGGGCCGAAGGGTCTGCATCATCTTGTGTACGAAATCGTAGACAATTCCATCGATGAGGCACTTGCCGGATTCTGTACGGAAATCAACGTGGAGATCCTGCCGGAGGATGTCATCCGTGTTTCGGACAACGGCAGAGGCATTCCTGTTGGTATCCATCCCACAGAGGGAATCTCAGCGGCGACTGTCGTTTATACCGTGCTCCATGCAGGCGGTAAGTTCGGCGGCGGCGGCTATAAGGTTTCCGGCGGTCTTCACGGCGTTGGTGCGTCTGTTGTAAACGCACTGTCCGAATGGCTGGAACTGACGGTTAAAGACGGCACACATGTGCATTTCCAGCGGTTTGAACGGGGAAACTATAACGAAGAACTGAAAATTATCGGTGATACCTCTGAAAACGGTACCTGCGTCATGTTCAAGGCGGATCCCGAGATCTTTGAAAGCACCGTCTATGAGTATGAGGTTCTGCTCAAGCGTCTGCGGGAACAGGCGTTCCTGAATGCAGGCATTAAGATCATTTTCTCAGACAAGCGCAATCCTGCCGAAATCATTACGGAGGAACTGTACTATGAAGGCGGTATCCGCCACTTTGTGGAGCATCTCCATAAGGTAAGAGGCATAGAACCGCTGGCGGATGAGGTCATTCACTTCTCCGGTACGGAGGGCGATTCCTTCGGTGAGATCGCCATGCAGTATAACGACAGCTACAATGAACTGATCCTGTCCTTTGCCAATAATATCCATACTGGCGACGGCGGCTCCCATGAGGTGGGCTTCAAGAACGCCCTCACAAAGGTCATCAATGAGTACGGAAAGAAGATGAACCTTCTCAAGGACGGTGCGAAGCTTCTGGGGGATGATGTCCGCGAGGGACTGACAGCAATCATTTCAGTCAAGCTGACAGAATGTGAATTCGAGGGTCAGACCAAGGGCAGACTCGGCAATCCCCATGTCAAGCCCTTCATTGAAAAGCTGGTCACCGAAAAACTCATGGACTACCTGGATGAAAATCCGGCAGTTGCACGGAGCATCTTTGAGAAAAGCATGTCTGCTCAGAAGGCGAGAGAGGCTGCCAAAAAGGCAAGAGATCTCACACGGCGTAAGTCTGCAATGGAAAGCGCAAGCCTTCCGGGTAAGCTGGCTGACTGTCAGGAAAAGGGCGTAGACGGAACAGAGATCTACATCGTCGAGGGTGACTCTGCGGGAGGCTCCGCAAAGGAGGGACGTGACCGCCGCTATCAGGCGATCCTGCCGCTCTGGGGTAAGATGCTCAACGTTGAAAAGGCGCGTATCGACAAGGTTTACGGCAATGAAAAGCTGATGCCTGTTGTAACGGCACTGGGAACCTCCATCGGTGAGGATTTTGACCTGAGCAAACTCCGCTACGGCAAGGTCATCATCATGGCCGATGCCGACGTAGACGGCTCGCATATCCGTACCCTGCTGCTGACCTTCTTCTTCCGCTTTATGCGTCCCCTGATCTCCAATGGCAACATCTATCTTGCACAGCCGCCCCTTTTCAAGGTCAGCAAGGGCAAGAAGTTCAAGTATGCTTTCGATGAAGCAGAGCGTGACCGGTTTATTGCAGAACTTCAGGCGGCTGACAAGAGCAATTCGAAAATCGAAGTGCAGCGTTATAAGGGTCTTGGTGAAATGAGCGCAGAGCAGCTCTGGGAAACGACCATGAATCCCGAAACCCGTTCTATGATCCGTGTCGAACTGGAGGATGCTGAGCGTGCCGATGAGGTGTTCACCATTCTCATGGGTGATAAGGTTGCGCCCCGCCGGGAGTTCATTGAGAATAATGCACGTTATGTGCAGAATCTGGATATTTAACTGGTATAAGATAAGGAGGCCGGCGGTATGACAGAAGAAAAAGAGCCGCAGTTTACAGATGATTTGCAGGAGGCGCAGCTGACAGAAGAGTGTCCTTCAGCGGAGGACACATGCGCAGAAGAGCCTGCTGAATTCTATGATGAAGAGCCTGCTGATGCGTATGCACAGGAGGAGACAGAGGAGTATTATGAGGAGATGCCGGAAGATCCGTATCCAGCATATCAGGAGCAGCCTGCTGCGTTCTATGAGGAGCCTTATCAGGAGGATAAGCTGATTCCGGAAACGGCACCCTTTCAGATCTCCTATGATATGTATCAGGAGGCATACAAGACCTATCAGAAGCGCTTTGTATTCCCCAAAACACGCTTGTTTCAGCTGATCCTGCTGCTGCTGGCGGCAGATTTCGGCTATCACGGTGCTATGAATCCGGATAAGCCCATGTACTTTATGCTGCTGCTGGTTTGTATTTCTCTTATCATGATCCTCTGGTACAATCCCCGGAAAATGCGCCGGAATATCATGAGTGTGATCCGTGAGGTGCAGGGGGATGCACATATCTTCAGCATGGATGAGGAGAAAATGACCTTCCAGGTGATTCCGGCAGAGTGCATGCAGGAGACGGTTCCCGAGGATGTCCAGGTCTCCCCCCCTACAGCAGTTTACTATACCAAGGACCTGCGTGTCATTGAGAAAATTGAATTTTTCCTCATTTGTAAGGGGAAGCAGCTGTTCTATGTCCTGCCCAAGTATGCGCTTTATGATAATCAGGCGGTCGTCGTCCGGGAAACTCTTGAGGAAACCATCGGACGAAGATTCCGCAGCAAAATTTAAAGGTGAAAACTCATGAATGAAAATAACGAAACTATGGAAACAAAACTGGAGAATCGGGACGGTAAAATCGTTCCCGTTGAGATCAGCACGGAAGTACAGCAGTCCTTCCTGCAGTATGCCATGTCGGTTATTGTGTCAAGAGCACTCCCCGATGTCCGTGATGGCCTCAAGCCGGTTCATCGCCGCATTCTCTATACAATGTATGAAAAGAACCTGACGCCCGACAAGGCGTATCATAAGTGTGCGGATACAGTCGGTTCTGTGCTGGGTAGCTATCACCCCCACGGCGACGCTTCTGTATATGATGCGCTGGTTCGTCTGGCGCAGCCCTTCTCTTTGCGTTATATGCTGGTAGACGGTCAGGGTAACTTCGGTTCCGTAGACGGTGATCCGCCTGCTGCATACCGATATACGGAAGCCAGAATGTCCAAAATCTCATTGGAGATGCTGACGGATATTCAGAAGGAAACGGTTCCCTTTATGCCCAACTACGATGAACGTCTGATGGAGCCGGTCGTGCTTCCATCCCGTTACCCCAACCTTCTGGTAAACGGTTCCATTGGTATTGCGGTTGGTATGGCAACGAACATTCCGCCCCATAATCTTGGTGAGGTGGTTTCTGCCATTGAATTGCTTATGGATGAACCCGATTGCACCATTGAAGATCTGATGGGCTGTATTCAGGGTCCCGACTTCCCTACCGGCGGTATTATTATGGGCAAGGCTGGTATGCGTGCGGCTTATAATACGGGCCGCGGCAAGATCACCCTCAGAAGTAAGGTCGATTTCGAAAAGATACGCGGCAGAGATGCCATTGTTGTAACGGAAATCCCCTATATGGTCAACAAGGCACGTCTCGTTGAGAGTATAGCCCAGCTTGCCAAGGAAAAGCGTGTGGAAGGCATTGCTCACATTCAGGATGAATCCAGCCGTGAGGGTATGCGTATCGTCATTGAACTGAAAAAGGATACCAATGCCGAAATCGTACTCAACAAGCTGTACAGCTACACACAGCTTCAGGATACGGTAGGTGTGATCATGCTGGCACTGGTTAACGGCGAGCCGAAGGTGCTGTCCCTCAAGCAGATGCTGGAGCATTATCTGCGTTTCCAGGTTGAGGTCATCACAAACCGTACCAGGTTCGATCTCGAAAAGGCGAGAAAACGCGCACATATTCTGCAGGGCTTCGTTGTTGCGATCGATTATATTGATGAAGTCATTTCCATCCTCCGCAGCAGTAAGACCATCCCTGAGGGCAAACAGCGCCTGATGGAACGGTTCAAGGAAACCGATATGTCTGAACTTCTGGACCGTGCAGAGTATGATATGACAAATTATCGTTTGGATGCACAGATCGGTCTCAGTGAAGAACAGGCAGATGCAATCGTTCAGATGCGTCTCGGTGCGCTGACCGGTATGGAACGTAAAAAGGTGACTGACGAACTCTATGAGATTACCAGGAAAATTGCAGAATATCTGGAAATTCTGGCAGATGAGAAGCTGGTGCTGGATATCATCCGCACTGACCTGCGTGAGATTGCACGCAAGTTCCGTGATCCCCGCCGTACTCAGATCGAAAATGTATGCGGTGAAGTGGAGATCGAGGACCTTATCCCTGTTACCGATTGTGTGGTGACCTACACCAACAGCGGCTATATGAAGCGCATGCCTGTAGAATCCTATAAGCTTCAGCGCAGAGGCGGCAGAGGTGTCAATGGTATGAAGCAGCGTGAAGAGGACTTTGTCAGCGAGATGTTCATCAGTTCCTCTCATGACCATATCATGTTTATCAGCAATAAGGGTATTATGTATAAGCTGAAGTGCTATGAGATCCCTGAGGGCGGTAAGACCTCTAAGGGCCTGAATATCGTGAATCTGATTACCCTCGGTGAGGATGAAAAAATTGCAGCAATGCTGCATACCTCCGATTTTGAGACGGGCAAGTATGTCAATATCGTCACAAAACGCGGTAAAATCAAGCGAACGGAACTCTCCGCTTACCGGAATGTACGTAAGAATGGCTTGATTGCCATCGGTCTGGATGAGGGCGATGAGATTGCAGGCGTTCTTTTGACAGAAGGCCAGGATAATATCTTTATTGCGACAAAGAACGGTATGATCCTGCGTACCTCCGAAACAGGTATACGTCCTATGAGCCGAAGTGCACATGGTGTTAAGGCAATCTCACTCCGGGATGGTGATGAAGTGATTGCCATTGCCAGAGAACGTGAACATGCGGATCTTCTCACAATTACAACTCATGGCTTCGGCAGACGCAGTGCTGCGGAGGAGTATCGTATCCAGAACCGCGGCGGCTATGGCCTTACAAATTATAAAACCGATGCTGATCGTGGTACTGTCTGCGGCATCCGCATGGTGGAACCTGATGAGGATATCATCTTAATCTCCAGTGATGGCGTTATCATCCGTGTGCGCTGTGAGGACATCCGTGTCATGGGCAGAACTGCTAAGGGGGTTCGGACTATGAAGGTTTCAGGCGGAAATACGGTTGTTGCCTTTACAAGTGCGGAACATGATGATTCTGCTGAAACTGTTTCTGTTGAAGTGATCTCTCAGGAGGACAGTGACAACGGTGAGGCTCCGGCTCAGGTATAAATTTAAAATGAAATCGGGTACCGGCAGCAACAGCTGCCGGAAACCCGTTTTTGTGTTTCCCGAAAGGAGGCTGTATTACCTATGCAGCAGACGCAATATTCATGGAAGCCTGTTGTAATGATGGTTCTTCTCAGTTTGTTTCTGCATGTGCTTCATTGGATCCTCTATGATGCCATTGCAGTTACCTATGCATTCTGCTTTCTTACTCCGCTGCTGCTGTGCCTTTGTTATCATCTTTTTCAGACGGATTGTCAGGCAACATTTGGATTCAGCAGGAAAAAAGTCTTTTTCGGAACGGTTTTTATTCCCTTGCTCGCTGCAATTGCTGTTTCTGGAATCGTTTTCATAAACAACCCGCATCTCGGATTGTATTCTCATGGCGGACAGCTTACTGGCGGCGCTGCGGAAAAAATCGGACTCTATGCTGGACGTACCATTCTGTCGGGAATTTACGTACTCCTGTTTTCCGTGGCGGACATTCCCATTCTGCATTGGCAGGATCGGAATCGCTATGAGAAGGAAAGTGCGATTCTGACGGAAAAAGATCGAACCAAAAAACAAGTCTTTCAACAGCAGGCTACAGAATCATTCGATAAGGAGGAAACGCGATGAAGTGGATGCTTCTCCTGATCGGAATTCTATTCCTTGCAGATTCCTTAATAGAAAGCAGGCTTTTGCTTACCCAAAAAGCCGATATTTCCCTTCCTACACTTCCACGTTCGTTTCATGGTATACGTATTATGCAGATTTCCGATCTGCACCATCGTGTGTTTGGAAAAGATAATTCGCGCATTACAGCTCGGGCAAAGCTGCTCCGCCCGGATATTATTGTTATAACTGGCGATCTGGTTTCCCGTGATCAACGTGATTTTACTGCTATTGGTCGATTCTGTAGAAATCTCACAGAGATAGCACCGGTTTATTTTACTCCGGGAAATCATGAGTTGGATCTCCCGCCAAAGGTACTGGAAACATATTTGAAAACCCTTCGTGCTGCCGGTGTTTCGGTACTCTGGAATGATTCTGTCCAGTTGCATCGGAATGAAGCTGTTATCAGTTTGACCGGTGCTGCGTTGGATATTAGTGTGTACCATAACGGAAAGCATCGATATGGAAATCTGAATCCCTTCTCATCCGAGGAAATTACAAAACAGCTTGGAGGACGCTCAGAATGTACGATATTGCTAGCGCATAATCCTTTGATCGCATCCGCTTATGCGCAGTGGAATGCTGACTTGGTATTGTCTGGTCATGTTCATGGCGGTGTTGTGCGTCTTCCCTTTATTGGTGGTTTGCTCTCCCCTGAAAGACAGTTTTTTCCCCGCTATGCTAAGGGAATTTATATGATTCATCATACTGTGTTGTATGTGTCAACTGGTTTAGGTAAATTTCGTTTTTGGAACCCTCCAGAGGTGAATTTGCTTACCTTACACACTGTTTAACTGTAAACCGAACATTTTTGTCTTCATTGATAGAAATGTTCCACGTGGAACATTCACGGATATTGTTTCAGGTGGAACATTTTTATTCCATTCAATTATTTATAACATGTCGAAACAGGAAATTGTTCCACGTGGAACAATTTCCTGTTTCAGAGATTTCTATTCCATATTGAATAGAAGTGATGAATGGTCTTTTTTGCCGTGTTATGGTGTTACAGATCCTTCTGCGGCAGAATGTTCTACGTGGAACAACTTCAATTGTTCTGAAACTATATCAATCAGGAGTTGGAAAAATGTATTATATGGGTTCTTATGATGTTGCTGTCATTGGAGCTGGACATGCGGGCGTTGAGGCTGCTCTTGCAGCAGCTCGGCTAGGCTGTAAGACAGTTTTGTTTACCATATCATTGGACCAGATTGCAAATATGCCATGTAACCCTTCTATTGGCGGAACTGCTAAAGGACATCTGGTTCGGGAAATTGATGCCTTGGGCGGTGAAATGGGAAGGGCAGCAGATGCATGCTATATTCAAAGCAGAATGTTAAACCGTGGTAAGGGACCAGCTGTGTATAGTCTGCGTGTGCAGGCGGATCGTGTACAGTACCATCAATACATGAAGAGAGTCTGCGAACATACAGAAAATCTGTTTGTGAAACAGGCTGAAGTTGCTGAGGTTTTAACGGAAAATGGAACTGTAACCGGTGTCATTACTACCCTTGGTGCGAAATATAATGCGAAGGCTGTAATTGTTGCTACAGGTACTTATCTGAATGGGCGGATTCATATTGGAACGGTTTCTTTCGATAGCGGGCCAGATAGTGCGCTTCCTAGCCGTGCATTAGCAGAGAATCTCGGAAAGCTGAGTCTTTCCCTAAGAAGATTTAAGACTGGAACTCCTTGCCGTGTGCACCGTCGGAGTATTTCATTTGAAAAAATGGAGATACAGAATGGCGATGACGAAATTGTTCCTTTTTCTTTTGAAACATCATCTGAAGGATTGAAAAATCAGGTAAGCTGTTACATTACTTATACAAATGTGCATACGCATGATATCATTCGCAGGAATCTGCATCGTTCTCCTATGTTTACCGGACAAATTTCTGGTGTCGGTCCCCGTTATTGTCCATCGATTGAGACAAAAATTGATCGATTTGCAGATAAAGAACGACATCAGCTTTTTGTAGAACCAATGGGATTGGATACGGATGAATTCTATTTGCAGGGAATGTCAACTTCTCTTCCTGAGGATGTACAGCAGGAATTCTTGCAGACGATTCCTGGTCTGGAACATGTGGAGATTATGCGTCCTGCTTATGCAATTGAGTATGATTGTATAGATCCCACTGAACTACGTGCAACACTTGAAACGAAGAAAATCAGTGGTTTGTATGGTGCCGGCCAATTTAATGGTAGTTCTGGATATGAAGAGGCTGCTGCTCAGGGAATTGTAGCTGGTATCAATGCTGCATTAAAACTGCAGGGCAAGAAACCAATGATTCTGGATCGTGCAAGTTCTTATATTGGTACTCTTATTGATGATCTGGTGACAAAGGGCTGTGAGGATCCATATCGGATGATGACCTCCCGAAGCGAGTACCGTCTCATTCTGCGACAGGATAATGCAGATCAGCGATTAATGCCGATTGGATTTGCAATAGGTCTCCTGCCGGAGGCACGTTATGAAAAAATGCTGAAAAAATATGAGATGGTTGCAGTGGAACGTAAGCGTATAGAAAAACTGAATATGGCACCAACAGAGGAATTGAATCGATTCTTAAAAGAAAAGGGAACCGCAGCATTGACGACAGGTTGTAAACTTGCGGATTTGATACGTCGTCCACAATTAAACTACGCAATGTTGAAAGCTTATGATCCTGATCGACCGACTCTTGATATCGTTATTGGTGAGCAAGTGGAGATTCAAATTAAATATCAAGGTTACATTGAGAAGCAGCTTATGCAGATTGACAGAATGCGTAAATTGGAGGACAAGCTTTTGTCTGAGGATGTAGATTACGCGAAAATACGTGGTTTACGACTCGAGGCAGCAGAAAAATTGAATCAATATAAACCTGCAAATATTGGTCAGGCGAGTCGAATTTCCGGAGTATCACCGGCTGACGTTTCTGTTCTGATAGTGTGGGAGTTGTCGAAAAATGGAGGAAATCAAGATGGAAACTAACTTTTCAACAATTCAGAGTTTATTTCTGGAAAATAAACTTCAATTGACTCCGGAGCAATTCGATGCGTTCACTACTTACGGCGAGTTTCTGGTAGAGTATAATAAAAAAGTAAACCTGACGGCAATTACTGACACTGAACAGATCTGGAAAAAGCATTTTCTGGATAGTATTTATCCACTGCGTTATTTTGATTTACCAATGGGGGCCTCTGTTATTGATGTAGGCACTGGTGCAGGTTTTCCAAGCGTTCCTATGGCAATCTATCGCAGGGATCTGAACATTACAATGCTGGATAGTTTGAAGAAGAGAATTCTATTTCTGGAGCTGCTTGCTGAAAAAACAGGTCTTATGCATTGGTCCTGTATTCATGGACGCGCGGAAGATGTAGGGAATATTCCTGATTTCAGAGAACAGTATGATATTGCAGTTGCCCGGGCTGTTGCTTCTTTGCCGGTTCTGTGTGAGTATTGTATGCCGTTTGTAAAAGTCGGCGGTTGTTTTTTGGCATTAAAAGGACCAAATGAATCAGCAGTTGATGCGAAATACGCAATTTCAGTTCTTGGGGGGATACTGGAGAGTGAAATTGCTTATCATCTGGGAGAGGATGAACGTAAGCTGATTATAATCCGGAAAATTTCGCAAACACCGACAAATTATCCTCGAAAAAGCAATCGAATTCAGCAAAAACCTCTGTGTAAATAAGAACAAATTGTTCGTTTTGTGCTTATTTCTTTTTATTATGCGATAATTTTCTCTGGTTACTATTTCTGTTATCTGCTATAATAAAGAAAAAAGAGAGTGGTATTGCTGAAAAAATGTTTTCCTAAAAAGATTTTTCGGAGGTGCATTTTGTGCAGCACTATCAGAGTTGTAATCAGAGGAGAGAACATCATGTCAGGATTGTTAACGTTTACAAAAGAGAAATCTATGAATCAGGTGGTTTTACTGCATGCTGATTGGATTCAGCCGATTTCGACAAAGTCTGAAATGGAACTGAATCCGGCGGAAATTCAGATGTTGATGAAAAAAATTTCGCAAGGTGAAGCAATCGAACCGATTGATGTGCGTAAAACCGATTGTGGGTATGAGGTTGTTTCAGGGGCTCCGTGGTTATATGCAGCGAAGCTTGCTGGATTGCAGACAATCCCATGCATTGTAAATCAAACAAATTCCCGGGATGCTGCAATTCTGGAACTTGTAGAATATATCCGGACGCAGAATTTGAATTTTTTTGAGGAAGCAGCAGCTATTGAAAAACTGATTTCTTTTTATGGCATGACGCAGGAGGATGCTGCATCACATCTTGGTAAGGCACAAAGTACAATCGCAAATAAACTTCGTTTGCTTCGTCTTACGGATGAAGAACGGGAACTTATTATGCAGCATCATTTGACAGAACGACATGCACGTGCACTGCTCCGGCTTGGTTCCGCACATGAACGACTTCAGGTGTTGAATCTGGTGATACAGCAAGGTTTCAATGTGGAGAAAACAGAGTTTGCAATTGAACAGGTTATTGGCGGACGAAAAAAACGTGAGCCTTATCGTAAACGGAACCGTACGATACAGAGTATCCGTACATTTATGAATGCTTTGAATAAAGCTGTACATACAATGGAGAGTACAGGAATTCGTGTAGACATGCAGAGAGTTCAGAAGGAAAATACCATTGAGTTCTGTATTCGTATTCCTTGTCATTTTCATGATGATGTGCAAACAGCACATAAATTTATGAGATATCACTAATCCATTATTCTCCCAAAAAGGGGTTGTTGCACAAATGAAATCGCAACAACCCCTTTTGCAAAGTTGTTCTATATGAACTATTGAGGTAATGAAATTGGATTCTCTTTAGGTTACTCGCCGTATGCGAACTGCCTTATTGTGCAATTTCTGCTTCCTGATTTTTTGAAATAGACCTGTAGAGTCTACCAATAAACGTGTTTTCTGTAATGCGAAGGATTACAATAAAAACTAAAGAGACAATATCAGTGAGGATGATATTCCGATGGGAAATTACTGACAATATATTTGTTTTTATGATTTCTCCAATGCACGGATATAGAAAAAAGTTTTGAAATGTTCCACGTGGAACATTTATAAGAGATCAGCAAAAAAGGCCTCTACAGAAGAGAAAATGCTTTACAAAAGCATAAAATCATGATATAATAAAAAAGAAAGGAGCGAGGCAATTGATTTATGCAGTAGGAAATCAAAAAGGCGGCGTTGGAAAGACAACGACGGTTGTGAATTTAGGTGCATGGCTTGGCTCTCACGGAAAGCGTGTGTTATGTGTGGACATTGATCCTCAGGGCAATACGACCTCTGGATTCGGCATTAAAAAGAGAGAATTAAAGTGTTCATCATATGATGTGCTTGTAGGGAAATCAAAAATTGCTGATGCAATCATTGATACACCTTTTGAGGGCGTTTCTGTACTTCCTGCAACAGATGATCTGGCGGGCTGTGAGATTGAGTTGAGTCAAGCTGAACATCGTACAAGCCGGCTGAAGATGCAGCTTCTGACTTGCAAAGAGCAGTATGATATTGTACTGATTGATTGTCCGCCTGCACTGGGACTGCTGACGTTGAACGGACTGACGGCAGCGGATGAGTTAATTATACCGATGCTGGCGGAATTTTATGCGTTAGAGGGATTGTCGCAGCTGACCAACACACTGAAGATCATCAGAAGCAGTTTTAATCCTTCTTTGCAGATTGCAGGAATATTATTCGTGATGTTTGATCAGAGACTGAATGTATCCAAGCAGGTAGAAGCAGAGGTTGAGAAGTATTTTCCGGGAAAGGTATTCAAGACAAAGATTCCGAGAAATGTACGGTTATCCGAAGCTCCGAGTTACGGCAAGCCGGTGCTTTATTACGATAAAGGATCAAAGGGCGCAGAGGCATATGAGGAACTTGGCTATGAACTGCTGAAGGAAGAGCCGCCGAAGAAGGAAAAGAAATCTTTCTTTTTTGGGAAGAAAAAGGCAAAGTGAATCTAATTAGAAATTCGTAGAATTAAAGAGGAGGTGCTGAAATGGCAAAGGGAGGACTGGGAAGCGGTCTGGATTTTCTGTTTGAGGATAATGCAGCAGATGTAAATGTGAAGAAGCATGTACATTTGACGGAAATCGAGCCGAATCGTGCGCAGCCCAGAAAGAACTTCAGTGAGGAATCGATAGCAGCATTGGCGGATTCGATTCAGCAATATGGAATCTTGCAGCCGATCCTGGTACGGCCGATTGGCGGCGGTTATCAGATCGTTGCGGGAGAGCGCCGATGGAGAGCCGCAAGAATGCTGGGTCTGGATGAAGTTCCTGTAATTATCAAGGAATTATCTGACATGGAGACCATGCAGATCGCATTGATTGAGAATCTTCAAAGAGAGAATCTGAATCCGATTGAAGAAGCGATGGGGTATCGTGATCTGATGGATCAGTTCGGGATGACACAGGAGAGTGTTGCGAAGACGGTAGGCAGATCCAGAAGCGCAGTTGCAAATGCACTGCGGCTGCTTCAGCTTTCAGATGAGATTCAGGGCATGCTGGAAAAAGGGCAGATATCTTCCGGACATGCGAAGGCACTGCTTTCCATCAGCGGGGACAAGCTGCGTGAGGATACGGCACGGAAGGCAGCAAAGGGTATGCTGACGGTGCGAGCAATTGAGAAGATCGCAGCAGAGGAAGCTGAAATTGCTCCTGAGCCGTTTGTAATGGATCCGCTGACAGATTCTTACTTCAAGGAAATGGAACTGAGCCTGTCAGAACGGCTGAAGCGAGGAGTTTCGGTAAAATTCGGACCACACAAGGGAACGTTGACCCTTGATTTTTATGACAAGGAAGATTTATGCGCACTGGCGGATAAACTGACTTGGTAAATACATATAGAAACAGGAAGGATATATAGAAAATGATCGATATTAAATGGATTCGAACCAATCCGGAATTGGTAAAGGAAAACATAAAGAAGAAGTTCCAGGATCAGAAGCTGGAACTGGTAGACCAGGTAGTAGAACTGGATAAGCAGTACCGTGAAACAAAGGTAACCTGTGATTCTCTGAGAAATCAGAGAAAGGTAGTCAGCAAGAAGATTGGCGGACTGATGGCACAGGGTAAGAAGGATGAGGCAGAGGCTGTTAAGGCAGAGGTTGCAGATCTGGGCAGTCAGCTGGCAGAAAAGGAAGCATTGGAGACCGAACTGGAAGGTAAGATCAAGGAAATCATGATGGTGATTCCGAATTTTATTGATGAATCCGTACCGATCGGCAAGGATGACAGTGAGAATGTTGAAGTAGAACGTTTCGGTGAGCCTGTTGTGCCGGATTACCCAGTTCCGTATCACGTAGATATTATGGAAAATCTGGGTGGTATAGACATTGACTCTGCAAGAAAGACAAGCGGCAACGGATTTTACTATCTGTGCGGCGATATTGCACGTCTGCATTCTTCCATTCTGGCATATGCAAGAGATTTCATGATTGAAAAGGGATTCAAGTATTATATTCCGCCGTTCATGATTCGCAGCAACGTTGTAACAGGTGTTATGAGTTTTGCAGAAATGGAAGGCATGATGTATAAGATCGAGGGTGAGGATCTGTATCTGATCGGCACCAGTGAACATTCGATGATTGGTAAGTTCATTGATACGATCATACCGGAGGAGACACTGCCTCAGTGTCTTACAAGCTATTCACCTTGTTTCCGTAAGGAGGTAGGCGCACACGGCATTGAAGAACGCGGCGTATACCGGATCCACCAGTTTGAGAAGCAGGAAATGATCGTAGTATGCAAGCCTGAGGAGAGCATGGATTGGTTCAAGAAGATGTATCAGTACACGGTAGAATTTTTCCGTACGCTGGATGTACCGGTACGTACACTGGAATGCTGCTCCGGCGATCTGGCAGATCTGAAGGTGAAGAGTATCGATGTAGAAGCATGGTCACCGAGACAGCAGAAGTACTTTGAAGTAGGCAGCTGTTCCAATCTGGGCGATGCACAGGCAAGAAGACTGGGTATTCGAGTAAAGGGTACAGATGGCAGCAAGTATTTTGCGCATACACTGAATAATACAGTGGTTGCGCCGCCGAGAATGCTGATTGCATTCCTGGAAAACAACCTGAATGAAGATGGCAGCATCCGCATTCCGGAAGCGCTGCAGCGTTATATGTTCACGGATGTGATCAAGAAGGCATAAAGGAAAAACAGGACGAATAAAAAAAGAAAGCCTGCGGCTCATGAATTTGAGCCGCAGGCTTTTATGCTATGAACAGATGCGAAAGGGCTTGAATGAACCGCATGCATTAAAGGGTCAGATTAAAGCTGATCCACTGTCCGGGTTCGGTAACTACCTGAATTTTAATGTTGTGCTGGTCTGCAATACTTTTGGCGATGGCAAGACCCAGACCATAGCCGCCGGTTTCCGCCTGACGGGCACGAGAAGAGTCACTTCTGTAAAAACGCTCAAATATCTTTTCCTCTTCACCCTTTTCGATGCCAATGCCGGTATTGTATATTTTCAGAACCTTTTTGCCGTTCTCAGTCTTTAATTGTACCTGAATGGTGCCGTTTTCATTGCTGTATTTGAAAGCATTGTCGATAAAAATTCCCACCATACGTCGAATCTGCTCTGTGTTGCCGAAGAACTCAGCTTCCGGCTCGAGTTCGATGTCAAATTTTTTCTGCTGCTCAAATGCCTGACATTCGAAGGGAAGCGCGACATTTTCGATGAGACTGCTGATATTAAAGTGGCTTTGCGCAAGGTGCTGGGAATTGTTGCTGATCTTCATCAGGTCCATCATTTCCTGAACCAGGATACGCATACGCTCAGCCTGACTCTTTATGTAGACCAGCCACTTATTTTCACCGATCTCATCGGCAAGGATATCTGCATTGGCAGAAATGATCGTAAGGGGCGTTTTCAGTTCGTGACCAGCATCTGAAATAAACTGCTGCTGTTTTTCATAAGAAACCTGCATGGGACGCATTGCACGCTTTGTCAGGATGCGGGTCAGGAAAAAGACGATGACTTCCATCAGCAGGAAAACGCCGATGCTGGCGAAGAGCAGATTTTTCAGCATTACAATATCGGACTGCCGGTCAGAGAATACCACCACAGCACCCTGAGAATAGTTTTTTTTCACGAACTGAAGAGAGCCGCAATAGCCGTCATATTCCTTAGAACTGTTGACGTCGGAAATGAGCTGCGTGCAGCTCTCTGTATCATAATCATCCGTGCCGTGAACCTCTGTGACAGTACCGGCCTGGTTGAGATAGACCACGAAATGCTCAATGCTATTGGATTTTTCCATAGGCGGTTCTTCCCGTTTGCGGTCGAAATCCAGATATTTTTTGGAGACAACACGTGTCTGTGCAGCGGAGCCAGGTGCAGTCGTTGTAGTAATCGCAGAACCTTCTGCGGAATCGGTACGATCTGTCATACCGGCAAGGGAGAGGAACTGTGCCAAGCTGAAATCCCCCACAGAGGCAAACATTCCCTGCCAGCCCTGGCGCCAGTCAGCATCATCATCATCATCCTCATTCTCATTATTATCTTCAAAATCCTCTCTGGGCGGTCTGGTCCAGACAGGGGGTTCGGGTCTGGTTTCCTCCTGATTCGGATGAGTCCATTCCGGCTGCTGGGGTTCTGTCGGGAATGTATATTCAGGCGGAATGTCTGTAACGATACCGCTTTGTTCCGGAGGAAGCAGCGGTTCTGTTCGTGTTGTGATTCCGGGTTGTGTTTCCGATGGAGCCGGTGCAGTAGTCCGGTTGTTGGAAGGAACCTCCGGATTTTCATATGCAGAAGGCTGCTTCGTCACAACGGTTGTCACTGTAGATGTTGCCGTAGTTTCCACGGGCTCTGTTGTGGTCGTTGTTGTATGCTGCGGCGGTTTGACCGCACCCATATTCTGATTTTCCGTGGGTTCCCACTCCTCCGGAAGTCTCGGTTCCGGGGGATCCAGAATGTAGACCTCAGTCTGTGCGATCTGTTCCAGAAGCCTTTGGGTCTGATTATAGGTCATAGCCGATGTAATGATATTCAGCGCACAGAGGGGAACAAGGAGAACCAGCGTCAGCATCGTCATTGTGATCCGGATAAAGCTTTTTCGTACACGCTGAATCATGTTTTCTCCTCCAGATAGTATCCCACACCACGGGCGGTGTGAATGGTTGCTTTTGACTGAATGGACTGAATTTTTTTACGAAGGAAGGATATGTATACCTCAATGTTGTTGTATTCTACATCGCTCTCAAAGCCCCAGATCTTTTCGATGAAGCGTTCCTTGGTGATGATCTGATTGGGATTCATAAGAAGGATCTCCATGATCTGATATTCCTTCAGACTCAGCTTCACATTCTGGCTGCCATAGGACAGCATATAGGTCTGCTTGTTGAGCATCAGTCCGTGGAAATCGAAAGCGTCTACATTTACTTCACCGGTGCGTCTGGTCAGGGCACGGAGCCGTGCCAGCAGTTCACCCGTAGCAAATGGTTTTGTCAGGTAGTCGTCTGCACCGCAGTCCAGACCGGAGATCTTATCTTCGATTTCGGATTTCGCAGTGAGCAGCAGGACTGGAGTGGAGATTCTGCATTTCCGCAGCTGCCGGAGCACCTGTAAGCCGTCCATAATGGGAAGCATGATGTCGAGAATGATACAGTCATACAGAGAAGTAAGGCCATATTCCAGACCATCCTCACCGTTGTAAACCGTATCTACAACATACTGATTCCGCCGCAGAATTTCCGTAAGAGCATCTGCCAGAGCCATTTCATCCTCTACAACCAGAATTTTCATGGTGAATTCCCCCTTCATCGTATTATGGTGACGCTGTAAAAAGGAAACAGCTTTCCATAATTCATTGTACAATATATAGCTTAAAATAAGTTTAAATTTTCCGGATTGATTTGAAAAAACAGGCTGCTGCATCGGAATCGGGTCCACGCAGCAGCCATGCTGAGGGCAGCCGCTTTAAGACGGCAGCCAGATGATTTTTAGTAACCCCACAGATCCTCGTCATCCTGTCTGCGGACAGCCGGCTGAACAGTTTGTTTGGGAAGATTCTTTCGGGGGAGCGCATACTGACGAATGGAAAGCGTCAGGAAGATGACAGACATATAGAAGGAAAAGTCGTGGGGCAGATAGGTCAGCAGACGCTTCTTAAAATAGTCATCTGTCAGCTTTCCTGTTTCAATGAAATGCTCCAGACCTCTGTAGAATTCCTCCCAGACGCACCATAGACAAACACCGACCACCCCAAGGATGGCAAGCTGGATCAATATGCGTCTCCATTTGCGATGGGGCTGAACCAGCATAATGGTCAGCAGGATAAAAATGACGAGATTCATCCAGTTCTGCAAATTCGGCTGGAAAAGATGTACAATGGTGAAAATGCCGGTACCCAGCAGAACACTGGTGAGGAAATAATTCATAACAAAGGGTGTTGCCATGATGAGAAGTCCGGCAATAAAATTTCCCCAATGATCCAGTGACAGTGCCATATTCACTTCCACCAGCTTAGTCAGCGCACCATAGCAGAGCAGCGCACCGAAAATGACTGCACCATACCGCAGCCAGTTTGACGGCGGATTCAGGTTTGTTTTGACTCTTGCTTTCTTTGCGTGTGATGCCATAAATGACCGCCTCCTTTCTGTTACTGCACATTACCTTCATCCAGAATATACCAGACATCATTGACCCGGATCAATGTAGGCTTAGAGGTTGTTTCAATAGAGCCGCTGCTGCCGGTAATGGTCTGATCGACCTCCAGCGTGATCGCCTCCTGTGCCTCCAGCACCTCGCTGCCGATGGCATCGTTCATGGTCTGGCTCCATTCTGTCAGAAATTCCTCTGACTGCGTTCCGGATGCTTTGATCTGGAAGGAAACCTTTACATTGCTGCCGCAGTCAGCCTCCCATGTTGCCAGGGTATTGTTGATTGCATCGGTATAGGTAGCAATTACCTCTGCTTCCGTCTTATCATAGGTTTCCTGATAGTAGCTCCAGTATTCCGGAGGCGCCATCATCTGATACAGCGCAGTGCTGTCCTCACCGATGATCGCAGAATAGTAATTGGAAAGAAGATTCTGACAGGCAGTCGCAGAATCCTCCTCGCCCACTGCAACAATACCGCTGGGAGCGGGTGCATTTACAGAATCATCACTCACAATAAAATAGATACCGCCGCCCAGCAAAGCGATCGCAGCGATAATTGCAGCGATGCCGCCGATCCGCATTTTATTCGGCTGTGCTTTGGAAGCCTTGCCTTTGCTCATAATATCCGATCCTTTCTGAACGCTGAATGCTTACCACAGCTGATAGCCGGCATTTTCGCAGGCAAACTGCACAACCTGCATTGCATCCAGGCTGCACCAGCGGTCGTCACACTTGAAGAAGGTCATCTTATCGGTTTCCGTTGTCTGTGTCAGGGAGCCTTTGGTTGTCAGGCGGATGCTGACATATGCGACCTCTGTAACAGACAGATCCACATCATAGGCAGAGCGGATGGTATCCTCCAGTGTATCTGTTGTTGCCTTGTCATCCATAGTTTCCTCAGCAATGATTTTATAGGTAAAGTTAACACCGCTGCCGTAGTCAGCAATGAGCTGCTCCTCTACGTATTTCAGATAGCCGTCTACATTGGAGCGAATGTCCGGACGAGCCATATCATACAAGCGTTCTGCTTCAATGAGGTAGGTTTCCGGTACAATGGCAGTATACCTGGTACCGCCGGAGCTTGTCCGTCCGTCCAGGAACTGATCCAGGGTCCGGTGATAGCCGGTATTGCGCAGCAGCAGATACAGTCCGCCTGCAATTGCCAGTACAATGACTACGAGCAGTGCAGTAATACGGATCATCTTGTTGCGGCGATCCTGCTTGGCGAAGGCACGTTCTCTGGGATCCGCAATGTCTTCAATGCGGAGTTTCTCCTTTTTGGGCTTTTGGGGAGATGTTTTCTTTTCCTCAGTCGCTGCTGCTTCCGGGGTTTGTACGGATGCAGGCTTTTTGGGTGCAGCGGAAAGGTAGGGCACAGAGAAAAATGCGCTGTTGTCAGCCGCTTTTTCCTGGAGCGCGCCGCATTCCCGGCAGATTTTAGCTTCGTTCGCAAGTTCAGCGCCGCATTTTTTGCATATTATCATAGGATATCCTTTCTGCAAAAACGCCGTTTCGCCTTTTCCGGCAAAACGGCGCTGCGTTTCCATAAAAATGTATAATTAGTCCTGACGGGTACCGCAGTTTGTGCAGAATACATTGCCTTCTGCGATGACTGTACCGCAGTTTGCGCAGGTCTTCAGAGCAACAGCCGGAGCGACAGCTTCTGCTGCTTCTACGGTGGGAGCTGCTGCTGCTTCCGCAGCTGCCTGAGCCTCTGCCGCCGCCTTAGCAGCTGCTTCTGCTGCTGCCTTTGCTTCTGCTTCAGCCTTCGCCTTAGCGATTTCCTCTGCAACCGGGTTCTTTGCGCCGCACTTTGCGCAGAAAACAGCTGTGCATTCGATTTCATTGCCGCAGCTTTCGCAGTTCATTCTGCCGCGGTTCTGCTGGATCTTCTTACGGTATTCTGTGATCAGAAGTTCTCTCTTTTCGATATCCTCCAGGAATGCAGCGAATTCCGGAGCGGGGTTTGCACCGCACAGTTCACGGTACTTCTTGCCGATTTCCTGATATGCATTTGCGATCTGACGCTCTTCATCCTTGATGGAAGTTGTCAGGCGGATATTTTCGGTAGATGTAGTGGTCTTTTCTACGACCTTGTTACCCAGTTCATTTACCTTATTTGCTAATTTATCAAAGAAAGATGCCATAGTAGATTCCTCCATATCTTCTTATGCCGTTTTGGACACGGCTTCTATAATACTATACAATCATTATACTATAGTTTCCTTTGGATTGCAAGCGTTTTTTCTGATTTTTCATACTTTTATCACGAAACGCCGACAGAAAGCCGAAAAAGGGGGGGACTGCGCACTGCCTTCGGCAGTCCGTATCCAACCAGAAAAAGCCGCTGCGCATTCATACACGCAGCGGCTCTGATTCTTTACATAACTCAGGCGGATGTCTCCTGATTCATACCAGTATACAACTGATAATACCGACCCTTCTGCGCCATCAGCTCCTCGTGAGGTCCACGCTCGATGATGCGCCCGTGATCCAGTACCATGATCACATCCGAATTCTGAATGGTGGACAGACGGTGCGCAATAACAAATACCGTTCTGCCCTGCATGAGCGCATCCATACCAGCCTGTACGATGCGTTCCGTTCTCGTATCAATCGAGGAGGTCGCCTCATCCAGAATCATAACCGGCGGGTCTGCAACAGCCGCTCTCGCAATCGATAAAAGCTGACGCTGACCCTGGGACAGCCCTGCACCATCACCCGAAAGAATGGTGTTATAGCCCTCCGGAAGGATCCGGATGAATTCATGCGCACCAGCACGTTTCGCCGCTGCAATGCACTCTTCATCCGTTGCATCCAGTCTGCCATAGCGGATGTTGTCCATGACAGTACCCGTAAACAGATGCACATCCTGAAGAACTATGCCCAGTGAACGCCGCAGATCAGACTTTTTGATCTTATTGATGTTGATCCCGTCATAGCGTACCTTGCCGTCTGCAATATCATAGAACCGGTTGATGAGATTCGTAATGGTCGTCTTGCCTGCGCCCGTGGTTCCCACAAAGGCAATCTTCTGACCCGGCTCTGCAAAAAGGGTAATATCATGAAGGACCGTCTTTTCCGGCACATAACCGAAATCTACCTCTGTCAGACGCACATCGCCGGTCAGACGGGTGTAGGTGACAGAACCATCCTTGTGGGGATGCTTCCATGCCCATACGCCGGTGCGCTCGGTGCATTCGGTGAGACTGCCGTCTGCATGCTCCTTTGCATTTACAAGTGTAACATAGCCCTCGTCTGTTTCCGGCTCCTCATCCAGCAGACGGAAAATACGCTCTGCACCTGCCATCGCCATTACGATGGAGCTTGCCTGCTGAGCGATCTGACCAATGGGCTGCGTGAAGCTTTTGCTCAGCTGCAGAAAGGCGGCAATGGAACCGAGGGTGATGCCGCCTACGCCGGCAATGGCAAGACCGCCGCCGAGGATTCCCAGCAGCACATACTGCAAATGTCCCAGATTGTTGTTGACCGGACCAAGGATGTTGGCAAAGGTGTGCGCCTTTGCTGCACTGTCAAAGAGAAGCTCATTCCGGCGGTCAAATTCCTCCGCAGTTTCCTCCTCCCGGCAGAATACCTTGACTACCTTCTGACCATGGATCATCTCTTCAATATAGCCGTTTACATTGCCCAGAACCTCCTGCTGTCTGAGGAAGTATTTGCCGCTTTTTCCGCCGATATTCTTCACCACAAACAGCATAAATGCCACAAATATCAGTACGAACACGGTCATCCATACGCTGGTCGTCAGCATGGAGATCAGCACGGTAACAATGGTCGTAAGGGATGAGAGAAACTGCGGTACACTCTGGGTGATCATCTGACGGAGGGTGTCCGTATCGTTGGTGTAAAGGCTCATGGTATCGCCTGCCGCATGCTGGTCAAAGTAACGGATGGGCAGTGTCTGCATATGGGAGAACATGTCGTCACGTACCTTTTTCAGTACGCCCTGTGCCACAAGGATCATCAGACGGGACTGTACAAAGGTAGCAAGGATGCCCATGAAAAATACAACACCCATCATACAGAGTGCACGCAGCAGCGGTCCGAAGTCGGAATCTCCGGTAAGAAGCATGGGAGTGATATAGTCATCGATCAGTGTTTTCAGGAACAGGGAGCCTGCCACGCCGGCAATGGCACTGATGAGAATGCAGACAATCACCGGAATCATAAGAAAACGGTATTTGCCCAGGTAGGCAAGCAGACGCCGGAAGGTTTTCATGGGATTTTTCGGAGGCGGTCCCATGGGCGGCATTCCCTTTCCGCCCCGCATCATAGAAGGTCTGTTCATGGTTTTACTCATTGGGGAACACTTCCTTTCTGCTGTGCTTCATATACCTCACGGTAGATCTCGTTGGTTTCCAATAGTTCTTCATGGGTGCCTATACCGGTTACAACACCATTATCCAGAACGATGGTGAAATCCGCATCCTGAATGGAACTGATCCGCTGTGCGATGATCAGCTTTGTGGTGCCGGGGATCTCCGTGCGGAACGCCTTCCGGATGAGCGCATCCGTATGGGTATCTACCGCACTGGTAGAGTCATCGAGAATGAGGATCCTGGGCTTTTTGAGCAAGGCTCTTGCAATACAGAGACGCTGCTTCTGACCGCCGGATACATTGGTACCGCCTTGTTCGATGTAGGTATCATATCCATCGGGGAAGGACTGTATGAATTCATCTGCACAGGCAAGCCGGCATGCATGGATGAGTTCTTCATCCGTAGCATTTTCGTTGCCCCAGCGGAGATTCTCCTTGATGGTACCGGAGAAGAGGACATTTTTCTGAAGCACCATTGCCACCTGCTGGCGGAGGGCTTCGATATCGTATTCCCGGACATCAATGCCGCCTACCTTCAGGGAGCCTTCTGTTACATCATAAAGACGGGGGATCAGCTGAACCAGGGTACTTTTCGCACTGCCGGTACCGCCCACGATGCCCACGGTTGCACCTGCGGGAATGGTGAGATTCACATCACGGAGGCAGCATTTATCCATGCGCTTTGCATAGCTGAAATGCACATTTTCAAAGGTAATGGAGCCGTCCTTGATTTCGGTAACGGGATTTTCGGGATTCTCGATATCACTTTCCTCATCCAGGATCTCAGTGATACGTTCTGCCGCTGCACGGGACATAACGATCATAACGAACACCATGGACAGCATCATGAAGCTGCCGAGGATCTGCATGGCATAGGTCATCATGCTCATAAGTTCGCCTGTACTCATATCGCCGCCGACGATCAGGCGGGCACCGAACCAGCTGATCAGCAGGATGGCACTGTATACGCAAAGCTGCATCAGGGGTCCGTTGAGCGTCATGCGTTTTTCTGCTTTTACGAAATCATCATAGATCTCCTGTGAGATGCTGCCGAATTTCTTCTTTTCATGTTCTTCACGGACGAAGGATTTTACCACACGGATACCGTGGAGATTTTCCTGCACGATACCATTGAGTTTATCGTAGGTACGGAAAACACGTTTGAAGATGGGATGTACTCTTGTCATGATGAGGAAAAGACCGACACCGAGAACGGGCATGATCGCCAGGAAGATGAGAGCCAGTTCTGCACGGACGGTGAATGCCATAACGAGAGAGAAGATGAGCATGGTGGGTGTACGCAGGGCGACACGGACGATCATCTGGTAGGCATTCTGGAGGTTGTTTACGTCTGTTGTCATACGGGTGACGATACTGGAGGCAGAGAACCTGTCGATATTATGGAAGGAGTAATTCTGGACACGGTGGAACATATCGTGCCGGAGATTTTTTGCGAAGCCTGCGGAAGCGGTTGCGGCGAATTTACCGGCGAGCACACCGAAGAGCAGGGACATAAGGACGAACACGATGAGGGTACCGCCGATGGTAAGGATAACATGGAAGTCACCGCCGTCGATGCCTTTGTCGATGAGGTCAGCCATAAGGAGGGGGATAATGACCTCCATAACGACTTCGAGGGTGACGAAGAGGGGGGCGAGGAGGGAAGGTTTTTTATATTCCCTGACGCAGCCCAAAAGCTTACGAATCATACATTTTCCTCCATTTCATTTTGGTTTATCTTATATAGTAGCACTACAGTGTGAAAATTTGGCGATAAATTTCGGAACATTTTTGGTATAACGCAGCCGCGCGCACAGGCAGAAAAGTTTTCGGTCAAGCCTTTCTCAAAAGGCTTGCAGGGTCCAGGGACGGCGTCCCTGGTCGCTCTCCGCGGAGAGCGAAACACCCGGACTGAAATTACGTACTTTTTCGCCGAACAATCAAACCAAATTCCGCATATGATCTTTTCTTCGTGCCGTAACAAGATTTCCTGGATGCGCTCCGCTCAGATCGTAACCCCTTTATGATGCGGAATTTGGATTTCTCTTAACCGGATCGAATGCGTGCTTCGACTATCCGGGGCGCTGCCCCGGACCCCGGCAGCACCCCAAGGGCACTTCCTTCGGGCGCATTTTTCGGGAAAATTGCTTGACCAAAAAAGCTTTTATATTTTTTTGCAAAAACCCCTTGCAAATTGACTCCATAAATGGTATGATGAAGGTGAACTGCTTTTATGCTTTTCACCAATGAAGAAAACACTTTTAAAGGAGCTTTTTTATGAAGTACGGTTATTTCGATCTCGCAAATAAGGAATACGTGATCACCAAGCCCGATACCCCCGCACCCTGGTGCAACTACCTCGGTTCCCCGGCGTACGGCGCTATCATCTCTAACAACGCTGGCGGCTATAGCTTCGTGCAGTCCGGCGCAAACGGCAGAATCGCCCGCTATCGCTTTAACTCCAATATGGCACTCCCGGGTAGATATATCTACATCCGTGATAACGATACCGCTGACTACTGGTCTGCTTCCTGGCAGCCCGTCGGCAAGCCTATGGATACCTATAAAAGCACCTGCCGCCACGGTACCGCTTATTCCGTGATCAGCGCAGAATATGCCGGTATCACATCCGATGTCACCTACTACGTTCCCACAGGCGCTACCTATGAAGTATGGCGCGCAGTGGTAAAGAATGACTCCGACAAGCCCAGAAACCTCTCCCTGTTCGGCTTTGTGGAATTCACCAACGACAACAACTATGAACAGGATCAGGTAAACCTCCAGTATACCCTGTTCATTACACGTACCTCCTTCGAGGGCAATAAGATCCTCCAGCATATCAACGAAAACAGCGGCAAGGACGAAACAGGCTCCAACCACAGAGAGCGTTTCTTCGGTATGGTAGGCGCACCGGTTACCGGCTATAATGGTAACCTCGACAGCTTCATCGGCTCTTACCGTACCTACTCCAACCCCATCGCTGTAGAAAACGGCAAGTGCGACGGCGTGATGAACTACAACTCCAATGCATGCGGCGCACTCCAGACTGAGATCACCCTCCAGCCCGGCGAGCAGAAAGAGATCATCTACGTTCTCGGTCAGAAGGACAATGCGCAGGCTGATGCGATCCTGAAGTCCTATGAAGAGGCTGGCAAGGTTGATGCAGAAGTAGAGGAACTCAAGAACTACTGGCACGGCAAGCTGGAAAGCTTCTCTGTTGAAACTCCTTCTGAAGAATTCAACAACATGATCAACGTATGGAACGCTTACCAGTGCTTCATCACATTCATCTGGTCCAGAGCCGCTTCCTTCATCTACTGCGGTCTGAGAAACGGCTATGGCTACCGTGATACCGTTCAGGATATTCAGGGTATCATTCACCTGGATCCGGAAATGGCTGCGGACAAGATCCGCTTCATGCTGTCTGCTCAGGTTGACAACGGCGGCGGTCTGCCTCTGGTAAAGTTCAACCACAATGCAGGTCATGAGACTTGTCCGGATGAAAACGACGAAAACAGCGTATATGCAAAGGAAACCGGCCACCCGTCCTACCGTGCAGACGATGCTCTGTGGCTGTTCCCGACCATTTACAAGTATGTAGGCGAAAGCGGCAACACTGCTTTCTATGACGAGGTCATCGTTTACGCAAACGGCGGCGAGGACACTGTATACGACCACCTGAAGAATGCGATCCGCTTCTCCATGGAGAGACTGGGCGATCACAAGATGCCGGCTGGTCTGCATGCAGACTGGAACGACTGTCTGAGACTGGGCAAGAAGGGTGAATCCACCTTCGTTGCATTCCAGCTGTACTATGCAATGTCCATGATCAAGGAGCTGGCTGAAAAGCGCGGTGACGCTGAGTATGTGGCATATATTGAAAAGGTTCAGGCAGAACTGGGCGAAACTCTTGAAAAGTGCTGGGATGAGGACAGATTCATCCGTGGTATCCGTGAGGACGGCGTTATCGTTGGTGCGAAGAAGGATCCGGAGGCAAATATGTGGCTGAATCCGCAGAGCTGGAGTGTAATTTCCGGTTTTGCATCCAAGGAACAGGCTGACAAGGCAATGCAGTCTGTAGCTGACATTCTGGATACGCCGTATGGTGCGAAGCTGCTGGAGCCGCCGTACAGAGAGCATTATTTTGACGGTGCGCTGATGCACATCTTCAATCCGGATACAAAGGAAAACGGCGGTATTTTCTCACAGTCCCAGGGCTGGCTGATCCTGGCAGAATCTCTGCTGGGTCATGGTGACGCTGCATTCCGTTACTTTATGGAAAGCTCACCGGCGGCTATGAATGAGAAGGCTGAGATCAGAGTTCTTGAACCGTATGTACACGGTCAGTTTACGGAGTCCACAGCATCTCCGTATGCAGGACGCAGCCACGTACACTGGCTGACGGGAACAGCATCCACAGTAATGGTAGGCTGCACAGAGGGTATCTGCGGTATGAGACCGGATGCAGATGGTCTGGTGATCAGCCCGTCTATTCCGGCTGAGTGGGACGGCTTCAAGATGACAAAGAAGTTCAGAGGCAAGTGGCTTAACATTGACGTTAAGAACCCGAACCACGTTCAGAGCGGCGTTGCATCCATGACAGTAAACGGCAAGGCAGTTGAGGGCAACAAGGTTTGCGCATGCTGTCTGGCTGATGTAAATGAGATTGAGATCGTACTGGGCTAAGCCCTGATAAGAGAGTCACTGTGAGAGATCGCAGTGACTCTTTTTGGTATAAAAGTTTTCGGTCAAGCCTTTCTCAAAAGGCTTGCAGGGACCAGGGACGGCGTCCCTGGTCGCTCTCCGCAGAGAGCGAAACACCCAATCTTCAATTACATGCTTTTCATGCAAGCGCAAAACCAAAATTCCGCATCATAAAAGAGGTGCGATCTCAATCGGACGCATCCAGGAAATCTTGTTTTAGCATGAAGAAAAGATCATATGCGGAATTTGGATGGGAGCAAGAGAGTGTGCGCAGCGAATAATTCTTGCGGATTGTACGGATTTTGTTGCTCTAAGGGGATATACAAAGAAGTCCGCAGCTTTGGTGAACATATCACTTAAAGTCTGCGGACTTTGCCATTTTATTCGGTTTCCGAAAATTGGGCGCTGCCCCGGACCCCGGCAGCACCCCAAGGGCACTTCCTTCGGGCGCATTTTTCGGGAAAATTGCTTGACCCAAAAAGCTTTTCCTTTGATTTCCACCAGATGCACACCTATTTTTCTGAAAACTCTTTCCGTTTCGTCTTGCTTTTTTTTGTGCATCATGCTATAATATATTTTGTGTAACCATGGACTGAACCAGGTACCATTCAATCTTATATAAGGAGGATTCTCATTATGTGCGGAATCGTCGGATACGTTGGACATCGTGATTGTACCGATGTCTTGATCAATGGCTTGTCAAAACTGGAATATCGCGGATATGACTCCGCTGGTATCGCCGTTTTCAATCATAACCAGAAAATCCATGTGGCAAAATCCAAGGGCCGGCTCCAGAACCTCATCGACCGGATGAACCAGGACGGTAAACCCACCGGCTGTGCCGGCATCGGTCATACCCGCTGGGCGACCCACGGTGAACCGTCTGATATCAATTCCCACCCTCACAGCGGCGGCAGAGTTACTATCGTACATAACGGTATTATCGAAAATTATAAGGAGATCAAGGACTACCTCGCAGATAAAGGCGTGACCTTCTCAAGCGATACCGATACCGAGGTCGCTGCAAAACTCCTCGACTATAACTACAACGGCAGCCCCATCGAAACCATCACCGAAACCATCCGTGACCTGGAAGGCTCCTATGCCCTGGGTATCATCTTCGCAGATCACCCCAACGTTGTGTATGCGGTCCGCAAGGAAAGTCCCCTCATCGTCGGCGTGGGCGAAAACGAAAGCTTCATTGCTTCCGACGTTCCCGCTGTCCTCGACTATACAAAGGATTATTATCTGCTGGAACACGAGGAGATCGCTGTTCTCACAGAAAGCGGCGTGCAGATCTATGACTCCTTCGGCAGAAAGATCCAGAAGGAACTCAAGACCGCTGACTGGGATGTGGAAGCGATCGGCAAGGGCGGCTATGAACACTTTATGCTCAAGGAGATCCACGAGCAGCCCACTGCCATCCGCAATACTATTATGCCCCGTATCAAGGACGGACTCCCGAATCTGGAGGAGTGCGGCATTACCCTGGATACCCTGAGAAACTTCCGCCAGATCTTCATTGTTGCATGCGGTACTGCAATGCATGCCGGTATGGTGGGTAAGTATGTCATCGAGAAAATTGCAAGAGTTCCCGTAATCGTGGATATTGCATCGGAATTCCGCTACCGCAATCCCATCGTGGGCGAGGGTGATCTGGTTATCATCATCTCCCAGTCCGGCGAAACTGCCGACAGTAAGGCTGCTATGCACCTGGCAAAGAAGATGGGCGCCAAAACACTGGCGATCGTAAATGCAATGGGCAGTTCCATCGCAAGAGAAGCCGATATGCTGATCTATACACACGCAGGTCCTGAAATTGCGGTGGCTTCTACTAAGGCTTATATGGTGCAGATCGCAGTCATGTACCTGTTTGCATTTGAAATGGCTCTGGCTGTGGGCAAGATCGATGAGGACGAATGCAGAAGACTGGTCGCAATGCTGGAGGAGACTCCGGAGATGATCGAGCGGCTGCTGGAGAAGAAGGAAATGACCCAGTATATCGCTTCCTCTCTGATTACCGCAGACAGCCTGCTGTACATCGGCAGAGGTCTTGACTATGCGCTGAGCATGGAAGGCTCTCTGAAGCTGAAGGAAATTTCCTATATCCATTCGGAATCCTATGCAGCCGGTGAACTGAAGCACGGTACCATCTCCCTGATCCATGACGGTATGCCGGTCATTGCAGTGGCGACCCAGAAGGAGCTGTTCGATAAGACCGTCAGCAACATCCAGGAGGTAAAGTCCAGAGGTGCAAAGGTAATTCTCATTTGTAGAGATTCCTACGAGCCGGAAACCAATACCGCTGACCTGAAGTTCGGTCTGCCGGAATTTGACGATCTACTCATGCCCATGATCGCAGTCGTTCCGCTGCAGCTGATCGCATACTATACCTCTGTACACAAGGGCAACGATGTAGATAAGCCGAGAAATCTGGCGAAGTCTGTAACCGTTGAATAAATCGATAAAAAAACAGCACCGCACAGGGCAGAGATGTCCTGTGCGGTATTAACGCAAAATCAATTGCAAAGAAAGGATGTGACAGGAATGCTTTCAAAATGGAAGCTGTCTGTGCTTGCCGTTTGCGGCGTGTTCTGCTCGGTATGCGGTTTTACAGCATTTGCTGACACGGGAACATCAGGTGAAACGATCGAGGAGATCATATCAGGTGAATATACCTATTATATTGATGAGGAATACGGCGGCGCAGTCATTGCAGAGTATGCGCCGGAGGAGGCGGATATCAGAATCCCCGAGGAGATCGATGGTCAGACCGTTGTGGGCCTTGAGAATTTCCTGTTCAATGAACAGCTGGGGATCGAAACCGTTACCATCCCCCCCACGCTGTGCCATATCGGTGCAAGCGCCTTTTACGGTACCAGTATAACGGAATTTATTGTAGAAGAGGGCAACCCTGCCTACAAGACGGAGGACGGCGTTCTGTTTTCCAAGGACGGCATTGCGCTGATCGCATATCCCCCTGCTAAGGAAGGGGAATCCTATACCGTTCCGGATGGTGTCGAGGAGCTGTATCACGGCTGCCTTTCCAGCTGCCGCAATCTGCGGGAACTGGATCTGCCGGACAGCATTCTTTATGTGGATACATGGACTTTTGCCGGTACGCCTCTTCAGAAGCTGACCATTCCGGACGGTGTGACTCAGCTGAGTGCCTATGCCTGTGCCTATATGCAGCGTCTGGAGGAGGTTGAGCTTCCGGCGAATCTGCTGACGGTGGATGTGGCTGCCTTTGCAGACTGTGCCCAGCTTCAGACGATTACATTTCCCCAGACTCTGGTGAGCATCGGACAGGCTGCCTTTGCCGGTACCGGACTGGAATCCGTTGTGATCCCGGAGAGCGTGGAGGAGATCGGATATTGTGCATTTGGTTACCGGAACGATCTGGAAACTGCCTATAGTAATTTTACCATCTATGGTCTGTCCGGCTCCGCTGCAGAAACGTATGCAACCGATACGGATGATGAATACGGCTACGAAAACAACTTCACCTTTATTGCAAAAACCTCCAAGCAGCTGGCAGAAGGGATCGAACTGGATGCGGCTGGCAATGAGATCACAGACAATGAAGCGGTGGATGTTGTTGTGCAGACCGAGGAGACAGATGAAGGCTTCGGCACCATTCTGAAAATCGTGCTGCTGGTACTGGGCGGTGTTGTGCTTTGCGGCGGTATCGCTGCTGTGGCAATGTCCTCCCGGAAAAAGAAGGAAGACTGATGGATATGAACAGAAAATATACCGGTGTTCTGTGCGGTATGCTGTCTGCGGTCCTTTTGCTGGGGAGCATTCCCGTTTCCGCAGAGGAGACGATCGAGGGCCCGCTGTATGAGAATCTGAACTATGAGATCACCGATGCAGGAACGGTCACCATTACAAACTGCCTTCAGAATGCAGTGACCTGTACCGTTCCGGATACTATTGAAGGAAAGCCGGTTACTGCGATTGCGCCTTCTGCCTTTGCAGAGTGCTATTTCCTGGAGGAGGCTGTGATTCCGGACAGTGTAACTTCCATCGGACAGCAGGCGTTTTCTGCATGCAGTGCGCTGGAAACGATCACATTGCCTGAGCATGTGGAAAGCTTCGGGGCAGGTGTGTTTGACAGCTGTACAGCACTGAAGGAGGTCACCATCCCCGGAGGCATTGCAGAGCTTCCCCAGGCGACCTTTTATGAGTGCAGCGGGCTGGAAAAGGTGGATCTCCCGGAGGATATTCAGGTCATCGGGTCAGAGGCGTTCTATAACTGCGCCGCACTGACAGAGATCATTCTCCCGGAGCATACAAATACCATCAGCGATTATGCCTTTGAGGGCTGTGCGTCTCTGACAAAGCTGGCGCTTCCGGCAGGTGTAGAAAATATAGGCGAGTATATCTTCCATGAATGCAGTGCACTGACTGCCATTGAGGTAGATCCGGAAAATGCGGTATTCTCCGATCAGGACGGCGTATTGTTCACCAAGGATGGTGTGACGCTGCTCCGTTATCCGCAGGCTGCGCCCTGGACGGAATATCGGGTTCCGGACGGCTGTACCCAGCTTACAAACGGCAGCTTTCTGGATGCAGCCGGTCTGACCGGCATTGACCTGAATCAGGCAACGGTTTATGGACAGGACACCTTTTTCCGCTGTACAGGACTGACCGAGATCGTACTGCCGGAGGGTGTGACAGAGCTTGCCGGCTACATGTTTGCATATTGCTCCGGGCTTACCTCGGTGACACTTCCTTCTACGCTGAAAATTGTGGGACTCTATTCCTTCTATGCATGCGGTGCGCTGGAGGAAGTGACTGTACCGGAGGGTACGGAAACCATCGGAGCGTACAGCTTTTTTAATTGTGTAGGGATGAAAAAGCTGCATCTGCCGGATTCTATCACAGAAGTCGGTGACGGTGCAATGGGGTATTATGCGGAAACTGAGGATACAGAGCCGCAGAAGATCGCAGATTTTAAGGTGGTATATAACCGCAATCAGGCGATTTATGATTTTGTGGAGCTGTATGGTCTGGAGGGCACCGGCAAGGGGGAATCCCGCTGGTGGATCTGGCTGATCGTACTGGGCGGCGGTGCGCTGCTCATCGGCGGTATTGTGCTGATCGTAATACTGCGCAGACGGGCTGCAATTCCAAAACCAGTTCCGGGCGGCAGACAGGGCAGTGCCAAAAAGCGTCCTGAACCGAACAAGAAAGGAAAATCGAAATGAGAAGAACTGCAATGCGCCGGATCCTTGCCGGTGTTTGTACTGCTGTGATGGCAGTGTTTGCGGCAGCTGTTCCTGCATATGCAAGTGACGGCTCCGGTATGACCCCTGAGAACAGCGAAGTAACCGTATTTGACGATGGTATTCTGACCTACACGGTCATTGATGATTCCCGCTTTGTGGAAATTACAAGCTGTATTTCCACAGCAACAAATGTAAATATTCTCCCGGAGCTGGACGGCTACACCATCAGTTCCATTGCGGAGGGTGCTTTTGCAGGCTGTACAGAACTTCAGTCTGTGACCATTCCGAACAATGACACCATTCAGAGCATGGGTGCCTATACCTTTGCGGAGTGTACCTCTTTGAAGAAGGTTGCACTGCCGGATAGCATTACAGAGATTCCGATCGGTGCATTTGCCTACTGTACTTCTCTGGAACAGGTCACATTCGGGGATCGTGTTGTTTCCATCGGAGACGAGGCATTCCGCAGCTGTACGGCTCTGACGGAGATCATGCTGCCCGATACCATGACAGAAATGGGCGACTTTGTTTTTTACATGTGTACCGGGCTGACAAAGCTTGAGATACCGGAGAGTCTTACGGCGCTTGGTGCCTACAGCTTTACGGGCTGTGTGGGAATGGAAAGCTTCCACATTCCGGCAACGCTTGAGAGTCTGGGCGACGGACCGTTCCTGGGCTGCATGGCACTTACAGATATCACAGTAGATGAAGATCACCCGAATTACAAGGTAGAGGATGGAATTCTGTACAGCAAGGACGGCAGTGTACTGTATTTCTATCCGCCGTCCAGAACGGATGCGACTTTCCAGGTTCCGGCGGGTGTAGTTGATTTGTACGATGGCGCATTTTTCCAGTGTACGAATCTTCAGTATGTGGAATTCCCGGAGGGACTGACGACCATTGGTGCAGGCACCTTTGACTATTGTTCGGGACTGACAGCGGTTGTGATTCCGGAGAGTGTGACCTCGATCATGAGCACGGCATTTGCGGATTGCACGGCGCTGGAGCGTGTGACCTTTGTAGGAGCTGACGATGCGACAGAGGGTGAAGGCGAGGCACTCACGATCGGAGATCATGCATTTTATGCTTGTGAAAATCTGATGGAGGTCATCCTGCCGAAGCGAGTAGCGGGCATTGGAGAGTATGCGTTTGGCTGTACGGATATAATGGACAGTGAGGGCAATGCGATTCCGACGGCAGTAGAGGGCTTTATGCTGCGAGGATTTGCGGCAGCGGAGGATTACATCAGTGAATGCGATTTAAGTGTAGGCTTTAGTCCGAGAAGCTTCCCGTGGAAGACGGTGGTATTCTGGGTAATTGCGGCGGCTGTACTGATCGTGATCGTATTTTTTGCGGTACGGATCGTGAAGAAGAACATGATGACGCCGGAGGAACGTGAGGCATTGCGGCAGGCGAAGGAAGAGCAGCGCAAGTCTGAGGAGGCGGAAGAGGCGCCGGACGATGGATATGAGAGTATCCTGGGCGAGGATGACGAGCCGGAGGATTCGATGGATGATGACGTCGTAGACCGGTTCCGTGCGGCAGCGCCGTCAATTCTGCATCAGAGGGGTCATGCTGTGCCGGAGGAAGACGAATCTGCGAAGCAGGCATAAAAGTTTTCGGTCAAGCCTTTCTCAAAAGGCTTGCAGGTCCAGGACAGCGTCCTGGTCGCTCTCCGCAGAGAGCGAAACACCCTGGCTAAAATTACGCACTTTTTCGTCGAACAAACAAGCCAATTCCGCATAAAAAAAGTTTTCCCATACGAATCCTGTCTTTCTAAGGAAGTCTATGCAGTGGTGCGATCGACCTGACAGCGGAATTGGCGGCATCGCTTGAAGGTATGGAACAAGACAGAAAGAGGGAGCGCAGCGACCAATTTTCGGAAACAGAAGAAAAAGGCAAAGTCCGAACTCTGAAGTGATTGCATTCACTCAGGGTTCGGACTTTTTATATATTCTGGTTCTATTCTGAATCTTGGGGTAATTCGTATTGATGCGGGCGACCAATGGTCGCCCCTACATATAAATTACACTTTCCCCAAACAATCGGAACAGAACCTATATTCTCTTGGATCAGCAGGATTCGCACAAGCCGCAAGAATTATTCGCTGCGCTCACTCTCTTGCTCCCATCCAAATTCCGCATATGATCTTTTCTTCACGCCAAAACAAGATTTCCTGGATGTGCCTGATTGAGATCGCACCTTCTTTACAATGCGGAATTTTGGTTTTGCGCTTGCATGAAAAGCACGTAATTGAAGACTGGGTGTTTCGCTCTCTGCGGAGAGCGACCAGGGACGCTGTCCCTGGACCCTGCAAGCCTTTTGAGAAAGGCTTGACCGAAAACTTTT
>JAFURN010000023.1 GCA_017480865.1 Ruminococcus sp. | reverse complement strand
CCTTCTTTATAAACAGTCTTCTTTGGTATATTTCAGTTTCCGTTTGCTGAAATTTGTTCCGATTCGTTATTCTCTCAGAGAAGCGCCCAGATCGCCCAGTGCCTTGAGTACACGCTTCATTGCTGCATCTGCCTGCTCATCCGTGAGAGTACCCTCATGAGAACGCATGCTGATGGAGAAAGACACGCTCTTCATACCTTCTGCGATCTGCTGACCCTTGTATACGTCAAACAGGGTCACCTTCTCAAGGATCTTGCCGACTGCGCCCTTGATTGCCTTTTCCATGGTTCCTACCGGCAGCGTATCCTCGCACAGCAGGCTCAGGTCTCTTGTGATTGCCGGGAACTTCGGACTCGGCTTGTAGGTGACTTCTGTCTGCGCCAGCGGCAGCATTTCAGTTGCATTCAGCTTTGCAACATAAACTCTTGTGCCAAAGCCGTAGGTCTCCTGTACCGCCGGATGGATCTCACCCAGATAGCCGATCGCCTGACCTTCATGGAGGATCACAGCGCTTCTGCCCGGATGGAGTGCACAAGTCTCCTCAAATGTGTTATCCTCAGAGCAGCGTACATATTCACAGTCTGCAATACCGATTTCAGCGAGCAGTGCATCGATCGTGCCCTTCATATCAAAGAAGTCGATGTTGTCACCATACATGCCCACAGTCAGACGGGACGGCTCATTGGGCAGCATGCCTTCTTCTGTCGGAATGTATTCCTTGCCTACTTCAAACAGCTTCACGCTTGCATTGCGGTTTTTGTAGTTGCCAGCCAGAATTTCCAGCATGGACGGCAGTGTTGTAGTACGCATGATGCTGGTATCTTCACCCAGCGGATTCATGATCGTAATGGTATTGCGCAGTGTGCTGTTTTCCGGCAGACCGATTTTATCGAAATACTTCGGGGAGATGAAGGAGTAGGTCAGAATGCCGTAGCAGCCCAGAGATACCATGGTATTCTCAATGGTGCGCAGGAATTTCTGCTCCGGCGTCAGAGCCGCATTTGCAGCACCGGTCAGAACGGTAGACGGAATGTTGTTGTAGCCGTAGATGCGTGCTACTTCTTCCGCAATATCTGCCGGACGCTCCAGGTCGATACGGAAGCTGGGAGAAATGCACTTGCCATCCTTCACTTCAATGCCCAGACCGTTCAGTGTGCGGGTCATGGTTTCCTCAGAAATGTCGGTACCCAGGAAGCTGTTGATCCATGCAGGATCAAAGGAGATCTCGTTCCGGGGCTTGAGGCTCTTTACCACATCAATGTGGCTTGCAACCGGCTCACCTGCACCCAGTTCCTGTACCAGCTGGAGCGCACGTGTCAGAGACCGCAGACAGCCTTCTGCATCCAGACCCTTTTCGTAACGTGCAGAAGCATCGGTACGCATGCCCAGCTTCTTTGCAGTGCGGCGAACCTGTACAGGTTCGAAATATGCGGACTCAAATACAACGGTTGTGGTGTCATCCATGATGCCGCTGTACTCGCCGCCCATAACACCTGCAACTGCAATAGGCTTTTCCGTGTCGGCAATGACCAGCATTTCAGAGGAAAGCTTGCGCTCCTGACCATCCAGTGTGGTGATGGTTTCGCCGTCCTTTGCGTTGCGAACGATGATGTGAGAATCCTTCACATAGCGCAGGTCGAAGGCATGCATGGGTTGACCGTATTCCAGCATTACATAGTTGGTGATGTCAACCAGATTATTGATGGGACGAACTCCGCTTGCACGGAGACGCTCACGCATCCATCTGGGAGACGGACCGATCTTTACATTCTTTACGATACCTGCTGCATAACGGGGACAGAGTGTCTCGTTTTCGATATCGACCTTGAGGATCTCATTGATATCCTCATCGGTACCGGTGAATGCCGGTTCCTCCACACACAGAGGTGTGTCAAAAGTTACAGCAGCCTCTCTTGCCAGACCTACAACAGACATGCAGTCCGGACGGTTGGATGTGATCTCAAATTCCACAGAGGTATCATTCAGACCGATCGCCTCATGAATGTCCTGACCGATCTCGCAGTCTTCCTCAATGAGGAAAATGCCGTCTGTAATGGCATAGGGAAAATCGTGCGTGGTCAGACCCAGTTCACCCAGAGAGCACAGCATGCCGCAGCTTTCCACGCCTCTCAGCTTGCCCTTCTTGATCTTAATGCCGCCCGGCAGCTCTGCACCTACCAGTGCAACGGGAACGATATCGCCTGCGCTTACATTGGGAGCACCTGTAACGATCTGGATGGGAGCATCCTGACCCACATCCACCTGACAAACCACCAGATGGTCAGAATTTTCGTGGGGAACAACGGACAGAAGCTTGCCGACTACGACATTCTTCACCTCGCTGCCCTCTGTTTCGTAGCACTCCACCTTAGAGCCGCTCATGGTCATGCCTGCGCAGAACTCTGCAACAGGGATGTCCTTCTTGATATAATCAGAAAGCCATTTCATTGATAAATTCATATCTAATTTCCTTTCTACATTGAAAATTATTCAGACAATATCCAATATTTTCTTTGCACACCAAATGCTCCGGCTTTATTTGCCGTGAATCCAAGAGATTCACAGTAATCTTTATATATTTCTTCAAGTTCATCATTGAATTTTGGCTTTGAACCAATAATTGATGAAATTGCCGGATTTGTTTCTTTTCCATCCTTATCTGAATTTCTGTCATGCTTATCCATGCTGTTGTTAGCATAGCCTATAAAACGGCTTGGGTAAAAATAGAAACCATCCTCATTTTGAACTGCAATAAAACAAGTTCCTCTCTTGAGGCGATCCTTTGCGTAGGAAATTTTCTCCTCATCATTACTGTTAAGGTAATCATCAAGAACTTTTATATTTGCTTTGATTTCATTTAAAGACTGAACAAGTTTCACATTCATACCTTCTTTGCCCTGCTTAAAACTGCTCCAGGAAACGATAATCATTCTCGAACAGCAGACGCATATCACTGATGTTGTAACGGCGCATAACCACACGCTCCAGACCCAGACCGAACGCAAAGCCGGAATAAACGCTGCTGTCAATGCCGCAGCCTTCCAGTACCTTGGGGTGAACCATGCCTGCGCCCAGAAGTTCGATAAAGCCTTCGTTCTTGCAGATGCGGCAGCCCTTGCCCATACAGCCGAAGCACATAACATCGACCTCAGCACTGGGTTCGGTGAACGGGAAGTGATGAGGACGGAGACGGATGGTGCATTCCTCACCGTAAAGTCTCTTCATAAGCATTTCCAGTGTACCCTTGAGGTCAGCCATCGTAATGCCCTTGTCAACGACAAGACCCTCGATCTGATGGAACAGCGGAGAGTGTGTTGCGTCAACCGCGTCAGAACGGAACACTCTGCCCGGTGAAATGACGCGAATGGGAGGCTTCTTGTTTTCCATTACATGTACCTGTACAGAAGAGGTCTGTGTGCGCAGCAGGATGTTATCGGTAATATAGAAGGTATCCTGTGTGTCTCTTGCCGGATGATCCGGCGGCAGGTTCAGTGCTTCAAAGTTGTAGTAATCGTATTCAACCTCGGGACCGTCTGCAATTTCAAATCCCATGCCAAGGAAGATCTCCTTGATCTCATTTTCTACAATTGCCAGGGGATGCAGGCTTCCCATGGACTGCTTCTTGCCAGGCAGGGTCACGTCAATGGTTTCAGAGGAGAGACGAGCCTGCATTTCCAGCTGAGCGATTTCGCTCTGCTTTGCAGAGATTGCTTCCTCGATGTACGCACGAACCTCGTTTGCCAGCTGACCCATGATCGGGCGTTCCTCAGCAGTAAGCTTGCCCATCTGCTTGAGAATTGCAGTCAGTGCGCCCTTCTTGCCGAGATACTTGACACGCAGGGCATCCAGAGACTTTGCATCCTTGATTGCGCTGAGTTCCGCAGCAGCCTCTGCACGGATTGCTTCCAGTTGTTGTTTCATATCATCAATCATCCTTTCACGGCTATGCCGTATTTCATAGTTGATGCGCCAGGAAACGGCGTAAAAAAAGTCCTGTCCCGAAAACAGGACAAGACATAGCTTGCTAAAAACCACCCATTTCCCAAGAGCCATCACTCTCTTGTCTTTAACGCAGACATAACGTCTCTGCCTACAGCAAAAGGTTCAGCAGAGCCACTCGGAAGTGAACTTCAAAATCCATGCAGACAGCGCACTTGCAGCCGGGATGCGCCTCTCTGAGGAATGCATGCTGATTTTTACTCTCTTCGTCACAGTGTTCTATAAGTATTATAGTCAATTTCAAAAAAAAAATCAAGTCTTTTCTTGAAATTTTTCAAATTTTATGGTAAAATAGTTCTATCTGACTGATTCTGACTAAAAAAGGAGATTTTCATTATGACAGACCATTTTACAGAGCATCTGGTGAAGAAGGTTCCCACTTCCCAGGAACGTACGAAAACAATTCTGTTGGTCCTTGCAGCTGTTGTGCTGGTAGCAGGTACAGCGTTTGTTGCCGTTGCAACAGGATTGCTGGTTATCCTGATGATAACCGTTGTCGTGATTTACGGTGCCTACTATATCCTCAGCGGACAGGGAATTGAGTATGAGTATACTTTCACGAACGGCGAACTGGATGTTGACAAGATCATGGGAAAACGGAGGAGAACCAACCTGATTACCGTGGATGCGTCCAAGTTTGAAGCGTTCGGAGAACTGACAGATGATGTGGCAGACAAGCCGGATGCAACACTGGTTCTTTGCAGCGATAATACCGGAGAGGGCGAGTATTACGCTGATCTTACCACAGAGGAGTACGGCGAAACCCGTCTGGTTTTCACTCCCAGTGAAAAGATGGTAGCCTACATTGAGGAGGCACTGCCCCGTACTCTGAAGTATCACAGACGGCATGGTATATGAGGAGGAAATGCAGATGAAAACAATTGCTATCATTGTTCTTATTTATCTGGTTATCATCAATATTGCTGCACTTACCCTTATGCTGACTGACAAGCTGAAGGCAAAGAGCGGCGCAAGACGCATACCTGAAAAGACTTTGTTCCTTGCTGTTATCCTTGGAGGAGGTATAGGCGGAATTGCAGGCATGTATCTGTTCCGTCACAAGACAAAGCACTGGTATTTTGTCATCGGTTTTCCGCTGATTTTTGCTGCGGAACTGGCACTTGTACTGTACTTGTATTTCGGAACGGAAATATTTACAGCACTGGCTTGTTAAAAATACCCAAAGTATAAATTATACAGTTGTATCAAACGCCTAAATTACAGGGGATTCGGGCGGAATTGCTGTACAAACATGGTGAAATTTGCTATAATAGAATTTGTATGCTTTGTGCAATGTAAAACCTGATAATTAAGAATGGAGATTGTGTTATGCGTTTGAATTACAGACAACGACTTTGCCTGATTTTATCCGGCGTGCTTGCTGTTTCTTCTTTCTCATATCCTATGGATACAGGGGTGTGTCTTACTATACATGCTTCTGCGGAGCCGGCAGACGTAAGCACTGCGGAATCCGGCACCGAGGAAGAGAACACAGAAGACTGGCTTGAAGTCGCTACAGATGTGCTTTCCTATTATGCGGCACATTCTGCAGCGCTTACAACAGAGGTTTCAGCAGAAGACCTGGTATTTTATGATGTCACTCAGGATGGAGGTATCGATCTGGCGGATGCTACTTATTTTATGGAGATCTATGCATCTTACGGAGCAGGCATCCATTTTGATGGTTACATACCCATTCGCAACAATGCGGAAACATCGACAACGACCACTGCTGCGGTTACGACTACAATAGAAACGACTATTGCAACAGCTGCTGAGACAACCAAACCAACAACGACTGCAGCTAAGTCGGATACAACAACCGCAGCAAAGACAACTGCCGATGCAACGACCATCAAGGCAGCGGCAACAACGACCACAGAGAAGGCGACAACGTCCAAGGCAGCGGCAGCGACGACTACAGTGAAGACAACAACGTCCAAGGCAGCGGAAGCGACGACTACAGAGAAGACGACCACATCCAAAACTACAACGAAGAAAACCACTACCACCGGAAAAACGACGGCAAGTTCAGCTGGTCCCATAAGACCTGCGGATACCACTACAGTTCCGGAGGAGATCGTAACAACAACTGCGGGTACTACGACAACGCTGCGTCTCCCCTCTGCATGGGGTATTGATGTTTCTTTTTATCAGGGACTCGTAGACTGGGAGGCTGTTAAGGAAAGCGGTGTGGATTTTGCCATTGTCCGTGCTGGCTACGGAAAGCATCTCAACCAGGAGGATAAGTATTTCGATACCAATATGAAGAATGCGCAGGCTGCTGGTGTGGACTGCGGTGCATATTGGTTCAGCTATGCGACTACGCCCGAAGATGCCATCCGGGAGGCGGATGTGTTCTACGAGGTAATTAAGGGATATCAGTTTGAATATCCGATTTACTTTGACTATGAGGCAAGTACGCAGTATAAGCTGACCCCGGAGCAAAGTACTGCAATTATCGAAGCGTTCTGTACACGAATGCAGGAGCGAGGCTATTACATCTGTCTGTACAGCTATGTAAATTTCCTGAACACTCGTATTGAACCGGAGATCCTTGAGGATTATGATACCTGGATCGCGCATTATAATGTAGATGTCCCCCTGTTCAGCTATGAATACGGTATGTGGCAGTATTCCTGCAAGGGCAAGATCGCCGGAATTGCCGGTGATGTGGATTTGAATTACGCATACAGGGATTATCCGGCAATCATGGAGGAATATGGTTTTAACACCGGCGAGATTCTTCCGGTTACAACGACTGTAACAACGGATTTCTCAGAAACAACCACTACAGAAACGGTAACAACCGTCTCCGGGGAGCAAGGATCTGTTACCACGGGAAAAACCACGACCACTGCCGGTAAGAGTACGACTACAACCGGAGAGACAACAGCTACCACCGGTAAGAGTTCGACTACCACAGGAAAGACCACGACCACTGCCGGTAAGAGTACGACTACAACCGGAGAGACAACAGCTACCACCGGTAAGAGTT
>JAFURN010000022.1 GCA_017480865.1 Ruminococcus sp. | reverse complement strand
CTTTCCTTCATAACATCGCCGAGCGAGCCGGTAATTTCGATCTGTCCTTTTCCCTTCAGGTGAATGACTTCCATGGGCAGCAGCACGCCGCCTACTGAGGTCCATGCCAGACCATTTACCAGACCCACTGTGTTTTCCTTTGCCTGTTCATCGGGAAGGAACTTCCGGGGACCCAGATAGGATTCCAGATTTTTGGCGGAGAAGGTAACCCTCTTCTGTTCCTCGGAAACGATCAGCTTAACAGCCTTTCTGCAAAGGGAAGCAAGGAAACGCTCCAGGGTACGCACACCGGCTTCTCTTGTATAGCTGTCGATCAGATCATAGAATGCATCGTCCTGAACCTTCATCTGGGATGCCTTCAGACCATGCTTTTTCAGCTGCTTGGAGAGAAGATGCTGCTTTGCGATCTGGAACTTTTCTTCCCGTGTATAGCTGCCCAGTTCAATGATCTCCATACGGTCCAGCAAGGGTGCCGGGATGGTATCCAGCGTATTGGCAGTTGCCACGAAGAGTACCTGACTCAGATCGAAGGGCACCTCTACATAATGGTCACGGAACGCCTTGTTCTGTTCACTGTCCAGGACCTCCAGCATAGCAGCAGAAGGATCCCCCTTAAAATCGCTGCTCATCTTGTCGATCTCATCAAGCAGGATCAGAGGATTGCTGGTACCTGCACGGGTCAGTGCATCAATAATTCTGCCGGGCATTGCACCGATATAGGTCTTTCTGTGACCGCGGATATCCGATTCATCCCGGACGCCGCCCAGAGAAATGCGCTCATATTTTCTGCCCAGAGACTTTGCAATAGAGCGTCCGATCGAGGTCTTACCCACACCGGGAGGCCCTACCAGACAAAGGATCTGTCCTGTTACATCGGGCATCAGTGCATGCACAGAGATGCTTTCCAGTACACGTTCCTTGACCTTTTCCATGCCATAGTGATCCTTATCAAGAACGCTCCGGGATTTTTCAATGCTGACCTTTGTTCTGGATGCATTGTTCCAGGGCAGTGCCAGCACCACATCCAGATAGCTGCGGATGACAAAGGCTTCCTGAGATGCAGGCGGCAGCTTAGCCAGCCGCTCTGCTTCCTTCATGAGTTTGTCGTGGTCTTCCTGAGGGAGTCCCAGCTTCTGGATTTTTTCTGTGTATTCATAGATTTCTTCCTGATCGTCCTCTTCGCCCAGCTGACTGGCAATGGCACGCATCTGTTCACGGAGATAATACTCCCGCTGACCACGGTCCATGCCCTCTTTCGTCAGATCCTGAATCTCACGTTCCAGAGTAAGTACCTCAGTTTCCTTCAGCAGGAATGTATACAGCAGATTCAGCCTGCGGAGGATGTTGTTTTCCTCCAGGAGTCGCTGCTTGTCCCTATAATCCAGATTGATATTGAAGATAATGCTGTTGAACAGCTTATAGGGATCATCCTGACACATAACAGCGATCATGAGTTCCTTCGGCATGCGGGGGAACAGCTGGCTGTATTGTTCAAACAGGTCCTTTACTGCACGGATAACGGCTTCCATTTCCACATCATCGATTTTCGCGCGACTGGAGTAGGGAACCGGCTGCACATCGGCTGTGAAGTAGGATTTCCCGGAGTGAAGGGTTTCCAGCTTTGCCTTTTGCACGCCTTCTACAAGGACCCGCATGACGCCATCCGGTGTTTTGAGAATCTGGCGTACTTCGGCGATAACACCATATTTATACAAATCCTTGGTTACAGGCTCTTCCACGAACACATCATTCTGTGCAACAAGAAAGATTCTGCGGTCGGATTCATAGGATGCAGTTACTGCGTGGATCGACTTTTCACGGGCGACATCAAAATGTATGACCATTTCGGGAAATACAACGACGCCCCGCATTGCAACAACTGGCAGTCTGCAAGGTTCTTTTTCGTTTCTGCTCATTGCTTTTCCTTTCTTTTTCTGCACCGGACACAAATCAGCTGTCAGAATTTACAGCAGCCGGTGCTGTCTCAGTCCGTCTTAATTTTTTGTGATGATATTTATTATACTATAAAACAACATCTTTTGCAAGTGGCAAATATGAATATTTATAAATGGTATATCCCTTGACAAGGTTCAGGAAAATGTGTACAATGAAGGTAGTGTATGTGATGCGGAAAGGGAGGTATGTCCCATGATACAGGGATTGATATTTGATATGGACGGACTGCTTCTGGATACGGAGAAATACTATTTTCGTTATTGGATGCAGAGTGCAGCGGAATTTGGTTTTTCCATGAAGCCTCGTCATGCGCTTGCGATCCGGAGTTTGTGCGCAAAATATGCGGAGCGGTATCTGAAGCGTGAACTGGGAGAGGATTTTGATTATCATGCAGTCCGTGCACGCCGCAGAGTGCTGATTCAGGAGGCGATGGAGCAGTTCGGGATCCAGCTGAAGCCTGGTGTACGGGAACTGCTTGCCTGGTGCAGGGAAAATGATGTTCTGACAGCAGTTGCAACAGCAACTCCTACAGAAAATGCAAAGATACATCTGGAACGTGTCGGTCTGAAGGATTGCTTTTCTGTAATCGTGGGCGGGGATTCCATTGAAAACGGCAAGCCCTGTCCTGATATATACCGGAAGGCAGCAGCAGTGCTTTCTCTTCCGACAGAGAATTGTCTTGCACTGGAGGATTCACCGAACGGCATTCTTGCAGCATTTTCCGCAGGCTGCAATCCGGTCATGGTGCCGGATCTGACCGAACCGGATGAGATGCTGAAGCCTTTGCTGTATGCATGGGTGCCAACACTTATGGATGTGATCGGACTGATTGAAGAGGAGAGGAGCAGATAATATGGCAGCAACACCAGTTTCCAGATATTTTGACATTCCGAAGCTGTATTATTTTCAGTCGAAGAATGTGTTTACGGGAAGTAAGAACAATACATTCAACTATAAAATCACACCGGGCGAGACTTTGAAGGTACAGCTCTGGCACGGCATGTTCTGCTCTGAAAAAGCAGAAATCGAGCAGGAGCAGGAGTTTTCTCTGGACCAGCCGGGGTTTGATGAGATGATCGCATGGCTGGAGGAACAGTATGAGAAGGAATCGCAGAAGTAAATGGCGATGCAGTCTGTACAGGGGATCATCTGAAAAAGCATGATATTAAAAGAGAAGAGGCTGTTGCGGTGATGCAGCAGCCTCTTATACTATTCCCATAGTTTGATTTGAGATTAGTATCAGTCTGTCAAAACCTCCGAGCGCCTTCCTTTTACATTTTGAAAAAAATGGCTTGAAAAAATTGACAAATGACTTTCTGTTTGTTATAATAGATATGTTTCGCCGTTGGCGGAACATAGTAAAAAACTGGGAGGAAAAAATGATTAGCAAGAAACTGAGAAAAATGGGCGAAGAACGGGGATTCGTCACAGCAAACGGTATCTGTTATGGAGAGGTGAACGGATACACAGTAACATTGTATGAGGATGGCAACTATAAGAATGTTGTCATTACAGCAGGGGTTGATCAGACGGCATATCAGAATCTCATGGCAAATGAGAAGCAGATTCGTGATACATATCGTATCCTGCTGCATGTACAGTCTACCTATGTCATTGCACAGTTTGCAGGACTTTCTGCAAAGCCTGAGAAGATCAGTGCGTTTATGGATGCCTTTACCGCACAGCTGGACGCATTTGGCTGCAAGAAGAGTGAATGCAGCTGTCTTTTCTGCGGCATGGAAATGGAACCCACAAGCAGAGTTACAAAGCTTGTAGGCGGACGTGCGATGCGTATGCACAGCGGATGTGCAGAACGTCTGATTGACGATTTGAAAACAGAGGAACAGGCAGCTGCGGAGCAGAAGTCCAATGCCGGAAAGGGACTGGTTGGCGCAGTTCTGCTGGGACTGGCAGCAGCACTTCCCTGGGCGATCGTTTATGCGCTGGGCTACTTTGTTGCATGGCTGGGTGCGCTGATTGGTATGGCAGTTGTCAAGGGCTATCAGAAGTTTGGCGGTATTGTAAAGAAGTCAACGATTGTAATTTTTGCAGTACTGATTATCCTGCTGGTTATTTTTGCCCAGCTTCTGGGCGATGTATTCCAGATCGGCTACACCATCCTTCAGGGCGAGATATGGGGTACGCTGGCAGATATTCCCTTCTACATGAATCTGCTGTTTGCAGACAGTGAATACATTTCAAGCTTCTTGCTCAATGTTCTTCTGGGTGTTGTATTCGCAGGTCTGGGTGTGTATGGTATTTTCCGCACGCTTATTTCCGGCGTTTCTTCTCAGAGTAAGAAGATCGTGGATCTTCCGGACAGCAAGCAGTAAACATACTTACAGACAAAAACTCCCCGGATTCAATAAATCCGGGGAGTTTTTGGTTCTGTTTCAAAATTCAGGCGCATAAATTGCGTGATCCTGTAGGGGAGGCCATCGGTCGTCCGATGTGGACCGAGCAACCTGAATAACATCCAATTTCATTTCCCCGGCAATTCGAATAGAACCGTTTTTTACATTACACGTAACCAACCAGAGAAGAAATCAGGATTGCCACAAGGAAAATCGGGCAGACGTAAGGAATCATAACCTGATACAGCTTCTTGGACTTGAAACGGGAGGTCAGTTCGACCTCATCCTCAATCACCTTTGTCTTAACCACATATGCCACAAAGATACAGGTCAGAAGTGCTGCAATGGGCATCATGATATTGTTGCTCAGGAAGTCGAAGAAGTCAAGGATCTGCTTGCCGAAGATGAGTACCTCGGACCAGACGCCATAGCCCAGAGAGGAGGGAATCGCAACCAGCATAGTACCGATCATAACCAGAATGCAGAGCAGTCTGCGGCTGACCTTCAGCTTATCCTGGAAGATAGAAACCACCGTTTCCATCAGAGAAATGGAGGAAGTCAGTGCTGCAAAAAGCACCAGGATGAAGAATACAATACCGACAATATGACCGCCGGGCATGGAATCAAATACCTTCGGCAGTGTTACAAACATGAGGCCGGGACCCTGATTCAGTGCAGAGGGGTCACCGCCGGAGAACGAGAATACCGCCGGAATGATCATCAGACCAGCAAGGAATGCAACGCCTGTATCGAAAATTTCGATGTGACGAACGGAGCCTTCCAGATTTTCCTTTTTGGGCATATAGGAACCATAGGTGATCATAATGCCCATTGCCAGAGACATGGAATAGAACATCTGACCCATTGCCGCAACCACTGTTTTCAGGGAGAAATGGCTGAAATTCGGGATCAGGTAGTACTTCACACCCTCTATTGCACCATCCAGCGTCAGGCTGTAAATGGAAATACCAATTGTCATTACCAGCAGGACCGGCATCATGAACTTGCTTACCTTCTCAATACCCTTCTGTACACCCATCAGTACAACGACTGCGGTCAGAATGATATAAATTGCCGCATACAGAAGCGGAGAACCAGTGGAACCGATAAATGAATTAAAATATCCGTCTGCCGCCGCAGCGGTACCCTGACCGATTGCATAGGTCACGCCATACTTGATTACCCAGCCGCCGATTACACAGTAATAGGGCAGAATAATCATGGGTACTGCGGAGATCAGATAACCGATCCAGGACCCCTTCTTGTTCAGTACGCCGAACGCTTCAATGGCACTCTTGCCGGTTTTACGTCCGATTGCGATTTCTGTTACCATCAGAGAGAAGCCGAAGGTAACAACCAGCACCAGATACACCAGCAGGAAAATACCGCCGCCGTACTGCGCTGCAAGATACGGGAATCTCCAGATGTTGCCAAGACCTACAGCAGAGCCTGCCGCTGCAAGAATAAAGCCGATTCTGCTGGAGAATCCAGTTTTTTCTGTACTCATAATTTCATCTCCTTATATTTATTTGTCAAAGCACATTGTTTTTTATTATACCCGATTTCCCTGTTTTTGTCAACTGATATCATCTTTTGTTCAGGAAATTCGGTATTTTTGGAGGAATACCGAAAAAGGACAGCATCAGATGCTGCCGTGCTTCAAAAAGGAAGGTCCTGTTATTGCGAAATTGGTTCTGTGGGGCGTCCTTTCTGCGCATTGACTTTTTTAGTATACAATGGTATAATGAAGTCGGTTCATGCGTCGGATTTTGTCCGGAATTTCACCGGATATATGTTGATTTTCGGGTAAGGAGCGTATCATTATGAGACGGATGCTGTATATCCTTTTGCAGTGTACATGGGGATTTCCGCAGACATTGCTGGGGGCAGTGATTTTTTTGCTCAATCTGCAGCGACGGCACGATTTATACCACGGTGCAGTAGTCAGCAGCTGGGGGATGCGTTCCAGTGCATCCATCGGGCTGTTTATATTTATTTCCGAGCGGCATGAGAATTCCCGCCGTCTGCTGGTGCATGAATATGGACATACGCTGCAATCTCTGCTGCTGGGGCCTTTGTATCTGCCTCTGATCGGGCTGCCTTCTATGCTCTGGATGATGCTCCCTTGTTTCCGGAAACTGCGGAACCGGAGGCACACATCTTACTATAGATTTTACACGGAATCATGGGCGAATTGCTGGGGCGAGAAGATCTGCAGGGAACCGGCAATGGGAATGGCGCATATTGATTGAAAAACGGAACGGACAAGAATCAGGCTGCTGCATTTCATTCAGACAATGCAGCAGCCCGTTTTGTTGATATTATAAATGGTTCTGTTTGAAAAGTTGGGGATGTGAATTGTAGTTTATTGTGCGAACTGCCTTCGGCAGTTTGTACGCTAAACCGCATTTACCCCAACAATTCGAATAGAACCTATAAAATTTTACGGAAATTTTCAGCCTCCGCTTCTGCTTTTGCAACCGCATCAGAGAGTGTCATGCCTGCAAAGTCGCTGGCACAGAACAGACGTCCTGAAACCTTGTCATTTACAAAAGCCCCTACAACCACGCCAGGAATTGCGCTTTCCGGAGCATTGGGGGCATTGGGTCCGCCCAGATCCGTTCTGCACCAGCCGGGGTCCGCCAGACTGATGATCACATCCGTGCCTTCCAGCTTGGAGCCAAGGTCAACGGTCACCTTATCAAGTGCCGCCTTGCTTGCAGAGTAGCCTGCCTGCTCCGGCTCCAGACGAATGCCGCTTGTGGTATTCACAATACGTCCGAACCCACGTGCGATCATCTTCGGAAGGAAGTGATAGCAGATCATCATGGGAGCTGTTGTATTGATGAGGAAGCTTTTTGTATAATCCTCTGCCGGAGTTTTATAGTAATCAGTACGGTATGCAATCTGCAGACCTGCATTGTTGAGAACGATATCGATCGGTACATTCCATGCATCAATGGTGTGCAGCATTTCCTCCACTGCATGGAGGTCAGAAAGCTCGCAGGCAGCTGCATGCACCTCTACGCCTGTTGTCCGGATCTCATCTGCAATCTTTTGAGAATGCTCCATGCTGCGGCTGTGCAGTACAAGGTTACAGCCCTGTTCTGCAAGGCATTTTGCAGCCAGAGCACCGATTCCCCGGCTCGCACCGGTTACAAGTGCCCATTTTCCTCTTACATCAATCATTCTGCGATCTCCTTATCTGCGGAAGCATGTGCAGCGATATGGAGAATCTCCGCTACATCCTCCGAACTGAGGGATACAAATCCGCCGGTCCTGCCCTCTTCGCCCAGACCGAACTTTTCCACCAATACAGGAATATCCGCTTCCTTTGCTCCCAGCTGCTCAAAGTTAATAGGCATGCCGATAGAGGCAAGGAATCTGCGGAAGGCACGGATGCCCTCACGTGCAGTTACAGCCGGATCCTCGAAATTCATTTCGCATCCCCATACCCGGGTTGCCATCTGCGCAAAACGCATAATATTGTGCTTATAAACAAATTCCATCCATGCCGGCATAACCACAGCAAGACCTGCACCGTGTGCACAGTCATAGAGACCTGAAAGCTCATGTTCAATGCCATGGCTGTTCCAGTCCTGGCTTCTGCCGACACCTACAACATCATTGTGTGCGATGGTTCCTGCCCACATAATATTGGCTCTTGCCTGATAATTGTGGGGATCTGCAATCACACGGGGCGCTTCCTTTACCATAGTCAGAAGCACTGCCTCACAAAGACGGTCTGTGATCTCCACCTCAGTGGTATTGGTGAAATAGCGTTCCAATACATGCGCCATAATATCTGTAGCACCGCATGCGGTCTGATATGCGGGGAGGGATTCTGTCAGTGCAGGATTCAGGATGGAGAAACGGGGGCGCAGCAGATCAGAGCAGGTATCACGCTTGAGCATCCCCTCTTCCTTTGTGATCACAGAGCCGGTCGAGCCTTCGCTTCCTGCTGCGGCAATGGTCAGAACGGTACCGATGGGAAGTGCCTTTTCTACCTGTTTTCCACAGTAGAAATCCCAGAAATCGCCTTCGTAGGGAACACCGCAGGCAATACCCTTAGCAGAGTCGATACAGGAGCCGCCGCCCACCGAGAGAATGAAGTCTACGTTTTCTCTGCGGCAAAGTTCGATTCCTTCGTATACCTTTGTATCACGGGGGTTGGGCTGTACACCGCCGAGCAGAACATAGGGGATCTCCTCTCTTTCGAGAGATGCAGTCACACGATCGATCAGTCCGGATCTGACAGCGGAGCCGCCGCCGTAATGAATCAGTACCTTTGTACCGCCGTATTTCTTGACATATGCACCGCAGCTGTACTCGGTTTCTTTTCCGAAGATGAATTCTGTAGGGCTGTAAAACTGAAAATTATCCATAAGAAACGTCCTTTCTGCTTTCATTTTTCCAGGGAAAATGCCGAACATGAAAAAATGATGAAAAATTTGTATTTAGTATAGCATTTATTTTCGGAATATGCTATAATAGAAAGAGAATAAAAATTGTAAAAACCGATTTCAGGAGGTACGGAATGCATTTTTTATTTGAAGCAGGGGATTCCCTGAATACCCCCTTTGAATGCTTTATTTTCCGTTCAGAGAGTGAGAAATTTCCCGTTCGTCCCCACTGGCACTATTTTGTCGAGGTGATCTATATGCTCAGGGGCGCTGCACGGATGCAGTGCGGCGAGAGCAGTTATGTGCTTCATCCCGGCGATGTGATCTTGTTTCACCCGCAGGCAGTACATACGATTTTTTCAGAGAATGGTGAGCCGGTTATCTATTCGGTTCTGAAATTCGATGTGAATCGACTGAATATGACGCCTGCCTATGCACCAAAGGTACGCAGTATCTTAAAGAGTGCTGAAAACCAGGGCATGCCGATTTATTTTCATGAGAGTGAACTGCATTGCGAGAAGATTTTTGAACGCTGCGTTCAGGAGATCGAGGAGAAGAAATATGGCTATGACCTGTTGATTCAGGCGTATCTGTACGATCTGATGCTGAAAATGATACGTCGATGGCAGGAACTGGGTTTCCAGATTGAAAATGAATCCTTTCATAATGATGGTGAATACCGCATTGACAATATCACCGAGTACATGGACAAGCACATCAAGGAATCTCTCCAGGTGCAGGATATTGCGCAGAAGTGCGGTATGAGTTATTCCTATTTTGCAAAGAAGTTTCGTGAAATGTACGGAAAATCCTGCAAGGAATACATGGAAGTTATGCGCATCTTCAAGGTAGAGGATTACCTGTTGTTTACAGATTTCGATCTGAACTACATCAGCCAGGAGACAGGATTCTCCGATTGCAGCCACATGATCAAAACCTTTAAGCGTTATCGGGGGATGACGCCGAAACAGTACCGTATGCATTATCAGAACAGCGGTACATCCGGAAAATAAAACAAGAAAATACAATACACCGGTGCTGTGCAGGGGACAGCACCGGTTTTCTTTTTACCGGTTCCAGTGGATCAGGTCCTTGATGACCTCGCCGGCAAGAATAAGACCTGCTGCCGGAGGGACAAAGGGATTGCTGCTGGGGGTCTGCCGGCGATATGCCGTGCTTTCCTCCGGATTTGTCCGGGGAACAACGGGCTGTTCCTGAGAATAAACCACCTTGAGTTTCCGGATGCCTCTCCGCTTCAGTTCATAGCGCATGACCTTTGCCAGCGGGCAGACGGATGTTTTATAAATATCCGCAACCTGAAAGGCAGTCGGATCCATTTTGTTTCCTGTACCCATAGAACTGATGATCGGGGTTCCTGCTGCCGCAGCCTGCATAACAAGATTGATTTTTCCGGTAACTGTATCGATGGCATCCACGATATAATCATACACAGTAAAATCGAACTGATCTGCCGTTTCGGGCATGTAGAATGTATCGTATACATTTACCGTACAGTCGGGGTTGATCGAAAGGACCCGATCCTTTGCGGCATCCACCTTCCGCTGCCCCAGTGTTTTGTGGGTTGCGATTATTTGTCGGTTGAGGTTTGAAAGGGCAACAGTATCATTATCAATAAGATCCAGCGTACCGACACCGCTTCTTGCGAGTGCCTCCACCACGTATCCTCCCACACCGCCAATACCGAATACGGCAACACGGGCATTCTGAAGCTGCCGCAAAGCTTCGCTTCCTATAAGCATTTCCGTTCTTGCGAACTGACTCATTCCGGTTCACGCTCCTTTATTTTTTAGTATGATAGTCATCGAGAAAATGGGTGTAGCTGTCACCCTTGTGATAGGAGATGATCGTATCCAGGTTTACATTTTCAACACTGCGGAAGATATTTGTATCTATATTCGGATTGATGGTGCGGAACCGTGCGATCAGCTGCTTCATCTCCTGCCGCTTGGAGTTGCTGGCACCATTTTCATAGGTGGTATAATTCTCCGTGAAACGGCAGGCGCACTGGATGAATTCCAGGTTATTATATGCCTGCCATGCAAGAATATCAGCCTCCTTTACCATATAAAGCGGACGGATCAGTTCCATTCCCTCAAAATTGGAACTATGGAGTTTGGGCATCATGGTCTGCACCTGTGCGCCGTAGAGCATACCCATGAGAATGGTTTCGATTACATCATCAAAATGATGTCCGAGTGCGATCTTATTGCAGCCGAGTGCTTTGGCGTGGCTGTAGAGATATCCTCTTCGCATACGTGCGCAAAGATAGCAAGGGCTGTCCTTGATGTCCGCAACGGCATCAAAGATCGTGCTTTCAAAAATCTGAATGGGAATTTCCAGTGTCTCTGCATTTTCCTCAATTTTCTGCAGGTTCCGGGGATTGTATCCGGGGTCCATGACAAGATAAACCGCTTCGAAGGGGACCTCACTGTATCTTTGAAGCCGCTGGATACACTTTGCCATGAGCATAGAATCCTTACCACCGGAGATGCAGACTGCGATTTTATCGCCATCCTCGATGAGTTTGTATTCCTTAATGCCCATGATAAAACGATTCCAGATGGTTTTCTTGAATTTTTTGCAGATGCTTGCTTCTATTTCATATCCACGTTTCATAAATTTGTTCCTTTACATGTATAATTGAGATGATTATACCATATATTGAACCGGAAATCAAGAAAAGCTTTCAGATCGGGCATTTTTTCAGAAAACCCCAAAATAGGGTACAGGTACATGGAATCCCGCCTTGCTGCAAAGCAGCTATGCGCGCATTTGACAAAGGTGCGTTCTCATGGTAAAATATGGAAAAGACAGAAAGGAGTGAGATCACATCAGAACACTCATATTGAACGGCTCACCGAGAAAAAACGGTGACACCGCCGCAATGATTGCCCATTTGCAGGCGCATCTTTCCGGCGAAACCAAGGTGATTCGTGCCTATGATGGAACGATCTCTCCTTGTGTCGACTGCCGTGCCTGCCGCAGAACAGACGGCTGTGTGATAAACGACGGTATGCAGACCGTTTACGAATACCTGAAAACCTGCGATAATGTTGTTATTGCATCCCCTATCTATTTTTCGGAACTGACCGGTGCGCTTCTGAATGCGGCAAGCCGCTTGCAGACCTACTTTTCTGCACGATTCTTTCGCAAAGAAACGCCGGTGCTTTCTCCGAAAAAGGGCGCAGTGCTTCTTGCCGGCGGCGGAACAGGTGACCCGGAACGGGCATATACCACCGCTTCCGAGCTGCTCTGTTATATGAATGTACAGGAAATATTTCCCCTTATATGCAGCCATAATACAGATCGGATTCCTGCTTGGGAGGATGTACGGACACTGGAACAGATCCGCAGTGCTGCGGATTTCTTAAATCAAGGAAAATAAAGGAGTTTTATCATGAAGAAAAACCAGGCGCCCATGGGCTGGAACAGCTGGGACTGCTACGGTGCCGCTGTCAATGAAGAGATCGTCCGCAGGAATGCTGACTTTATGGCGAAACATCTTAAGCAGTACGGTTGGGAATATGTGGTGGTTGACATCCAGTGGTATGAGCCGAATGCCGTTTCCCATGCCTATAACGCTTTTACTGACCTGTGTATGGATGAATACGGCAGACTGATGCCGGCAGAGAACCGTTTTCCCTCTGCGGCAGGCGGAAAAGGCTTTGCTCCGCTGGCAGAGTATATTCACTCGTTGGGACTTAAATTCGGTATTCATATTATGAGAGGCATCCCCAGACAGGCGGTACACCGGAACTGCAGAATTATGGGTACGGATAAGACCGCACGGGAAATCGCCAAGACTGCCAGCATCTGCGCATGGAATACGGATATGTACGGTATTGATCCTGAAAAGGAGGGCGCACGGGAATACTATGACAGCCTGTTTTCCCTTTACGCATCATGGGGTGTGGATTTCATCAAATGCGATGATATCGCAAGAGAACTCCCCCATGAGGAAGCGGAACTTTGTATGCTCAGTGAATCCCTGCACAGCTGCGGAAGAGAAATGATCCTCAGCCTTTCTCCTGGTCCGGCTCCTCTGGAAAAGGCGGAACTTTTCAAGCAGATCTCCAATATGTGGCGTATTACCGATGATTTCTGGGATGACTGGAACCTTCTCTATGATATGTTCTTCCGTACGGAAAAGTGGTGTATCCATACCGGTGCAGGACACTGGCCCGATGCAGATATGCTGCCCATCGGTCCCATCAAGCAGGATTATCACCCCGATATTCGTACAGCATTTACAGAGAATGAGCAGATCACAATGATGACTCTGTGGAGCATTTTCCGTTCGCCTCTTATGATCGGCGGCGAAATGACAGGATTTGATGCCTTCACCATGCGTCTTCTGACCAATGCAGGGATTCTGCGTATGCATCGTACTGCACGTCATTCTCATCCGGTATGGCGTAAGGAAATTGACGGTACGGAGCATATCCTCTGGACGGCAGCCTGCGCAGAGGGCGGACAGTATGCAGCTGTTTTCAATACGGGTGATGCAGACAGCACGATCTCGATTCTGCTTTCAGATATGGAAATTGAAGGTGATGTACGCTGCAGAGAACTCTGGAGCGGAGAGGCGGTTTCCTGTACAGGCGGAAGTCTGACCGTATCTTTAGAAAAGCATGGTGCAAAAGCATATTTTATCCAGACGAAATGAAATGTACCGAAAAATTTTTTCTTTACAAGCGTGAAAAATCGTGGTATAATGGTAGAGTAAATTTATTTTACGGAGGTATGTTCAATGGAAAAAATCAGAATTGGTATCGCTGGATACGGAAATCTGGGCAGAGGCGTAGAACTGGCTATCAGACAGAATAAAGATATGAAGCTGGTCGGCGTTTTCACACGTCGTGCGCCTGATACGGTGAAGCTTCTGACGGAGGGCGTTCCGGTTTATCACATGGATACGATCACATCCATGCAGGATGAGATCGATGTTATGATCCTCTGCGGCGGAAGTGCCACGGATCTTCCTGTGCAGACACCGGAACTGGCACAGTATTTCAATGTGATTGACAGCTTTGACACACACGCAAGAATCCCGGAGCATTTTGCAAATGTGGATAAGGTGTGCAAGGAAAACGGCAAGCTGGCAATTATCTCCCTCGGATGGGATCCGGGTCTGTTTTCACTGAATCGTCTCTATGCAGAGTCCATTCTCCCCAGCGGAAAGACATACACATTCTGGGGTAAGGGCGTAAGTCAGGGACATTCCGACGCAATCCGCAGAGTAGAAGGCGTAAAGAAGGGCATCCAGTATACGGTTCCTGTTGATGCTGCTATGGACGCTGTACGTGCAGGCTCTCAGCCTGAACTGTCTACCCGTGAAAAGCATCTGAGAGAATGCTATGTTGTTGCAGAGGAAGGTGCTGACAAGGAAAAGATCGCAGAGACGATCAAGACGATGAAGAATTACTTCGCTGAATATGATACGATTGTAAATTTCATCAGCGAGGAGGAATTTGATGCAGTTCACAACAAGATGCCTCACGGCGGTTTTGTTATGAGGAGCGGTAAGACTGGTGCAGATGAGCAGACGCACCAGATGATCGAGTATTCCCTGAAACTGGAATCCAATCCGGAATTTACCGCAAGTGTACTGGTTGCATATGCAAGAGCACTGAGCCGCATGAAGGCAGAGGGTATGACAGGCTGCAAGACAGCATTTGATGTTGCACCGTCCTATCTGTCCAGAATGAGCGGCGAGGAACTTCGTGCAGCACTGCTCTGATAGGAAGGAACTATGCAGTCTCCCGGCGTATGACGGGGGGCTGCTTTGTGTGAAATCAGTGCAATACCACAAAGAAACGGATATATGCGGGCGGTGTGAACCGGAAACAGGAAAAAGATCAAGTGAAAAAATTCTGTGACAAAGAGGGACTTTTTTCGGTTTACATCTTGCAAAAGGGATTGATTTGTGGTATGATATAGGTTAGGAAAAAATAAGTGCCGATAAGAAAACGGCAAATAAACAATCGTGCGCTCATAAAGCACGGGTTATGGAGAATATTATGCCAAAAAGAGAAGACATGAACAAGATTATGATTATTGGATCCGGTCCGATTATTATCGGCCAGGCTTGCGAATTCGACTATTCGGGTACACAGGCATGTAAGGCGCTGCGTCAGCTCGGATATGAAATCGTACTGGTCAATTCGAATCCGGCAACTATTATGACAGATCCGGACGTGGCAGATATCACATATATTGAGCCGCTGAATCTGGACAGACTGACACAGATCATTGAGAAGGAACGTCCCGATGCACTGCTGCCGAATCTGGGCGGACAGTCCGGTCTGAACCTGTGCTCTGAGCTTTCTGAGGCAGGCGTTCTTGATAAGTATAATGTAAAGGTAATCGGTGTGCAGGTAGATGCCATTGAACGCGGTGAGGACCGTATTGAGTTCAAGAATACGATGGACAAGCTGGGCATTGAGATGGCACGCAGTGAGGTTGCTTATTCTGTAGAAGAAGCAATGGCAATTGCTGACAAGCTGAAGTATCCGG
>JAFURN010000021.1 GCA_017480865.1 Ruminococcus sp. | reverse complement strand
TTTTTCCTGCCTTCTTCCTCGAATGCTGACGAATCCTGTCACAGTTGCATCCTCTGCGGAAATGTGATATAATCAAGAAAAGTGTTTCCATGGGAATTTCAGGCAGCTTCCTGAGGATTTTCACACGACACACACATCGGTCGGGTATACTTAGGCTTAGTCAAAGAGGCATGCACGAAGCAAGCCGATGACTCAGCTTACTGCTTCACTGATTGGAAGCAGACCACAAACAGACGCTGCTCCTGCGCAGTGTTTTACATAAATCCGACCGGCAGCATCCCCTTTCCCTTGCTGCCGGTTTTTTTGCGAAAGGAGTCCTGTCATGCATCCCTTGTTCGGCAATCAGCGTTATTATGCATTGCATCAGTATTATAAGAAAACGTTCGGCACACGCGTCATGAAGGCTGTTATTGACGGCGGATTCACCTGCCCCAATAAGGACGGCACCCTCAGTACAGGCGGATGCCTCTTCTGTGACGGCGGAAGCGGCTATTTTACCGGCTCTGGTTCTGTTGCAGAGCAGCTTCTTGCGGAAAGAAAACGGATTCAGGAAAAACATCCGGACAGCAAGCTGATCGCTTATTTCCAGGCAAATACAAACACATATGCACCGCTTTCTGTTCTTCGTGAAAAATATGAAGAAGCACTTTCCCAGCCGGATGTGATCGGAATCTCCATCGGCACACGGGCGGATTGTATTTCCGATGAGATCCTTGCGTATCTTGCAAAGCTGTCAGAACGGACCTGGATCACTGTAGAACTGGGACTGCAAACCATCCATGAGGATACCGCAGAACGCATGAATCTCTGCTGCAAGCGAAGCACGATAGAAGCATGTGTAAAGGCATTAAAAGCACGGGGAATCCGTGTCTGTCTGCACATCATCAACGGACTGCCCTTTGAAACAGAAAATCAGATGCTGGAGACTGTGCGTACAGCAGGAGCCTGGCAGCCGGATGCTGTAAAAATTCAGATGCTTCATGTGATCGCCGGCACAGCACTTGCCCGGATGCATCAGGAAACATCTTTCCCGATCCTCTCTATGGAGGAATATGCCCGCCTTGTTGTACAGCAGCTGGAATATCTGCCGCCGCAAACTGTCTGCGAACGTCTCACCGGCGATGGAGATGGGGCAAAGCTGATCACACCTGACTGGACCCGACGGAAACTTCTTGTCCTCAACCGGATTTCACAGCTTCAAAAAGAACTTCACAGCTTTCAGGGAAAACAATACAGCTGTTAAATCGATCGTTCGTCCATCCGGGAGGCTTGTCCGGTCAATCCAAATCACAAAGAGGCTGCTGCAAATTCAACTTGCAGCAGCCTCTTCTCTGTTTCATGTTATTCTTCCCCCGAATGAGAAGCCTGTCCCTTTATGTAACTTCTGATTTTGATTTCTGTGCCGTTCCTTGCCCGCTCAATATTATCAAGATGTCTTAGAATAATCAGCACACTGATTGCTGCGGCAACCGCAAATACTGCCATATCCCCGGAGCGCAGACCTGCAAAAAACGGAAACAGAATTGCCGCCGATACAGTCATTGCAACTGCATAGTTGAATGCAAGCATTACGATGCATCCAATCATCAGCAGCACCAGGAACAGCAGTGCATCATGAGCAAGAATCAGTCCGCCGAAAGTTGCCAGACCCTTTCCGCCCTTGAACTTCATATAAAACGGGAAAATATGCCCCAGCATAGCACTGCCTCCTGCGAGAAGCCCCGCAACAGAAACGGCAGGGAATATGAACTCTGCTACCTTCACCACAAAATATGCCTTGGCAATATCAAACACCATCACCAATGCACCGCAGAGTTTTCCAAATACAAGCATTGTATTGGTTGCACCAAGGTTACCGGTGCCATGCTCCCGCAGATCCTTTTTCTTTACTCTGGACACCAGAGCCGCTGGACTCAGGGAACCTACAAAATAACTCATAATCATACATAACAAAAGCTTCATATACATCCGACCTCAGCATAAATCGACTTAGAATCTTCTCTCCCACTCAAATTCCAAAAGATTCTGCTTTTATCATAGCACAATTTTCCCAAAAGGTCAAGCATGTTTGAAAATTCCTCATTTTTGCACAACAAAAGCCCCGAATTCTCTGATCCGGGGCTTGCTTTTATTCAATTTTGCCGATTTTTAATTTGGCGGAACTTTCATGCCGCCGCTTAGTTTTCGATTGGACTCACTCCTCGTATTTACGGATTCAAGAATCTCACGAACAGATACTTTTTCATCACAATCACGCTCTTTCCTCATTAGATGGGCTGATGTGTCGTATCCAATCATTAAGCCATCGGTCTCACCTTTTCAATTTATTTTCGTTTCAGAATCGCCATGGAAATCTCATACATGGGAATCACCATACTTTATTCTGTTTTAAAAGGCATTTTTTCTTATGCCATGGGAACCACCATTTTCATCTGAATTTTGTACGTTCAAATAAATTTTATATTGCAGTTCGTATTCAATTTTAAAATTTCGTTCAGTCACAAGCCTTGGATTGGATGCAACCGGTACGAATTTCACCATATCGCCGGGGGTACTCGCCGAATATTCACCGGCCCTCACTCACCCATTTCTTACGTTACCGTGTGCAGTTCCAATCCGAAAGACAAATGCACTGTGGTGTTTCATGTGCCATCGGATTAATCACCCTTCCTGTTTGATTTTTTTGTACGGATTCATCTCTTCTCAGAATTGTACATAGGAATCACCCTGTATTTCGTTATAATTCATCCTTCAGCATCTATATAAAGGCTATTGCCGAAGATTCGGAATCGTCATCACTCCGAATTACGTTCACCTATGCTGTCTGTGATATAACGTCTTCTATTTTACAGTTACACCCGCTGAATCGGCTGCAACCGGTACGAATTTTCATTACTTCTTCGGGGCAGATGCATCTTTGTGCTCTTGCTCTCCCGCTTTTTTCGTCACCGACTTTTTACCGACCCAGACAGCATATGTACTGTGTCTCTTCACATGCCATCGGACCTCAACCTCCTTACTGATTATTCCTGGCTTCCCAAAAGACCTGCTGTCTTAAACCTTGTGAAGCGAATCGTTGAAAGATTTTTGGAAAGCCTCTTTTTCTTTTGAAGCTTCTGTATTTCTCTTTCCTTGTCTATATTGTACCACAATACTCTCCAATTGTCAACTCTTTTTATGGAAAATGTGCCAAAAATCCATGGTTTTATGTTTTGTAAAGCTAATAAGCTTTTTTCCTTTTCTTTCTTAATCCCAATCAGATGATTTATCGTCAAAACAGCGCATTTCAATTTACTTTATTAAGCAAGCAAAAAAGGCCGCTGCAAAACCTGAGTTCGCAACAGCCTTTTTACGATTGAGATTTACCAAATAAAATTTCGTATCCGAAAATAAAACGGAGGATGAAAAGCGGCACAATTGGTTATCCTTTGCGCTCTCATCAATATATAAATCCGCCTGCCTGCATGTTGTTTGGATCTTCAATAACCGGTGCTTCCGTCGAAATGACCGGCGCCTCAGTCGGTGCCTCTGTAGGAGGCTGTGTCGGCGCCTCAGTCGGAGGCTGTGTCGGCGCTTCGGTCGGTGCTTCTGTTGTAGGCGGTTCTGTGGGTTCCTCAGTTGTTGTTGTTACAGCTACTGCGTAATACACCACGATTTCCTCCCGCTTTTCCAGATCATATTTATTACTGATATCCACACTCAGTCTGGACACTGTATTTGCAGCAGCAGAATTGGTTTCATCTGCTTCCAGGCGATATTTTACGCCCAGTTCATCCAACTGCTTGGTGTAATCACCGACATACACATTGCTGTAGGACGGCAGCAGAATCTGGGAAGATCCCTTGCTTACCTGAATCTTTACCGGCTTGGAGGTATCAAAATACTCTCCTGCCTCAATTTCCTGCCATACAATTGTACCAGCAGCATGTTCTTCGCTGAATACCTCTTCAATATCAAATTTCATCCAGGTACTGTAGCGTTCTGCCTGTGTATCATAATTCTTACCCACCAGACTGGGCATAATGCCATCGCCTTCCGGTGTTGTTGTTTCTGTTACAGCTTCTGTGTCCTCTGTCGCGGGCGGTGTCGTTACGGTACTTGTCATAACCGAGGAGGATTCTGTCCCGGATTCATTGCCGCGGGAGAACATGAAATATACACCGATCAGCAGAATCACCAGAAGCAGCATTCCAATGATCAGCGGGACCTTTACGCGGTCAATTGCGCTGGGCTGTGTTTCCTGATAATTATTCCGCTGGTAGCTTTCGTTCCCGTAGCCGTCATAGGAATAGTCATCTGTATACTCCTGCTGACCAAAATTCTGATAGACATTCGGGTCCTCATAATAATCATTCTGATAACCCTGCGTCTGCTGCTGACGTTGGTAACCGGATGCACCTGCCGCCTGCGCTGCATTTCTGCCATTCTGCGGCACTCTGCCGGAAGCAGCTGCATAATGCTGCTGCTCGCTGAACAGCTGTGTCACCAGTTCAGTGATCGTCTGGATACGATCGGTGCTGACCAGATTCAGACCCTTCATGATCACATCGGAAACATGACGTGAAATATTGGGATTCAGCAGATTCGGTGCGATCAGGTTATCTGCCTCCATACGGCTGATTGCACTGGTCGGCATACTGCCTGTCAGCACACGGTACAGCACTGCACACACTGCATAAACATCTGTCCAGGTACCCTGACGGTTGCTGGCAGAATACTGCTCCGGTGCAGCATAGCCGCTGAAGATCTCACAACTCAACTCTGTATCCGCAGTACGTACAGCTGCAATGGAAATCTCTGTCAGCTTCAGTTCGCACTTCTGCGTAACATAAATGGTCTCCGGACTGATCGCACGATGGATCACACCGCTGTTATGCAGGATGCTCAGCGTCGTCAGAAACGGCGGAAGCATACCAGACAGCTGAGACCAGCTCAGCTCCCCTGCATTTTCCTTGAGAAAATCAACAAAACGCATACCGTCAATATACTCAGATACAACATAGGTCGTATTGTTGTCTGCAAATAAATCCATTACTGTGTTGATCTGCACCTGCTCCCGCATCTGTGCAAGAGACTTGTTCAGGTCCGTGAATTCCTCCATCAGCACCTTATACTGCGGAAGCTTTGACGGATTCACACGAATCAGCGGAGTTCCCTCCACACGGCTGCAAAGGTTTGCCGGCATGTACTCTCGAAGCAGTACACGGCATCCAATGGATTTATCCAGTGCAATATATGTAATTCCCTCACCATTCATAGAAAGGGCTGTTCCCACAATATAGCGATTGTGCAGTTCTGTACCGGGCTGAATAAAAGACGCATTCACCGCTGCGTTTTCATAGAAGCCGCAGCGCTGACAAAGACCGTCACGATGCTCTGTTGTACGCATGCATCCATAGCACAATTTCCGTTCACCCATAATGCTCCCTCCATTCTCTTCTCATAATTGTAACCTTACTTATTGTAACACGCACCGGGACTTCTGTCAACCGATTTCTGAAATTGACATTTTCCCATTGCAAATTGTTTCTTTTCTGTAATGTTCCTGCAACGATTTTCGCTTTGCTTTCGCAGGACTTTATATTACAAAATAATAAGCCCCTGAGACAGCATCTTTTGTGCAGCAAGCAGCACACCAATTTTTCCGCTGGTATAGGTTACGCCGCCCTGCATCCAGACAGCAAAAGGCTCCCGAAGCGGAGCATCTGCGGAAAGTTCGATGGATGCACCCATAGTGAAGGCTCCTGCTGCCATGATGACCTGGCTTGTATAACCCGGCATATCCCACGGTTCCGGGACAACGTGTGCATCAATGGGAGAACCGGTCTGGATTCCCTGGCAGAAGGCAATGAGATTCTGCTCGTTGCCGAGGCAGATCGCCTCAACGATATCGCCCCTTGCTTCGCCCAGCTTCGGAGAACAGGCAAAGCCCAGCCGGCTGAACAGTGCTGCTGCAAATACAGATGTTTTCAATGCATTTGCAACACAATCCGGTGCATGGAAGAACCCGAGAAACATCTCACGGTTCATATCCAGTGTACAGCCGACCTCCTTGCCCATACCCACACATGTGAGACGGAAGGCACACTGCTCCACCAGTTCCTTTTTGCCTGCGATATAGCCGCCTGTACGGGCAATTCCGCCGCCTGCATTCTTGATCAGAGAACCGATCATCAGGTCAGCACCGTTCTGGGTCGGCTCAGAATCCTCTACGAATTCACCATAGCAGTTATCCACCATAACAATGGCATCGGGATTGCCTCTGCGGACTGCCTCTGCCATTTTACGCATCTGCTCCATGGTATATGCAGGTCTGAGGGAATATCCTCTGGAACGCTGAATATAAGCAACCTTTGCACCCTTTACGCCTGCTTCGATCGCAGTATAATCCGGTGTGCCGTCCGGGAGCAGATCTACCTGACCGTATTCCACACCATAGTCCATAAGGGAACCGTTGCCCGGCTCGCCGGCAAGACCCAGCACCTCTTCCAGTGTATCATAGGGTTTGCCGGTGATGGACACCATTTTGTCTCCTGTGCGCAGGATGCCGAACAAAGCCACGGTCAGGGCATGTGTGCCTGACACAAAATTGTGACGGACAAGGGCATCCTCTGCACCGAAGGCATCTGCAAATACACGATCCAGAACATCACGTCCCTGATCGCCGTAGCCATAGCCTGTGCTGCCGTAGAAACAAGGTTCGCTGACACGATTCTTCTGAAATGCAGAAAGAACCTTTGCACCATTGTATTCTGCAATCTGCTCGATGCGCTGAAAATCCGCCTGACAATCCTGCTCCGCTTCTGCGGCAAGGGCGGTCAGCCGTTCATCTATCTGAAAAAAATCCTGTAATTTCATGTATTACTGTAATGCTCCCTTCTGGGTATCTTCCTTCTGGACATCCTGACGTTCCAGGACGTACTCAGTCTCTACTTCCTCAAAGCCGATCTCCTGATAAAAGCTGCGGCGCACATCCAGTGCATACAGCACCGCTTCCTTGCCCATACCGCCGAGCCATGCAGAAAGCCACTTGAGAAAATCGCGTGCATAGCCGCTGCCGCGGCTTACAGAACGTGTTGCTACCTGACCGATCATAACACTGTTGTTCTGGTCAAACACAATCGTCACCGTTGTACTCCCCTTATAGGTCAGCACATGACTGACACCATGGCGACATCGATGAGAGGTATCTGTCAGCCAGAGCGGATAATCTGTCAGATTGGGAAAGCCTTCCTGAAGAATATCATACACATCGGAGAGGCGGGGATTGAACTCCACATCCGCCTCGCAGAAGGTCTCTGAAACCGGCAGCGGCTTCAGAGAAAACAGTGTTCTCCGCAGCTGCTGATAATTGGGGATCTCACGCAGTGCCGCAAGCATATTCTGCGGACATTCCACTCGGAACGGCAGATGCATACGGATAAAATCTGCTGCCTCCTCCGCTGGCAGTGTGCCGTTTGAACAAATCACAAGGGTGGAGTTCAGCAGAAACATCCAGCCCTGTACAGTTTCATATTCCAGACGGAAGAACTGGCAGAAATCATAGCTGCCTCCATATGCCTTGAAATAGGCCAGCAGCTTTTTGCCTCTCCAGCTTTCCCGGAGCGCACTGCGTTCCTCCGCTGTAAAATCATATACTCGTGTAATCATCTCAGTACAGCCTCAATCATGGCAGCTGTAAGCTGCATGCAGTTTTCGATATCCTGCAAATCAGCTGCACAGGACGGCGAATGGAGATACCGGCATGGTGCAGAAATCGCAAGCGTTCGTACGCCGCCCCTGCTGATATGGATCGCTCCGCTGTCATTGCCGCCGGCAATTCGTGTTTTCGTCTGACAGGGAATGCCCATTTTTTCGCACTCCGCAAAAGCAAGCCGGTAAAGTTCTCTGTCATAAATCGTACTTCTGTCCATAAAGGAAACAACCGGACCGCCGCCCAATGCACAAACCTTTGCATCACCGTCTGCACCGGTCAGGTCTGCTGCGGTGGTTGCCTCCAGAACAAGGGCTATATCAGGATTTACGGTATATGCCGCTGCCTTTGCACCGCGAAGTCCCACTTCTTCCTGAACCAGGAACGCAAATGTTACGTCATAGGGCAGTTCCTGTGCCATAAGCGTAAGCATGATCGCACAGCCGATCCGGTCATCCAGTGCCTTGCTGCGGACTCTGCCGCCGCCCATTTCCGTATAGCCCGGCAGAAAATGCACATAGTCTCCCACGGAAACCAGCTTTCCTGCTGCATCACCATTTTCTGCACCGATGTCCAGATAAAGCTCTGAAAACTTCGGCAGCGCCTTTCGCTGATCACTGTTCAGAAGATGAATGGGCTTTGCACCGATGACACCGCTGATCTTCTTCTCACCCACAACAACAGGTCTGCCGATCACAACGTTTGCATCCACACCGCCCACCGGAGCGATCTGCATGGTACCGTCATCGTTGATATACGTGATGATCATGCCCACCTCATCCATATGCGCACTGACCATAAGCTTCTTCGGAGCTGGCTTTGCACCCTTCTTTTCCGCGATCACACTGCCCAGCGGGTCAATGGTAATGCTGTCCGCATAGGGCTTGATCTGTTCCAGAATATAATCACGAACAGCACCCTCGTTCCCCGATGCACCGCATAGGAGACAAAGCTTTTTCAGATGTTCATTCTGCATAATATCCCTCCGCAATCCATGCTGCAAGAAGCTTGCCTGTATTTTCTATATCCGCAAGGGAAATCACCTCGGACGGTGTATGCATATACCGCAGCGGAATGGAAAGTGTGCAGCTGCGCACACCACCTCTGCTGACGGAAAAACGGTCGGCATTGGTACCTGTAGTGCCGTTCATCACCTCAGGCTGCCACGGAATATCATGACGCTTTGCAGCAGAGATCAGCCCATTGCTGATTTCTCTTGAAAGGGTGGGAGAAATTCCGATCATAGGGCCTCCTCCCAGTTTTGCACACTTTACAGGATCATCGCCATGTCCTCGTGCGAAGGACACATCCACTGCCACTGCAAGATCAGGAGCAATGCTGTAGGCAGCTGTTTCCGCACCGCATTCGCCAACCTCCTCCTGAGAAGAAAAGAGAACGCTCACCTTACAGGACAGCTGCGCATCCTTCAGCTGCTCCAGCGCGCAGAGAATTGCTGCAATGCCGCATCGGTCATCCATGGAGCGTGCGGCGATCCGGTCGCCCTGCAAAAGCTGCATGGGCGTATCAAAGGAGACACGGTCACCAGGTGCGATGATCTCCTCCAGTTCTGCCTTACTATAGCCAGTATCCATCAGCAAATCTGTAACATCCTGCACCTTTTCTCCGCTGCCGCTGAGATGCGGCGGTACGGAGGCGATCACGCCCGGAATGGTCCTTTTTCCGTGAAGCAGCACATTCTGTGCAGGCGTCAGGCGCATATCAATACCCCCCACATTTCCCACACGGACAAATCCTTCCTCTGTAACAGCAGTGACAACAAAGCCAACCTGATCCAGGTGTGCATCCAGAAGAATATGCGGTGCATTCTCTCCGGTGCCATCCAGCGTTCCGATTACACTGCCGTTCTGGTCAATATGAGAGTCTGCACAATATTTTTTCAGCATATCCCGTGCGATTTTTGCACAGGTTCCTTCGCAGCCCGAAACACCTTCCGCTTCGGAAAGCTGCCTCAGAATTTCAGTCAGGTTCATACCTGCTCATTCAGCTCCTTTACGAGTCTCTTGTAATGGTTGCCTCTTGCCTCAAAATTCGGGTACAGGTCAAAGCTTGCACACGCAGGGGAAAGGGTTACAACATCGCCCTTTTCTGCGATCTCCTGCGCTTTCGCAACCGCTTCCTCCATGGAGGAAGCATGCACGATCACAGGACAGCCTTCCTTATATGCAGCACAGCCTGTTACTGCTGCTTCGATCTTCGGAGCAGTTGCACCCATCAGGATCATGACCTTTACCTTTTCACAAACAGTCTCTGCCATCGGCTCAAAGGGAATCATCTTGTCATATCCGCCCATGAGTACGATCAGCTTCTGATGAAATGAACGAAGTCCTGCCAGAACACGAGTCGGACTGGTGGCGATGCTGTCGTTATACCACTTGACGCCATCCAGCTCACGTACAAATTCAATGCGGTGCTCTACGCCGCCGAATGTCTTTGCAGTGTGTACAATAACGTCCGCAGAGACCTCACCCCAGACTGCACTGATGGCAGTCAGGTAATTCTCTACATTATGCATACCCGGAAGACGGATATCATCCATATGCACAACGGGAGTTACTTCACCCTGATCGGTATAGCAGAGCATGCCGTCCTCACGCAGGAAGGAACCTCTTTCGGGGACAGCATTGCGGGAAAACTTCACCAATGTGCCGCGCACCTGCGGAGAGAGTGCATTGGTCAGTTCGTTGTCCAGATTCAGAATGGTCTTGGAAAAGGCATTCTGGTGGGCAATGAGGTTCACCTTGGAGGCAATGTACTCCTCCATTGTACCGTGCACATCCAGATGGTTCGGTGCAATGTTTGTGATAACTGCCACATCCGGAGACTGTCTCATGGAAAGCAGCTGGAAGCTGGAAAGCTCCACAACAGCTGCATCTGTTTCCTCAATGCTCTCAATGATCGGCAGCAATGCACGGCCGATATTACCGCCCTTATGAACCGTCACGCCGGACGCCTGCAAAAACTCCGAAATGAGTGTTGTGGTCGTAGTCTTGCCGTCAGAGCCGGTTACTGCATAAATTTTACAGGGACAGAGTTCAAAGAAAACCTCCATTTCCGTTGTAACAGACACGCCGTTTTCACGCGCCTCTGTCAGCTTCGGATGATGGAAATACATACCCGGAGAGCGGAAGATCACATCAAAATCTGTAAGATTTTCAAGATACGCCTCGCCCAGACGGAAGCTGACGCCTGCCGCCTTCAATTCATTATAAATATCACCCAGCTGCTCCGGCTGCTTTCTGTCCAGCAGCGTAATGCGGATGCCCTTCTTCAAAAATAAACGGATAATATCCGTATTGGTTACGCCCACACCGATGAATGCAACTCGTTTCTGCTGCATCTCTTCAAAAAATCGGGATATCTGTTTCATCTGTTTTTCCTCCAGCATGCAAAAAGGCACCTTCCGCTATGGAAGCGTGCCTTTCTTTTTCATTTTGCTTATTCAGCTACCGGAATTTCTTCCATGGTAAACTGTACACGGGGATTGCCGTCTTCGTCTGCATCGATCATAACAGCCTTGGAAATGGTGATCGGAGAATTCGGTGAAGAAATCGCACCGTCACCGCCCAGAGAACGCTCTACCTGCAGGAAGGAGTCAACAACCTCCATACCCTCTGTTACTTCGCCAAATGCGGCATACTGTCCGTCCAGATAAGAACAATCTGTATAGCAGATAAAGAACTGGCTGGATGCGCTGTCCATATCATTGGAACGTGCCATAGATACAACACCTCTCTGGTGAGACAGGTTGTTTTCTACGCCGTTGAGTGCAAACTCGCCCTTGATGGTTTTCGCACTGCCGCCAGTGCCGTTGCCTGCCGGGTCACCGCCCTGTGCCATGAATTCATCTACAACACGGTGGAAGGTCAGACCATCATAGAAGCCATCGCTTACCAGATTCTCAAAGTTCTCACAGCTGATCGGTGCAACATCCGGATACAGGGTCATGATAAAGGTCGGAGCATCACCGGAAGCTGTACCAGCAGCACCCTCTTCCTTATCCGAGCAGCCTGCAAAAGTACCCATCATCATAACCATTGCCAATGCAGATGCAAAATATCTTGTATACTTTCTCATAATCATTCAATTTCCTTTCAGGAGAATATTCTAAGGTAATATTATACCATATTTCTATATCGATTGCAAGTGTTTTTTCGGAATTTTCCTTATTCCTCCGTCTCCGCAGTATCCTTTTCCATGGAAATCAAAAACTGCACACGAGGATTTCCGGCAGTATCCGCCTCAATCACCGCTGCATGTTCAATGACAATGGGGCTGTCCGGAACGGAGGTTTCACCCATTCTTCCCACAGAACGCGGCACATCCAGAAACGCATCCACTACCTCCATACCCTCCGTCACTACACCAAAGGAGGCATATGTACCATCCAGGTAGGTCAGATCCTCATAGCAGATAAAAAACTGACAGGTTGCACTGTTATAATCATCTGCACGTGCCATAGAAACCGTTCCCCTGGTATGGGAAAGACTATTGCTCACGCCGTTTGCAGAAAATTCACCGGTAATCGCTGTACCGCTTCCGCCGGTGCCGTCCCCATTCGGGTCGCCGCCCTGTGCGATAAATTCATCCACAACACGATGGAATGTCAGTCCGTTATAAAAGCCATCCTCCACAAGTTCCTGGAAATTCTCACAGGTAATCGGTGCAACATCCGGATACAGGGTCATGATGAAACTGTTTTCACCCACCACAGCCTTTTCAAGGGGATCCCCCTTGCTGCATCCTGCAAGCAGAGACAGCGCCATTGCCGCACTGATCGTACAGGCTGCGCACTTCCAAAATTTCATAGAAATCGTCCTTTCCGTATTCTCGGTGCTTCTATTATACCACATTTTCTTCAAATAATCAAGCAATTTTCCCATTTTTTCTTGTCATTTTACCGATTTTTATACAGCCTTTCCGGGATTGGACCATATAAAAGAAGCTGCCGCTCTTCAGAAAAGCGGCAGCCTCCATAGAATATTGGAAGGTAGATATCAGGTTATTTGTGCAGAAGAGCCGCTTCCAGTTCGGTTCTCTGGAAAACCTCAGCGGTAAAGTAATTGGTATAGGTCTCCTCGCTTCTCACAAAAAAGCTGCATGCGTGTCCCATAACTGCTTCATAGGTTCCCTCGGGACAGATATCACCTGCATCATTCAGAAAGCAGAGGTAGGACTCTCCTGCCGCAGGCGCAGGAAAATCTTCCAGCCCATGATTGGTATATACAGTTATTACATCACCTTCGGCAAGATCACCGTAATGACTTTCTGTAATGCTGATCTCCAGTACATCAAACGTTATTCCCTTTATTACTGTGATCTCCGCTGTCTGAATGGTACCCTCTGCTACGTACGCAGAATGCTCGCACAGTTCAGAAAGAACAGGCCGATAAAGATACTCGGCACGTAAATAATGAGATACCAGGGTGGTAGCTGTTGTTTCCGCAGCCGTTACGCTGTCCTCCGCAGGAAGGTCCCGGCTGCATCCGCACAGGCTCAGTGCCAGCATAGCTGCCAGCAGCACACAAGTATACTTTTTCATCATAAGCAGCACCTCATTTCTATCAAAAGGTAATACGGTCGGTCTCCTGCATGGTGGTAAGATCAACTGCGATGATTCCGCCGGAATTTACAAGATATGCATAATCCCCGATGTAAAGCGAACGCAGTGCACGATGCTCAACCTCTGTATTGTAAACACCCAGCTGCGCAAAGCTGCCGTTTTCATAAGAATAAAGTGCAAAGCAGTTTACAGTGATATGCATCTTGGTTATGTTATGGATCCAGGTGCCGTCCACAGGAACAGCAATGAGATTCTTCTCCGGTGCGATCAGCAATGCTTTACGTTCGGAAATTGCCTCGGAGTATGCATATCCATCGGCGGACGGATCTGAAATGATATCTGCGATACGAATGGGCATATAGCCGCATTCCATCAGGTTGTTCGGGTCACTGTTGTCAAACATCACAAGCTTCAGACCGCTTTCCCAGCCGTTTTCATCGGCATCCACACCGAAGCCAATCAAAAGATTTTCATCCCACTGCTGCATATAGGTGCTGTAGCCTGTGATCTTGTATTCATCCAGAATCACGGGATTTGCCGGATCGGAAAGGTCAATGGAAAACAGCGGGTCGGTCTGACGGAAGGTTACGAGATAAAGCATATCGCCCTGGAAATTTGCAGACTTGATGGTTTCCGTAGGAGCGATCCCCTCCAACGCACCAACCTGCTCCATATTGCTGTCAAACACGTACACTGCATTGCTCCGTTCAATGGACATGGATGCAACATATTCATCTCTGGTTTCGGTGCGTACCTGCTGGGTCACTGCCGCACGGAAGTAACCATTATACTCACTCATGGAGAACTGGTCCTTGACATAGCCTGCTACGCTTGCAGCTGCTGTGGGAGTGATCATGCCGCCATCGATCGCCAGCTTTGTGAATTCCGTCGTTTCGCTGCCTGTTCTCCAGTAGCTGTAGCTGCTGATGTAGATATTCTCCAGAGAGCAGTACATCTCGCCGCTGAAGCCTGCAAGACTCTTATAGTCCACTGATTCGGCTGGTGTATCTGACAAAACGTTGATACTGCCGATATTAGTAAAGCTATCACTGAAATCCACTATAATTTCATCCTTGGTCTCAATTGCTGTTTCGGAAACGCTTTCCGCAGAACCGCTCTCCTCAGATACTTCTGCTGCCGGCAGGAGGATATCCTCAGGAGCAGCCGTTGTATATACACCATCGCAGCCGTAGGCAGGAATGCAGTCTTCGATCTGATCCTCCGCATATCGATCATACCAGTTGTAATTTGTGATCAGATACAGGGTACCATCCTCCATCATACGGACATCGTTTGCATACCCATCCTGAGAATAGCATCCCAGCAGCACAGGCTCCGTGCCTGTTTCATAAACGAAAACATACGTACGGGCAGTGACCTCCAGAACGCCTTCCGTACGTCCGATACCTTCTGCAATCACGGTCAGTCTGCCGTCCTTCAGGTACATGGAATGGATATCGAAGCTGGAAACGATTTCAGAAAGATCTGCACTGACATCCAGTGTGATTTTTTCTCCGAACGCACCGTCAGCAGCAGGAACAATCTCCACAAGGTGATCATATCCCGTGCCGGTCCGCTTGCAGTAGAGGTATTCTCCGTCTGTAAGGACAATATCGGATTCCAGTACGCCCTGGTCCTGATTGTAGGTTTCGGAATATTCGGCACCTGCTGCTGATTCAGGATTTTCACCCAGTGCAGTAGAGTTTACATCCTGGGTAAAGCTGGAATCAATATCACCTGTTGAAAAAGCAAGCGAACTTTCAGCTGCGCTTTCCACAGCCTCCTCTGCCACGGCTCCATCATACCAATAGATATTTTCCGCTTCCTTCTCGGCATAATGCGCCATAAATGCTGCAACTGCATCATAGCTGTCGGAAGCCGTGCAGTAGTTTCCTGCATCTGCTGTGAGAAGGTTCCATCCATTCCCGCCGTTTTCATCATTTCCCATTCCTGCACGATAGGCAGCATAGCCGCCTGTGCTTGCAACCACGCCACAGGCTGCAATACCTGCGATCCAGCGAAGACGTGTTTTCCGGCGGATGGTCTTTTCCTTTCCCTTGCTCTGCTGTTCGTCCAGAGCCTGCTTGATGGACTCAGGAGACAGCCGCTCGGGGATATTCGGTTCCTGCATCATACTCTTCAATTCATCGAATCTGTTCATAAGTAAGCTCCTTTCTTTACTCACACTGAAGCTGTACACGAAGTGCAGCCTTCAATCGTGATAGTCTTGAACGCACAGTGCCCGGCTGCATCTCGCAGATTCGCCCGATTTCTTCGCCTGTATATCCGCAAAGCACGGACAGTGAGAGTATCAGACGATCTGTAGGATGAAGCGCATCCAGAACCACTCTGAGTTCCGAGGAAACATAAGAGAAATCCTCCGCGGCATCCTGCGGCATCAGTTCTTTTGCTTCTTTGTAATATTCCTGCTGTCTGCGTTTGATCTTCGCAGACAGGATACGGAAAATCCAGCTGCGGAAGGCTTCGGGGTTCTTGAGATTTTTCATGGAAGCAAAGGCATCCATGACGGTTTCGCTGACTGCATCTGCTGCATCATGTTCATTGCTTCGCAGACTGTAGTAAGCAGTATGGTACAGATCCTTGTAGACAGTTTCATAGAGCCGTGCAAATGCGGCTGTATCCCCCTGCTGGGCAAGACGGGTATCGGCTGCAAAATCGGTCATAGAATTCACCTCTCTTTATGGTTTTCTATATATACAGTGTCGAAAAACCGGCGAATTGCTGCATCGTAAGGAAAAGTTTGGAGAAATAGACGAATCCATCGCCCGCATATTATGTAAAATATACAAAAAGAGGGAACTTTCCATGCAGTTCCCTCTCATCACTTTTATGCCTTGCTATTTTCTGCATCACGCTGACGCAGTTCCACTCTGCGGATCTTGCCGCTGATGGTCTTGGGCAGCTCTTCCACAAATTCTACGACTCTCGGATACTTATACGGTGCAGTACGGCTCTTTACATAGTCCTGCACTTCCTTCTTCAGCAGATCGCTCGGTACAGTTCCCTTTGTCAGAACGATGGTCGCTTTGACAACCTGACCTCTTACCGGATCCGGAACACCTGTGATCGCGCACTCCAGAACATACGGCAGTTCCATAATAACGCTCTCAATTTCAAACGGACCGATACGATAGCCGGAGGACTTGATCACGTCATCGATACGTCCTACATACCACAGATAACCATCCTCGTCACGGGTTGCCTGGTCACCAGTATGGTAGTAATCATTATACCATACCGCCTTGGTCTTCTCCTCATTGCGGTAATAGCCTGTAAACAGACCGCACGGACCCTTGCCATTCGGTGTATGGATACAGATCTCACCAACTTCACCGGTCTTCGCTTCGTTGCCGTCGGGATCCAGAACCACGATATCATACAGAGGGCTGGGGCGTCCCATGGAGCCGATCTTCGGAGTTGTACCAACCAGATTGGAAATGGCCATGGTGGTTTCCGTCTGACCGAAGCCTTCCATAATCGTCAGCCCCGTTGCCTTCTTGAACTGCTGGAATACCTCCGGATTCAGCGCTTCACCTGCTGTTGTTGCATACTCAATAGAGGACAGGTCGTACTTGGACAGATCCTCCTTAATGAAGAAGCGGTACATGGTGGGCGGTGCGCAGAAGGTCGTGATATTGTATTTCGCAAACATCGGAAGAATATCCTCAGGATGGAAACGGTCGAAGTCATAGGTAAACAGTCCTGCCTCGCACAGCCACTGACCATAGATCTTACCCCAGAGAGCCTTACCCCAGCCGGTATCGGAAATAGTGAAATGCAGACCGTCGGGATTTACATTGTGCCAGTACTTCGCTGTGGGATAATGGCCCAGCGGATAGGTGTGAGAGTGTGTCGCAATGCTGGGATAGCCGGTGGTACCGGATGTAAAAATCATCAGCAGAGTATCCTCGCCGCAGGGTGTATCTGCCTTGCGCTCGTAAACGTCAGAGCAGAGCAGCATTTCACTGTTGTAGCCGTGCCAGCCCGGACGCTTGCCGCCTACCATAACCTTGATCATATCCGGATATGCCTTTGCAGCATTTTCTGCATGAACAGAAACCTCTCCATCTGCGGTACAGATGATCGCCTTAACACCTGCTGCTTTATAACGATACTCAAAGTCATGCTCAACCAGCTGATTGGTTGCAGGGATTGCGATCGCACCGATCTTATGCAGCGCCAGCATGGTGAACCAGAACTGATAATGACGCTTGAGTACCAGCATAACACGGTCACCCTTACGGATACCCAGAGATTCCAGATAGTTTGCAGTCATATTGGAATACTTCTTCATATCGCCGAAGGTGAAGGTATGCTCTTCCTTCTCATTGGAAACCCAGAGCATAGCACGCTTATTCGGGTTCTTTTCTGCAATCTTGTCTACACAGTCATAGGCAAAGTTGAACTTGTCCTCATTCTTGAAACGAATGGATGTAAGCACACCATTCTCGTCAACCTCTGTCTCAATAAAATCATCTGCAACAGTCTTATTGACATTCTGCTGGGTGTACTCCTGCATTTCTGCATAAGCGGCAGGCTTGCTGTCAGATTCCGCATTCGGACGCAGTACAATGGCATACACTTCACAGTCCTCGCCATCCAGTGCACGAAGCGCATGCGGTTCACCGCTGTTATAGTAAATGGTATCGCCCGCAGTAAGAATCTCCACACGGTCACGAATCTGAATCATCAGTCTGCCCTTCAGCACAATGTCGATCTCCTGACCCTCATGGCTGGAAAAGGACATTTCCTCTTCCCCTGTGTAGGGAATCTTTACCCAGAAGGGCTCTGCAATCTTATTGCGGAAGGACGGTGCAAGATCATAGTAAGAGAATCCACTCTTTCTTGCAATGGGCAGACCTTCACCCTTACGAGTTACCGTATACAGAGACAAGCTGGGGCTGCTGCCTTCCAGCAGATCCTTGATTTCCACGCCAAAGACATCGGCACATTTATAAATAAATGTAAAACCAAAGTCCGTGTCGCCCTGTTCCAGCGTGCGGTACGCTTCCTCCGTGATTTCAGTTTTTGCCGCCATTTCCGCTTCGGTAAGACCTGCGATCATACGCAGCTCCCGGATTCTTGCAGCAACATCTTTCAGTTGTGTTTCCATTTCAGATTCCTTCTTTCCTGCCTTTGCGGCATATTTTTGGGAGTTGATTGATTGTGGAAAAATAACAGCCTGTACTCCAGGCAATAAAGACAAAAAAATCTCAAGCATGAATTTCTGTTTTCTAAGAAACTCTTACTTGAGACGAATATTTCTATCCGCGGTACCACTCAAATTGCGCAGATCCTGCGCCGCTTTACGGCTCTGACAAGCCTTGTGCCGTCACGTTGCACATACGGGAACGCCTACTACACAGCACTGCTGTGATTCGGATTCCAGCTCAGAAGGGATGGGTCGCAGTGTATTCCTCCAGTACCGGCTTACACCTGCCGCCGGCTCTCTGTGCCTGTGAAATACAGACCGTCTTCGTCATCGCTATTTTACCACATGATTCAATTGTAATTACAGTTTATCACATTTTTTTACCATTGTCAAGGTGTTTTTCAAAAAAATTTACCGCTTTATAGTGGTACAGCGAAAAAGCACCTGTAATTGCAAAAAACGCCCTGCGCAATACACGCAGGACGTTTTTATATTTAAGAAGATATGAAAGCTTAGATTAGAAATAGAGTGTGATGGATTCCAGTTCTACGCTGCCCCAGTAACGGAACAGAGTCAGCTTATCCTGCGGATCTGTTACTTCAAATTCGATGGTGCCATCCTCAGTCATATTTTCATGACCATAGGAATTCTGTACAGTCCAGTTACCCAGAACCAGAGCACCGCCGAATCCATAGCCTACCTCACCGTTCCACTTGATAACGATCTTGGAAATGGAACTCCAGTCATAGTCTTCCAGAGAGTAAGACTCACCCAGAACAACATCTGTCAGAACCACGCTGTCAGCATCCTCAGACGGAACTGCTGTTGTAGTTGTAGTTGTAGTTGTCGGTGCCGGTGTTGTTGTGGTGGCTGTTGTTGTGGTTGCAGTGGTTGTTGTAGTGGTCGGCGCCGGTGTTGTAGTGGTAGTGGTCGTTGTTGTTGTCGGTGCCGGTGTTGTAGTGGTTGTTGTTGTCGTTGTCGTTGTTGTGGT
>JAFURN010000020.1 GCA_017480865.1 Ruminococcus sp. | reverse complement strand
GGTGTGTTCAAAATCTGAGAAAGGGCAGAACGGGCTGCTTCCATATCACCGCTTTGGGCACTGCTGACTGCGGAGTCAAGGGCAGCGCTGTCTGTGTTGCGGAGCAGAGCCATCAGCCGCTGTCCCTCCGGACTTTGCATGATGCGCAACATCTGTGCGTAATCAGGCATATTCTGCATAAGATGCCTCCTAATTCAGAATGTGAGGATAAAGCCTACATCACTATATGCGAATGGAAGGTACAATGTGCAAAAAAACAGCCGGAGTGCGTTGCACTCCGGCTGAAAGATCAGAAGCGGACAGCCTTGTCCCGGATCTGAAGAATCTTGCCGTATTCCACTGCGATAGACTTAAAATAATGCTTAATGGATTTTTTCATAACAGTAACCTCCTGAATAATGGTTTAATAGGGAAGCGGCGAAGCCGCTGAGGATTCTTTTGTGTATGTCAGATGGCAGCAGGGATGCAGCCCATTTCGAGAATCCGGCCATACTCCTGCGCAATGGCAGCGAAGTACTTCTTGATGGCGCTGAGAATTTTCATGATGAAATACCTCCTTTTCAGTCAGCGAATACTCGCGTTATTTTTGTTTTGCTTCGGGACGGTGCATACCGCGTTCCGTTCGAAGTGATGGTATTATAGCATCTTGACATGCAGGAAAATAGTGGTATAATTGACGTCTTTAGGGTGGAAATTGACATTATGAACAAATCGTTAACTTGCTTTACCCGTTTGAAAGGATGGTAATTGTGCAATATAACTATCATGAACGCGTTGTGAACTTGGATGAAACTGGCTTCGGCATTATCAATGAATTAAAGCCCAGGCCCTATACCCCTGCACACTGGCATAAAGCTGTGGAGCTGGTATACTTTGTCCGGGGCCATGTTACCTGTAAGTTCAGTCATGGAACGATCCATGGCGAGCCGGGACAGATGTATGTTATCAACAGTCATGATGTACATGAAACCAGGTGCAGCCGTGACGCGGAATATCTGGTGGTACATATTCAGCCCAGCGTCATGTGCCGGTATGTTGCCAATTTTGATATGCTGCATTTCTCGTTGGCACACGATCCGTTGGATGATGAAAAAGTCATCATGTACCGGAAGCTTCGGGAGCATATGGAGCAGATACGCCGGCAGATGTGCGAGAATTCTGAGAGCTTCCAGCTGCAGCAGCACGCCAGACTCTTCGACATTACTGCAATTTTGGTGGACTGTTTTTCCACACCTCTGGCAATTGAGGAGACCCAGCTGTTCCGAAGCGATATGAATCGCCTGGAACCTGTCCTGGAACACATTCAGCTGCACCATGACCAGGAGCTTTCTCTGGACTGGGCTGCCGATACTGTAGGACTGGCGAAAGAGTATTTCTGCCGCCTTTTCAAGAAGAACATGGGAATCAGCTATCTGCAATATTTGAATCAGGTTCGTGCTGCGGCAGTATGCAAGGATCTCGAATTCTGCGATGATTCCATCGGAGAGATTGCACAGCGTCATGGGTTTACAGACAATAAAATGATGAACCGGTATTTCCGGGAGCTTTACGGCTGCACACCTTCGGAAAAGAGAAAGTTTTTCAGGGAAATGAAGATAGAAATCTGATGGAAGCGGTGGAAATTTCTACATCGGTATGCTATAATCCAATTATGTTCAAACTAAAGGACGAAGCTTACCATGAAAATTCTTGTTTTATCGGATTCCCACTCGGCTCTTTCCTTCATGCGCAGCTGCATGGATGCGATCAGGCCTGATGTTGTCATTCACTTAGGTGACTACTTTGACGATGCGGATGCTATCGCTGAGGAGTATCCCGGCACACGGATGTATCAGGTGCCCGGAAACTGTGACCGCTACCGCTGCCGTCCCGGTCAACCGGAGATTCTCATTCCCCGGATCGGCGGGGCCTTACTCTACATGACCCACGGACACCGCCATAATGTGAAGCTGACGGAAGGGCTTCTCCTTCGGG
>JAFURN010000019.1 GCA_017480865.1 Ruminococcus sp. | reverse complement strand
TCCGCTGTTCCTTGGAAAAGTGATGAATCCCGGCGCATAAAATGAGAAAAAGCATCCCAGACTAAGGCAAACAATCATTATGTTGTATTGGAAAGGGATGTTTTTTTGATACATTTAAAAAGATTGTCAGTACTCTTGACGGCGGCAATAATTGCGGTTATCATGCAATTACAGCAATATGCATATGACAGGGAGATCTCATCGGAAGAGATGAGGATGCTGGAAGCGGTGGTTATGCATGAAGTAGGCTATTGCTCCAGAGAATCCATCGTTGCGGTGACCCACGTGGTGCGTAATCGGTTGGAAAGTCCGCTGTTTCCAGATACGATTGAAGAAGTGCTCCATCAGAAGGGCCAGTTTTCAGCGATTCATAATTACTATGATCACGAGATTCCCGTGAGCTACAAAGTTCATAAAATCGTGCGCGAGGCATTGAAATTGCCAGATACGACCAATGGTGCGCTGTTCTTCTATGCACCACGGTATATGCAGAAGGACTCACCGGCCTATCAATGGTTCCAGAGTTTGGAAACGACCCTGATCTGCGAAGGTGTCTGGTACTGTAAATAATCACAATGACATAAAGGAGGATATGACATGAGAACAACAGATATCCTGATTGTTGGTGCCGGTACTGCCGGTTTGACAGCTGCCATTTACGGCTGCCGCAGTGCAATGAAATGCACCGTGCTGGAGCGGGAAATGTATGGCGGTCAGATCATCAACACGACTGATATTGAGAATTACCCCGGTATGCCAGGGGTTGACGGTGCGCAGTTTGCAACCGTTCTGCATCAGCAGGCAGAGGATCTTGGTACAGAGGTGCTGTTTGAAGACCTGATTTCTCTGGAAAAAGGAGATGATCATTGGTTTACAGCTGTAACTTCCGGCGGAGAGATTCGTGCAAAGGCAGTCATTGCAGCAACCGGTGCCCGTCATCGCAAGCTGGGCTGCGAGGGGGAAGATAAATTTCTGGCAAGAGGCGTATCCTACTGTGCAACCTGCGACGGCGCATTCTATCGCGGAAAGACAACAGCAGTTGTAGGCGGCGGCAATTCTGCCCTTGAAGAAGCGCTGTATCTTGCCGGTATCTGCGAGAAAGTGCATCTGATTCATCGCCGTGATACGTTCCGCGCCCATAAGAAAACCGTGGAGCGTGTGCTTGCAGCGCCCAACATTGAAGTCCATTATTTCGCAACAACTGCCCGTATCGAAGGCGACAAAAAAGTCAATGCGATCGTTCTGAATGTTCCTGAAGGGGAGAAGCGGATCGAGCTGGACGGCATATTTGTTGCTATTGGTCTTGCACCAGAAAATCAGCAGTTTGCTCATCTTTGTCAGCTGGATGAGACCGGCTATTTTGTCGCAGGTGAAGACTGCCGTACTACCTGTGAAGGCTTGTTTGCTGCAGGAGATACCCGTCAAAAACCCCTCAGACAGCTGGTAACTGCGGCGGCAGATGGTGCGGTCGCGGCCTCTCTGGCAGCAGCCTATATTGGCGAAAACTTCTGATTTTTGGGAAAGGGAATCGCAAAGAAATTCTGTCTTTGTATTTACTTTCACAAGGATTTACAGTATAATGATAGTTGTAACATAAAATGACATTGTGCGGCCATTTTTGACTTTTGTGAATGACCGCTCCTGTCGGAAAGAGGAAACAATATGAATTACAAACAGGAATTTATCAAGTTTATGGTTCGTTCCGGTGTTCTTACTTTCGGCGAGTTTACTCTGAAGAGCGGCCGTAAGGCTCCTTACTTCATCAATACCGGCAACTACAAGACCGGTGCACAGGCTGCCCGTCTGGGTGAGTTCTATGCCAAGTGCCTGAATGAGAACATTCCTGAGCATGTAGATGCTCTGTTTGGTCCTGCTTACAAGGGCATTCCGCTGTCTGTTGCTACCGCTATCTCTCTGGCAAACGGCGGCCGCGATGTCAACTACTGCTTCAACCGTAAGGAAGCTAAGGATCACGGCGAAGGCGGCGTTATGGTCGGCTA
>JAFURN010000018.1 GCA_017480865.1 Ruminococcus sp. | reverse complement strand
CTGTCTCTCAACGGGCGCTTTGTCCCACGGGGGTGAACGTCAGTCCAATTACTGCTTTCATTATAGCTTAGGTAACAAGTGCGTGTAAACCCTTGCTGGTTGTAAGGGTTTTACCCGACTAATTATATTGTAACAGGGGGTATACGGTGCAGCTGGCTCCAGCTGCAAACTATAATTTATATCCTCAACTTTTCAAACGGAACCCGGATATATTTATCCTGCAAATACCGGCAGATGTCCGGGATAGGGAACATAATGATTTGCTGGAAAATTTTGTGCGTTGCCCGACGCGCAAAGGTGTGATAGAATAAAGAAGGCAAAGAAATTTCCAACGGGAAGCCTTCTGAAAGAAAACGGCTTGCCATCGGATAAAACCGAGAACAAGCCGCTTTCTTATTTTGCAATGCGTTCAACAGCCATTTCAAAAGGCTGCATGGTATATTCTTTATCATTCAGCGAAAAATGCTGTGTTTTGTCTGTGTTGTTGAAAATAAACCGGAATATGGTGTTTTCATCTTCACGGGTCGTCACCTCAATTCCCAGCGGAAGCGGCTCTATACAGTCTGTACCGCAGCCCGTGAAAACTGTTCGCATGAAATCCTGATAGAACTGACGCTCCGCAGCGGTTCCCACATAGTATGCGTATCCCTTGCCGTATGCGTTTTTTGTAACCGCAGGCTTTCCGGCATAGAAGCCATCCTGGTAGCTTGCAATTACCTTCGTGCCATTTGCTCTCAGGATATCACACCATTGGGAGATCCTATAGGTTTTTCCATCCATTTCCATATACTGCTGCTCCCAGCCGATGGGATTATATTCCTCTGCATATGCACCGGTCATATCCCGGTATACCGTGGGAAGGGCATCCATGATACAGCTGTTGCAGGCATCCTTCACACCGCTGCGCAATGTGAGGATCAGCGTACCGCCGCCTTGCACATAGGCATGAAGTGCTTCGGCAGTGCCGGGATGTGTAATATACAGTGCAGGTGCGATGACAACAGAATATCCCTCCAGAGATGCATCTGCTGAAATGATATCTGTGTTTACGCCGCAATGCAGACAGGCATCATGCCAGAGTTTGAGCTGCTGTAAATAATGGAAGCCATCCGTCTGCGGCTGTATGTTCAGTGCAAAATCCGTGTCTGTATCGTAGAGGATCGCTGCCCTGGAGACATAGGCAGAGTTTGCAATGTCAGATAGTGCTTCTGCCTGGCTGCAAAGCTCTGTGAACTCCTCAAAGCGTCTGCCGGGGATATTGCTGTGGTCGATCAGCCCATGCCAGAACATCTCTGCCCCCTGTACCGCTGTACGCCAGCGGAAATGCACGATCGTATCCGCACCGTGGGCAAAGGCTTGCAGCGCATAGCCCTTTATCATACCGGGTGAGGTCGTCTGGCTCATGGGAGACCAGCTTCCCATTCCGCCGCTGAGCTGCTCCATGATCCAGAAATTCTGTCGTTTGATGCCGCGCATAAAATCCAGATGGAAGGCGTGGGAGTGCAGGGATTCTGCATCCTGGGGAAGCCGCAGGGCAGGGTAGTTGTCATAGGATACAAAGTCAAGGCTGCGGAAAAGCTTATGGAAGTCTACATGATTTTCACAGAACCATGTGTTTGTTGTAACCGGGATATCCGGACAGTGCTTCCGGATACAGGCAAGCTGATGCTGCACGAATCGTTCTGTATCAGCTGCTGCAAAGCGGTGATAATCCAGCATGAGTCCCGGGTTGTACCAGCCCTTTGCATAGCTGCCCATAGGCGGCTTCACCTGTGACCAGTCGGAATAGCTTCCGCTCCATACGGTATTTCCATAGCAGCGGTTCATCTCTTCCAGCGTCTGATATTTCTCCTGCAAATAATTCCGGAAGCCCTCCTGACAGTTCGGGCAGCGGCAGAAATTTGCTTCCAGTTCATTGTCGATCTGCCATGCGATCACATGAGAATTGTCCTTATAACGGCTGACCATCTGATCGATGATGATTTCCATGCGCTGGAGAAATGCCGGGCTGCGGTAGCAGCGGTGTCCTCTTACTCCGATGGCAATGGGATTCCCGTCAGTACCTGTCTGCACAGCGTCCGGGTAAGCTTCATACAGCCATAAAGGCGGACAGTTTGTGGGGGTACACAGTACGATCTGGATCCCCTTTTCTGTGAACATGCGGATTATGGTATCCAGCCAGTCAAATTCAAACTGATCCTGCCGGGGTTCCAGTACAGACCATGCAAACTCTGCCAGACGTACGACCTTTACACCGGTTTCTGCCATCCGGTCAGCATCCTCCTGCCAGAACTGCGGGTTCCATTGCTCCGGATAATAATCAACTCCAATGCGCATTTGCTTTCCTCCGTTTCGTAATGATTGTGATCTGGTTCTATTATATAGGAGTGATGCGGCAAAGTCAAGCAGCAGAGTTCGGGGTGCGAGCAGACTTTGCGTACAATGTCAGTAAAATCGGCTTTTGTGCGAACTGCCTTCGGAAGTTCGCCCGATAAACTACAATTTATATCCCCTTATGATATATCTTATATTTTTTGATCGTTTTTTACAACGTTCTAACCGGGCTGTTTGTTGAAAATAAACAAATAAAGGGCTGGCGCTTTATGAGAAAGGCTGAATTTGTGCAAAATCAATTGACTTTTGCTTAGAAAGAGTGGTAAAATGTATATGTTGCATAATGATGCGCAGAGAAAGCGCATACAATCAGAAAAAAACTGCACCGGAGGATACGCCACAATGACGGACAAGGAATTACGAAAGCTGAAACGAACAGAGTTGCTGGAACTGCTGTATTATCTGAGAAAGGAACTGGATACAGTAAAACAGGAAAATGAGACTCTGCGCAAGCAGCTGGAGGAGCAGAGCGCGGCACAGGCAGATGTGAAGGAAGCGCTTCTTGAAACAGTTCGGAAAACGGCACAGCAGGTGCAGATTTTATTTGATGCACAGAACGCCGGTCCGGGAAGATCGGATGCAGAGGAAACTGCAAAAGAGCAGCAGGCTTCGACTGAGGCTGATGCGGAAACGGAGCCGTGCAAATGACGAAGATAGAAAAAATGGGGCTGCCCACAGCGGAGCAGCTGGATGGTGAGATCAAGCGGGTGCGTCACCGGAAGGAATACATCCGGGTATTACGAAGTACGATTTCTTCGCTGATCGTTGTAGCAGCCATTGCAGTGCTTGTATCACTGCTGTTCCTGCCGGTTCTGCGTGTAACAGGAACGAGCATGGCACCGACCTTCCAGAATGATGAATTGGTTATCTGCCGGAAGTACGGCGAATTCAAACAGGGCGATGTCATTGCATTTTACCTGAATAACAAGATACTGCTGAAGCGTGTTATCGGTGTTTCGGGGGACGTTATTGATATGGATTCGGATGGTACGGTATATGTAAATGGTGAAGCAATTGATGAGCCGTATCTGAGTGAGAAATCATTTGGAGAATGTGATCTGGATTTACCTTATCAGGTGCCGGATCAGCGTGTGTTTGTAATGGGAGATCACAGAGCAACCTCAGTAGACAGCCGTTCCACAGCGGTGGGATGCATTGCAAATGAAGCGATCGTCGGAGAGGTAATGCTCCGGATATGGCCCTTTGAACAGATCGGGCTTGTGTGATTCTCAACATATAAACAGTAATTAAGAAGGAGGGACGCCAGGATGAACCTGAATCAAAAAATACAATCTTTTCTTACAAAACATAAAAGCAAAAAACAGAGACTTTCCGCTACGGCGATCCTGTCTGTTCTGATTGTACTCGCAGTTGTCAGCAGTCTGATTATGCCGGCGGTGAGTATGGCGGGTCAGCTGATCTGTGCGCTTGAGGCACATGCACATTCAGAGGAATGTGTAGAATTGATTTGTGAAGAGGAATCTCATTTACATACCGGCGAGTGCTATCAGTTTATATGCGGTCAGACTCAGCATGAGCATGGAATGGTATGTTATACGACGCTGATGCATACAGATGAGGAAGCGGCAGCGGACGAGAATGCAGTTCTTGTTGTCGGCGATGAGGTGGTGGAAGATGCAGAGGATACCGCATCTTCCGGAGTGACCATGCAGGACAATTGGGTAAATGATGTAACTGCTGAGATCCTGGGCGACAGCATGGATGAAAATAATCAAAAGGAATATACAGTAAGATTTACAATTGATTATTTTATCAATGCAGAGGATACACAGACTTATTTTAAGGATACAGGAAATCGTGTTCTGACGTTCTCGCTGGCAGATATTTCAAATACAGAGATAACGGTGGATCCGACCTTTGAGCATTCTGGTATTGTAACCGGTTCCACAGGAAGTGCGATCGGTACTTTTACAATGGATGCGGAAACGGGTCTGGTTGCAATTACATTTTATGATTCCTTTATTGAGCATGCAGATACAGGCATTGACGGCTTCTTCTACTTCCAGGCACAGGCTACGGGCGGCGGCGAAAGTGACCAGACCGTAGTTGTAGCTGGTAAGGAAGTTGTAATTCCGATATCGCGCAGAGATAAGCCGGCTGAACTTTATGTATCAAAGAAATATAATAATGATTATGATTTTTCATCCGGAACCGCCTCTTTTGATATCACGATCAACTCCAACAACGGTGTAGACGGCGGTAAAATTACCATCACAGATACACTGACAGGCGATCTGGAATTGAATGGCATCGAGGTTGGCAGCCAGGTGCTGCTGACCGGTAAGGTGAACAGCGAAGAAAACAGAGGCAATGATCCGAATACAACCGGAACCAGCAATTCTGTATATGCTACAGTAACGGAAATAAAGGAAGACGGCTCTGTTGTTTTAGAGTTTGAAGACGGTGCGCTGCCTTATGGTTTCGTTTATACATGGAACTGTCCGGTAAAGATCAAGGATGAAAGCGCAGATAATACATCGATCTCCGCACAGAATGCGGTAAATGTCACAGACGGTGTCAAGAGCGCACAGGCAAATGCATATATGTCTGAAAATCTGAAGCCCGATATTTCAAAGGGCGGTAATTATGATGGTTCATCCGGTAAGGATCAGATCAACTGGGTAATTACGGTAACCAATCCGCAGGAAATTGATCTGAGTACGATCGGCGCTATGATCGATGATATGCAGCTTCAGAATGCGATCGAAGGGTCAATCAAACTGAAGGATGCAAGCGGCAACGAAACATCTGTTACACTGACGGACGGTGCATATGTGTTCCCAAGCGGCTCTGTATCGGGTCAGTATACACTGACATACAGCACGCCGGCAGGAAGCTATTATGGTCAGACTGTGACCAATGATGCAAGTCTGATCACCTACATTGGCGAGCCTTCTGATGAACATTCTGTTGATGTGCCGAAGCAGCAGAGTGTAGATAAGGATGCTTCATTCAATGGTAAGGAAATCGAATGGAAAATTATTGTAAACAACCCATATGGACGTGATCTGGCTGATTATGTGATCGAGGACTTAATGCTGAACGGCGGAAATGGTGCGGTGTCTGATGTCCAGTTGAATGGTACAGCAGTAACGCTTACAGACGGTACATTTGTATTCCCGTCCGGTTCGACCGCTTCCAGTTATATCCTTACTTACAAAACAGCAGTCAGTGCGGATAAAAAGGGTGAAACGTTCACCAATACAGCAAGTCTGAAGAACAATGGTGT
>JAFURN010000162.1 GCA_017480865.1 Ruminococcus sp. | reverse complement strand
GGCTGAATCTGCCGGATGCCATACCGCTGTACCAGGGACATGAGATCGCAGTTCATGGAAAAGAGCATCTTTGTCTGACCGAACTGAACAAGGAAGAGCTTCATCGGGAACTTGCAGAGGATGCAGCGGAGATCGAACGTCTGTCCGGAGAGAAGCCTGCGGGCATGGCATATGCATATGGTGCATATAATGATGCGGTTGTAGAAAAGCTTCAAAGTCTCGGTCTGCAATATGCCAGAGGTGTGGACTCCAGTCATTCTTTTGCTGTACAGACGGACCTTCTGCGGTTTCGTCCGACCTGTCATCACGATGATGAGCAGCTGTTCGCACTGGCAGATGCATTTCTCTGCACCGAAACAGACGTACCGCAGATATTCTACATCTGGGGGCACAGCTATGAATTTGAGGGCAAGAAAAACTGGGATCGTTTCCGCCGCTTCTGTGAGAAGATAAGCGGCAGAGATGATATCTTCTATGGAACGAACCGGGCAGTGTTATTATAACAAACAACGGCAAAGCACAGATATATGCTTTGCCGTTGCTGCTGTATTGATTGGCTTATGATTTCTTTTTCCGAAGGAACTGGATTCCGATCAGGATTATAATGGGGAAAACGATGGCAGCTGCAATTCCTGCTTTCAGATCATCTCTCTGCGCTGCCGCGATCAATCCTACAACAGTAGGTCCTGCGGAACAGCCTACATCACCGGCGAGCGCCATAAAAGCATACATTGCAGTGCCTGCCGCCGGAAGAGCAGCTGCTGCCATGCTGAAAGTTCCCGGCCAGAAGATTCCTACAGTAAAACCGCATGCAGCACACCCGATCAGTCCGAACAAGGGACTTCCTGCGAAAACAGTGATCAGATAGCATGTGACACAAAGCAGGGCACTGCCAGCCATTGCATACCGAAGCGGGATTTTATCACCATATTTGCCGTACAGTGCACGCGCAGTACCCATGAGTACGGCAAAGGTGCACGGTCCGGCAAGATCTCCCATCGTTTTCGAAACGTTCAAGGCAGATTCTGCAAAGGCAGATGCCCACTGGCTCATAGCCTGTTCCGATGCACCGGCACAGACCATCAGGAGCATCAGAAGCCAGAATATTTTCTGCCGGAAAAGTCCCTTCAGAGACATTTTTTCATGACCGGCTGCAATGGGATACAAAGGGACTATAAGGAAGTAGAAGCAATTCAGCAGAGGAACCACTGCCCAGAGGCAGCTGAGTATCCGCCAGTTTTCAATGCCAAAGCTGATAAAGAACAGGGTAGAGAGCAGCACGACTGCCACATGTCCCCAGCAGTAGAAGGAGTGGAGCAGGCTCATAGCAGCCTCTTTTTTTTCGGTGGGATATGCTTCCACAATGGGGCTGATAACGACTTCAATGATCCCTCCGCCGATCGCATAGAGAATGACTGCTGTCATGAGTCCTGTATATTGGCTGGGGAAGAATGCTGGAAATACAGAAAGTCCCAGCAGTCCGGCAGCAGCAAAGATATGCGCAGAGACAACAGATGCCCGGTAGCCGATTTTATCTACAAATCCTGCTGCAAGCAGATCCACAAGGAGCTGCACTGCAAAATTCACGGTGGTGATGAGTGTGATTTTATCCAGCGTCAGCTGCATATCGCTGGCAAAGGTAAGAAACAGCAGCGGTACGAAGTTGTTGACAATTGCCTGGGTAATATACCCGATATAGCTTGCATAAATTGTATGCTCATATTTCTGAATGCACATCATAGGTATCCTCCTGAACATAAATACAGGTATCATGATAGCATTCCTTTTCCTGTATTACAATAGAATTTTTGGTGTTTTTTTGTGATATTTTAATGGATGCAGCACAGCGCCGGATATTCTGGGCGAATCCGGTGTTACCCGAAAAAACGCTGGAAAAATTTTTTCAGAAAAGGTGAGAAAAAACAGTCCGCTGATGTGTCTAATAAGTGAAAGAACAAAGTGAATGCATTCCGGAAAGGAGGCAAATGAATGGATAACGGTGCAAGTAGCTACCGCCGTTTCCTGGAAGGTGATAAAGATGGTTTGGCTGAAATTATCCGTGATTATAAAGACGGATTGACCTTATATCTATATCGTTTTACCAATAATATCAGTATTGCAGAAGAGCTGATGGAGGACACTTTCGTGAAGCTGTATACAAAAAAACCTAAGTTTTCCGGAAGAAGTTCCTTTAAAACGTGGCTCTATGCAATCGGACGCAATTTAGCGTTGAACTCTCTTCGGCGCCGTCGATGGATTTCTGATGTACCGCTGGATGAATGCTATTCTATTTCCGATGGGCAGGACCTTGAAGCAGATTACATAAAGAAGGAACAGAATTTTATGATACAGCGTGTACTCATGAAATTGAAATCGGAATACCGGCAGGTCTTGTATCTGATCTATTCAGAAGGCTTCAGTCACGATGAGGTCGCCCGGATCATGCGCAAAAGCAAGCGACAGATCGGAAATCTTGTTTACAGAGCGAAAAATTCACTCCGGTCGGAGCTGGAAAAGGAGGGATTCCGCTATGAAGAGTTATGAAGAGGTTGTACAGAATGTATTTCAGCGGGGAGATGAATATCTCCGTAAGAAAGAAAAACGTGCAGCCGCGATTGAAAAGGGGGTATCTATTATGTCAGTATTCAGTATGATCACTTTATTCGGACTGGGACTCTTGAGCAGCAATATGCAGAATCCTGTAACGCCCGAAAATGCAAATGAAATTGTAATGATTGAAACCGCTTCCGTAACAGAGGCATTGTCATCCGGTATTCTGAGCCGTACAGCAGAAACAACTTCTGCGGGTACACAGACTGCTGCGGAACGTACAACCACGGCGGAAACGACAGTGACTGCTGTCACATCATCACCAGCTGCATCTATAGCTACAACAGCTGTTACGACAGAGCCTGCGGCAACAACAGCTGCGCCGATCGTTACAACAGAGGAGCGGGACACCGTGACCCAGACAACCATGAGTTCCGCCCGGAATACGGATACGACCGTATCGTCTGCGGTCACTGCCACTGTGCAGACTGTTACCACAACACTTCCTGCCACTACAGACAGCGATGCATCCAGGATCCAGGTCGTTTCCATCACGGATGACTGCATCATTTCTGAAATTGCCCATGGCACGACCTTCCAGTACATCACTTATTACAGAGGTTTTGTTGAATCTTGTCCTTTGTATCTCGGGGGTACTGAATTAACAAGCTTCCATGTTGTGACTGCGGAAACATATGCCGATCTTCAGGAATTCGACCTGCCGACTGGTGCAGAGATCGTGGATCTGAATGCGCTTGCAGGTTCTATGCCGACCTGGGGCTGGATGGAACAGAAGTTCTGTCTGGATGAGGTGACAGATCCCTACATCATCGTAGGCGGTGCTGACGGCGGAGAACTGTACCGGATGGAGAACGTCAAGTCAGTATACCAGCTGGAACTGTACCGTTGTACCGAAGCACAGACAGTTGAATGGTCGGATGAGAACTATGTGGTTGTCATTTCTTCCGAGGATATCTCTCTGGAGGGATCCGGTGCATTGACTGTGACAAATGAAGAGATACTTCTTCAGGACATTCAGAAGGTATCCGATCTGCCGAACGGACAGAAGGTGTATCACGTTTTCTTTCAAACGGATTCCGCAGCCGACTACAGTGAAGAGTCAATGATTCAGCATTTTGATCTTTGCCGTACTTTTATGGAGTATGATTTCATTGATGCTTCCTATCCGAGCTACTGCTATCCCGAAACAATACCCGGCAGTACCTATGCATTACAGCCGGTTGCCAATCCATATGCAGATGCTGCAAGCACCAGCGGTACATTCAATGAGATCTTCAGCTGGAATTTCTCCGGTGATACTCTGACCTTTGCTGCGGATACGTCATCTGTTTATGGGGATGTGATCCTGACCACAGGTACAGAGGATCATCTTACAGAGACAAGACCCTGGAGTCAGTATCTGCCTTACGCAAAGCGCCTTGTATTTGGTGAAGGGATCATATCACTGGGTGCGGATATTGAATATGATCTGATGCAGACAAACCTTGTCAGCGATTCTAACGCACTTTCACATGCGTCGTCCTGTACTGCTTCCATTTACTGTTATCCGGATATGGGTGCAGAAAAAGTCGAGATGATGCGCTCATACGGTGCAACTGTTATTGTACTGGGAGAGGAGAATGCAGAATTCGCAGGAGATGCAAATCTTGACTGTGTTGTTGATATAAACGATGCTTCTGCTGTACTGCAATATTATGCGCATATCGCAGCCGGTCTGGATGCTTCTTTTGTAGATGATGCAGACCTGAATGCATTTGCATGCTATCTGGCTGATGTAGATGCTGTAAGCGCATACAGTGTAAAAGCCCGGGCAGGACAGATCGATATTTCAGATGCCACAGCAATTCTGGGCATTTATGCGAACGCAGCTGCGGGTATCACAGAATAGGCTCATGCATGTATACAGATTGCAAGCTGTGTCTGGGCTGAGCGATCAGGATTTTTATGAAATCAGATAGATTTTATCGTTTTGTTCTGAAGCGTATGCTTCACTGATGCGAAAGTTTTCCTCCGTTATGACACCGGACTGATTTGTGCGAACCGCATAAACCAGTCCGGTGCTTTTTCATTTATAAGGTTCTATTTGAATTGTTGGGGTAAACTGTAGTTTATCGGACGAACTGCCGAAGGCAGAAAGGCGGTCGAGCTGGCGCCAGCTCGCGCGGTCCAGCTGCGCAAGCTGGTCGCTCTCCGCAGAGAGCGAAACTCCTGGCTTTTAAATTACGTGCTTTTTCGCCGAATGAGCAAACCAAATTCCGCATTGTAAAGAGGCTGCAAACTCAATGAGGCACATCCAGGATATCTTGTCACAGCACGAAGAAAAGATCATATGCGGAATTTGAAACATAGCAAAAGAGGGAGCGAAGCGACCAATTTTTGCGGATGGCACGAGTAAAGTGAATCTAAGAAACAGGACATTATACAGACATTCAGACTTTTGCTATAATCCTTAAACTGATTATCCTTGTGAAACAAGGCTCGTACCGTCCGCAGGATTCTTGCACTTCGTGCTTCTCTCCTGCTATGTTTCAAATTCCGCATATGATCTTTACTTTGTACTGTAGCAAGGCTTTCTTAGGTTGGCTTTGCCGTATGGGAAGGTTTTTTTGAATGCGGAATTTGGTTTGTTTGTTCGGCAAAAAAGCACATAATTTTAGTCCAGGTGTTTCGCCGTCTGCGGACGGCGACCAGCTTACGCAGCTGGACCGCGCAAGCTGGAGCCAGCTTGACCGCCTTTCTGCCTTCGGCAGTTCGCCAGCTTTTATGGAAAACTGCTGCGTGTTATTGACCTTATGCGCAGAATATTGTATAATTATATCGGAATACGATTATCTGTATAGAAAAACAGGAGATTTTATCCTGGTTTTCTGTAATCCGATAAAAAACATCCCCCGGTTCTCCGGACGGATGGGTTTTGTGTTAGAATCATATTGTAAAGGAACTGGTAGAATGTCTATGAAAAATATGCTTCCTGCTCCAACGATCCGAATGCTGAATGTGCGGAAAAAGAGTACCCGGAATTCTCTGGAGCAATCGGTAAGAGCACTGATCGACAGAAGAACGGTGAACCGGAAACTGAAACAGCTGTATGATGCAAGAGGAAAAAGCAGTCAGCATACGATCCGAAAGCAGCTTTTTGATATGTTCGATGCGCTGGGGATTCCGTATGAAATGAAACAATCCGATCTGTACTATGTGAATCTGGTGAAGAATGCACAGATTCAGAATCCCGGCGATGTCATGAATGGCATTGTGAAAGCAATTTACCGGAGCTTTGATATTTATTACAGCCCTCAGGATTATATGAAGCGTCTTGTGGACCGGCTTTCTGCTCCGGAGGACAGAGCCGCATGGGAGGGTGACTCCCTGCGTCTGCGCATTCTCAAGCAATTTATGAAGTATGGCAATTATCTGACCTATGAGAGAATGCAGACCGCCCAGGAAATGAAAGCAAAAAAAGATAAGGCAATGAAAAAAGCAGAAGCCAGACTGGAAAATGAACCGGCAGATACTGCCGGTGCCAAAAAGCGAAGAAGCCGGAGACTGAAACAGACGACAGTGGTTTCCATTTATCAGGGCAGAGCCGTGATCCGGAAATATATCAAGGAAAAACTCGGAAGAATGCCCAGAAATGAGGAGGAAGCGCTTGCGCAGATCGACGATGGAATCTTTGATGCGTTTTATAAGGTGTGTGCCGCTGCAGATACCTGGAAGAAACGCCGTGAACTGCGGCAGCCTGATCATCCTTATGCACTCATCCGCCTTGCAGATGAACTCGCTGAAGGCAGATTCCGTACAGACAGCGTATTCAGAAAAGGGCTGTATCTTTTCGCCATGGTGTACAATATGACGTATTATTCCGGGGAAGAGGAGAGCGTTCCCTTGTATGATACCGATATTGAAAAGAATCTTTTCGAGAAATACTACACGAACAATCTGATGCGTTATATTACAGATGCACAGAACAGTGCCGGAGAACCGGGAGGTGAACCCACCGGACGAGGGATCAACTATAAGAATTTCGCGGAGATGGTGTATATCTACTATATCTCAAGTGATTACAGCCCCCAGGAGAAAATCGCCTACTCTGACCAGATGATCGAACAGATCAAAGCAGCATGTTACAGCACGTCTCAGGCGCATATCCAGAGGACCGATGCGACAAATTACTATGCAGATCTCATGACAGGAAGCGTCCTGAAGCTGCCTGAGAAGGAGTTTGCGCAGTTTCTTATTCAGAACTATGATTGCAACATATACATCCGGACGGTTACCGGTAAGGATGGAAAGCCCATAGAGGAACGAAAGTCCGCCCTTCAGCTGCAGAACGAACAGAACACGGCATTCAAGGCATATCAGTCGATCCTGTCGCAGCTGGAATGTACGGATATGCCGATTGAAAGCTGTACATACGGCTTGTATTTTATCGATGTTTCCGCAGAGGAGAAGTTTGATATCATCAAATGTCTGGGTGAGGAAAAGAATGAGACACGTATCCTGGAATTCACACAGCTGATCAAGGGGATTCACCAGTCGCTTGGAAATACGGTGAAGGAACAGTACAGCAGCCAGACAGAGCAGCAGGAGCATAAGAATCCGCTGAAAATGATAATCCCTGCGCTGCGTATTACCCGTGCAGAGGATGTGACAAGAACTGCGCTGATCACTGCATTTTATTATATGTTCAATGCACAGCGGGAAATGGACCAGGAAAATGAGAAATGGTGTGGTTTCGGGGATATGCTTGAGGCGTTTAAAAAGAGGATAAACGTATATCTGGAGGAGGCACATTATCAGCCGTTCAGCAGCGAGAATATTTTTGATATTGTAGTAGCATTTTCGTCCTACGCTTATCTGAACAACTGAGCGCAGGCAGGAGATTCCGGAAGAAAAGAGGGATACAGCATATGGTAAATTTATTCAGCAGAGCAGGAAGCTGTCATGGATACCGCGATGCGGAAAATCAGGATGCTGTCCTGTTTCGGAAAAATGACCGTTTTTCTGTCATTACACTGGCAGATGGTATCTCAGTATGCAGTGCTGCGAGGAAGGGCGCAGAAGCGGCATGTGCTGCGGTGACAGATATCCTTGTGCGGAAAGGCGGCTTTTTTATGAAGTTTGATCAGGGGAAAACTGTAGATTTTCTGCTTTCCCATATCCTTTATGAATTGAAGAAGCTTGCAGAGCAGGAGGGTCAGGCAGTAGAAGAATACTCCAGTACCATAGCCAGTGTACTTGTGGACCATGCAACAGGAAAAATGCTTTGCTTCAGTCTGGGCACCAGTTTGATTCTGGCAGCAGGAAACGGCAGATGTCGTGTGCTTACTGTTCCGTCAGACAGTACAGAGGGCTGCTGCTGTACCACCACCGTATATGCAGCTGATATGGCACAGGCGGTTGTAACGGATGCCGCTGCATGGGATATCGTGCTGATCTGCTCGGACGGTGCATGGAGACTTATGTATGACAGGGGGCATCTGAATGAACAGGTGCGTGAGATGCTTCTGAATCAGGAATGTGCCCGGCTGGAGTGTTTTATAGAAGAAAAAGAATGCGCAGATGATTACAGCTGTATTTCTATGAATTTACAGGAACTGCAAAGGAGGCAGATATATCGTGGAAAGACAGTGTCTGGATAAGCCCATTTTACTGAAGGACGGCAGCGGCAATCAGAAGCTGTTTGTCATAGACCGGTATCTCAGCAGGGGGAGTTCTGCGCTGTGTTATGAGGCATATCATGAGGGTACAGGAAATGCCGGTGTGCTAAGAGAATTTTATCCCTCTGATGCCATTTCCCTGGTGCGTGACGAAGCGGGGCAGCTTGTTCATGAGAACGGTACATCTGCTGCATGTGAACACTTTCAAAGCAGGCTGGAGGCATACAAACAGCCCTATCTGGATCTGCTGAAGGCAAAGCAGGAGAGTACAGAGGATGCGCTTCTGACCAGCTTTATTCCTACATTTGAACTGTATTATGGAATTCATACAGTATATATCTGGACACCGGAGTCCAGGCTTTATACACTTGCTGATATGTGTGCAGAGATACAGGAGCATCCGACCGTTGAACCGGAGCATAAGCTTGTGCGCATATTGTATGCAGTTGAAGCGCTTGCGAAATGTATCCGGCAGCTGCATCTTGCCGGATTGCTGCACCGTGATATCAAGCCGGGTAATTTTGGCTTTATCCGGCGTGCTGAGGATGCGATTCCCCAGGCAATCTCTATGTTTGATATCAATACCGTATGCTCCTATTACGATGTGCCGGATGAAATTATGGGAACAGAGGGTTATATTGAACCGGAACTCCTGAATTGCAGGTATGGGGAAACTGCAGATTTTCAGACAGATATCTATGCGATCGGTGCAGTGCTGTTTCATGCACTTGTTATAACAGAGCAGGTGCGTGCCGGCGGGCAGATATACAAGGAAAAATACTATGATGAACTGAAACTGCTTGTAGATGAATCGGAACTGCTGCGGGCATGCAGCGGTCAGCTGCATCCGAAGCTGAAAAAGATGCTTGTACAGATTCTGAGAAAATGCCTGTGTCCCAGAACGGAACGTTATGAGTGCTGTGAGGATCTGCTGGAAGACATGGAAGCTGTACTGAATTATGCAGTTCCCTCGGAACTGGCAGCCAGAAGAATCAATGGAGAACGTCTGGTCCTTGCAGATATGGATAAAGCGATGGCAAAAGCAAAGGACAGGAATGCTTTCATAGCGATCCAGTATCATTTGTATGCAAAGCCTTTGTATCAGTATGCTTCCAGGGAACAGGATACCATGCATATCCTGTTGCTGGGCTGCGGAAAATACGGTCAGAATTTTCTGGATATCTGTCTTCAGATCGGACAGATTCCGGGGAAGAAGCTGCATGTTACAGTGATATCGGATACACGGGAGGATAAAAATCTGTATCTGGAGGAAAGACCGGAACTGAAGGATTTCTTTTGTATAGACAGTTTGCCGGAGGAGAATGCAGACAGTTATGGTGTCTTGAATTTTATAGAGCACTCCTTTTCTCCCGATTCCCCGGAACTGATTGGTTCATTTCTGCAAAGAAATTACCCGGATAAGCATGGTAAACCCCGGTATGTGTTTATTGCATTGGGAAGAAATACATATAATCTATGCGCTGCACGTGCAGTGAAAACGTTTCTGGATGCAGAAAAAATACCGGCTGTTGTCAGTTTTGTCTGTGAGAACGGACATCTGAGTGAAAACGAAATAAAGGATATCCATCCGGTGTATGTGGATGACCCCATCAAACGGCATGGACTCTATAACGATATAGAACGTATGGCGTTCAATGTGCATATGATCTGGAAGAAAAATCTGAACATTGCGATCCGTAATGTCAGGAATGAATACCGCAGACCTTATCATCATGGTTCCTGTGTGGGCAATGTGCTTTCTCTGAAGTATAAGCTTCACAGCATCGGGATCGATCTGGAGAAAAATTCTGCGGCAGAGGCAGCAGAAGCGTTCATCGAGCGGATGAAAGCAGATGCGGAGACAGAAGGACAGCCGCTGAAGAATGCCCTGATCTGCGCAGAGCATCGCAGATGGGTAACGGAGAAGCTGCGTCTGGGATACAGACGCATCCGGAATCTGGAGGAATGTGCAGAGGGTATTACCAGAGATGAGGCGGAAAAGCGCCATGTATGCATTGTGCGAAGCCGACCGGAGCAGGGGATTACGGATGATTTTGACTGGGATACCGGTGATATTACCTTACTCGACCCTCTGGACAGAATGTCTGTGGAGCTTCATCGTATGTACAGGCGAAACGCAGAGCGTATCAGAGGTGAAAATCTGCTGCAGGGAAACAATATCTCTGCGATCCGTGAGGCGGCTGCAAAAGAACACCATACCCTGGCGGCGTTTCAGGAGTGGTATATCTGCCTGAAGGATATCTGGAATCAGGATAAAAAGCAGGCGGAACGCTACGAACCGCTGAAAAAGGCATTTTTTGATAGGGTGAAGCAATCGCATGTATTTTCCGAAAGTGAAAAGAAATCCGTCTATGAACTGACAACTGCATGGGAACGGCAGTTTTACCCGATCTATGCAAGTCATAAGCGCAAAAACTACAAATCAGAGGATGTTGCGCTGATTGAGAAGATTCCGTTTATTCTGACCTATACAGAATCGGTCTGCCTTGTGATTCCTTATACAGTAGGCAGAGATCTTACGGAGGATTTCTGCAATGCAGCAGCAGCAACTGTTGTAAACCCTTCCAGAATCATTTATCTGTATCATTGCCGGAGTGTCCGGGAACTGAAGCATCTCAGCCAGGAAAAACTGCCGGCTCTGTGCAGCTATATGAAGCGAAAGAATCTTGCAGCATCGCTGGAGTTTGTCATTGTTCATGATTCTGTTCTGGATGTCAATGATGGTATAGAACTGGAACGGATTCTTGCCAGAGTACATAAGGGTAAAGCGCACAAGGTGAAGCTGCTGCAATCGGGGGAGAAGGATTTCGGAAATGTCCTTCGGAACTATTTTTTGCAGCGATTCCACCGCAGCCCAGACTGCTTTTTTGAAAAAAACAAGACCTGGATCTCCAGTATAATGGAAGGAAATGGAGTTTTCAGGGAGTTTCCCAGTTACCGGTTTGATTCCAGGTCAATGCGATTCACGGATATAACAGGCTGCGAAATGCTCGATTTTATTCAGATGGATCCGCATATTACCGTTGCAGATATGGCAGCCCTTACCCGTTCAGGAAAATGCTCTGACAATAAGCCGGAGTTTTATGAGGAATACCGGATCCTCTGGGACCGATATTGCAAGGATAAGGCGGGCTGGAATTATATGTGCAGGAGGTTCCGGGAGCATGCAGAAGCTGCCGATGTACTCTTTACATTTATACGGGGAGAAAAACGCACGGGTTCCCGGATGCACCGATATATCATTCCCTTTGCCTGTAAAAAGGCGGTTTCGGATATTTCCGATGCCTTGAAGGATGCGGGAATCATCGGGAACAGCAGCTGTATTCTGCCCTATACGACAGATTCCTTTGAGGTATGGATAGAGGATATTTCCGGGATTTCCGCACAATACGGAATGATGCTGTCTCATATGCAGCCTTTGATGGAACCGGATGCGGTCTGCTGCAGCAAACCAGATGAAGATACCGTACAGATTTTATATAACGGTCTGCGCGCAGAGCAGGTATCCTATGATCCCGCCGAATCTGGCGGATATGATCTGATCCGGTTCCTTGCAGAGAGAGGATGGCTGATTCATCTGTATACAGACAGGATTACGAAAACTGTGAGTTTTACATATGCAACGCACTCCATCAAAACGCTTCTTACAGCAGAAGAAAAGATTCTTGCGGTCTATACTTACCACAAAGCAAGGGAAACAGGGGTGTTTGATGACATCAGCGGCAATTATGAGATGCACTGGAAAAATTCCAGGGCAAGGTGCACACCTGACTATATTCTTACAAAGGGCTTTTCCGCTTTGTTTGTAGTATGCGGGACGATGGATGCTCCGGATCATGAGTTTTATGCGAATCTGGAAACGCTTGCAGAATGCTCGGGAATCCATGCGACTGCGGTGCTGATTGCAGATGCACAGAAGGCCACGGATCATGCTGCGCAGCAGGACAGGTATACCAGCCCGAGGGTGTTTACAATATGGAAGAAACATGAGATCGAGGCGATTGGTGATACGCTGGTACGTATTATAAAGGGAACCTATAGAGCCGTTGATTGATTTAAAAAAAATTTCTTTTTGGAGGAATATTCCTTTCTGTTCTATCATAAAATAGATATGAGGCGAAAAAAGTGAAATGTAAAGCCTTCCCGGCGTATATATTGTCGGGAGGGCTTTTTCGTCATGAAGGCTCCCCCCCTGAAATCAGGCAGCCTCCTGAAATCTGTTACAATCAGGAAAGCGTACAAGCTGAAAGAACTTCAGGTCAGGGCATGGTGGATGGGGGAGGGGAAAATCAGCGAACAAGCTGAGTGTTTTCCCTGGATCTCAGCAGAGGAGCGTTTTATTGCGCTTCTGGAAGAAGGCAGAAACACAAATAGTACATCCAAAAGAAAGGAAGATTATTTTATGAAGAGATTGGCAGCAATAACAGTAAGCGGTGTAATGTGCCTGGCATTGATTCTGGGACTGGCGAATCCGGATACAACAGGTAATACAGGACTGGTACAGGCGATCTGCGCAGAGGCATCCCCTGTAAGCGCCGGTACATATGTAGTGGACTATCCCACCGGTGTAAATGTAAGAGATGGCGCAGATATATCCTGTACCCTTCTGGGCAGGGCGGATTACGGCGTGCTTTTTACAGTAACCCAGGTAAGCGGCGAATGGGGCTATACAAAGTCTGCAGCCTGTACAGATGGTATCCTCAGAAGCGGCTGGATCTATCTGGGAAACTGTAAGCCGGCAGACGGCACATCTGATGCGGTTCAGACGGGGGCATCCTCCGATACACAGACAAGCACATTCTCTGATGTGCGGAAGGCAGATTATCAGGTGGTCGTCACATCGGATATCGGAGTCAACATGCGCTGGGGTGCTGGTACAGGCTATGGTAAAATCTGTGTGATTGATACGGGTGTGCTCCTGAATGTTTCAGAAGTCAGAAACGGCTGGGCGAAGGTGCGCTATCACAACACGTACGGCTGGGTATCCCTTGTCTATACAAAACCTTATTCCGGTACAGCTTCTGACAGCTCCGGCCACGCCGCAGCCAGTACGGGCAGTTATAATTTCAACGCAGCCCTTCAGTATGCTAAAATCTACTGGTGCAAAAGAAATCCGATCTATCAGTATTATACGAATAACAACTGCGCCAATTTTTGCAGCCAGATTCTTGCAGCATCCGGAGTAAAAACAGACGATCGGTGGAGAGACGGAAGTGCCGCATTCATTAACACGCTTTATCTTCGTGATTATTTTGTCAGCAAGTACGGAATAGTATATCTGAGCGATCCGGGCGCAGCAGATATTCGTGCAGGCGATATCATCTATACAGATGCACTGGGTCATGTTATGTTTGTTACGGGAGTGACATCAAACGGTACGATTCTGTGCAGCGGCAACACAAACAACCGCGATTCCATTCCGGTCTCAATCGGTGCGATCTGTGCTGTGCTGAAGACCTCTGCATTTTTTGCGTAACCGCAGATGCATATTCGGGCTATAGAGAAAACAAAGGGCTTGCTGTCTGTTTCACACAGACAGCAAGCCCTTTTCACAGTTTATCCGATATAAGTCCAGGAGTCAGCCGGCAGCGTAACACTGACCAGTTCTACTTCGCCTTTGTCACGAACGATATTATCGCCGATGGATGCATCATAGATCGCATAATAGAACACCATGATCTGCAGGCTGGTTGCACCTTCCGGGACAGCAATTTCTACAACCGCTTTTCCGTTTTCATCAAAGACAACACTGTTGATTTTGGTGCTGTCGTTGTTGACCCAGACACCTGCATTGCCGGTTTCCGGATTGATACCGATGGTATCCCAGTAGCCATACCCCATGTTCATCCGGTAGCCAGGCTCACCTTTCAGTGTGCATGTAATGGTTTTTCCGCCCATGCCGTTCTTTACTTTCCAGGTTGCAGTATCTGTCTCCCAGAACGCCTGCTTTACCGGTTCCTTTTCCTCGGGTACAGGTATCTCACCGAGTTTTCTGCGGAGCATGCTCAGATCAAAAACATTTACGCTGCCGTCGGAAAGCATATCTGCGTGGGTAAGGGAAAGCTTTGTTCCCGGTTTCTGTACCAGCCAGTCTGCAAGAAGCTGCGCATCCAGAGTATCAACTACGCTGTCTTCATTGACATCACCGGACAGAATGTAATCCTCATCGGTCAGTACGATGTGTACTACCGACAGAGCAGGAACCTCCACAGTAAAGGTGTTGCCGGAGATGTTTGTGATGGTATCCAGAAGCTGAATTTCGCTGGAATCACCTGTAATTCCGTATACCAGAGCCGTACTGTAATCCGCATCAGAGTTGAAGGTAACTGCAGCGTTCTGCGTATCTGTCAGGCTCTTGTTTGTGAGGATCAGATTTGCTTTCGAGGGGTCATCACCGTGAATGGATGCCCAGGAGGTTGCCTTTTCAATGTCAGAGGTTTCTGATGGCACATGTGTATCTCCGAAGGAAGCACCCTTTCCGTCGTAATTCGTGTACAGGTCAATTGCCGAGAGCTGGTAGGAGCAATCGGAATTCATCACCCAGAAGTTGGCTGTATACACGCCGTATGCTCCAAATATGCCCAGAGCATCCGCTTGTGCAATTGCGCCGGAGATATGGTTTCCTCCGCCGAAGCTGTATTCTGTAAAACTCAGCTTTGTACCGGGATAGTAGGTATCAATGGATTTCTGTACATTGGGCAGAATGGGGAGGTACTCCTGCTCATATTTGCCGATCCAGCTGTTTTCGATATAGGTGCTGTCATAGAGACTCCGGGTAGACTGGAGACGTGCTTCAATGCATTCAGTATGAGTGTAGTCCTCGCAGCTGGTTACCCGGCAAAGTCCGGTATCCTCCGAATAATAGTGCAGATCCATCACATCAATGAGACGTTTTCCGTGCTGCTGTTCTGCCTTTGCCATCTGGTCAAGATAATAGGAGAGGAACCAGTCGTATTCTTCTGCATGCTCATTCCAGTCAGGCGCACCGCTGAACGTTGTATAGGCATTCACGCCGAAAAGTGCCAGTCCGAAAATTTCTGCATGTGGGTCCACATTTTTGATCGCAGAAGCATATTCGATTGATTTTTCCACGATTTCAGCACAGGTAGGCTGCTCCGGATGCATACGTGCATGGGTCGTCCACCACAGGCTTGGTTCATTGTCCAGACTGTAGCCCTGATATCCGGTGGATGTGGTGGAATCGCCCAGCGTGTTGACCAGGTAGTTGACATACTCATCCATGTATACGCAGTCATCGGTTTTGTCAGGCGTCATAGAGAACGCACTGCCTTTCGCAGCCTTGACCTTGATCCAGCGGGAGGAGGGTGCGCTTTCTTCTTCCGTTACAGAGCCGTCCCCATCCGCAGCGACATATCCTGCCATCTGGATCGTAGTAAGCTTATAGGGAATATTCTTTTCGCTTGCTTCCTGTGCAAAACCGATCGCAGGGGCACCGGGGATTTCCAGCAGTTCAGAGTCAAAATCCACAAGATAGGCATCGGAATAATGCTCCCAGTCACGTCCGGCACTGGAGTAGTTGTTTTCCCAGTTATAAGCGGAAAAACGGTTCCCCCCCTGACGTGCAGAGCCTGCGGTGGCATCATAGAGGTATTCCTCAGAACGGAACTTACTGTTTATGCCGTAGATATAAGGGCTGATGGGCGTACGTGTACCGTTGGTATTTACGGTAACGCTGATATCATATGCCCCGGCAGCGGAAATGGGCGTAAGGGGCGTATCAACAGCGAGGGTCGTGCAGAGTGTGAGTGCTGCCAGCAGGGCAGCAGGAAGTCTCTTTTTCATGTATGTATATACCTTCTTTCTGTGAGATGATTTGTTGAAAAATATGATTTTATTATACAATAAAAGCTGCGGTTTGTCAATGTTGCAATATGTAAATTCCGTATAAAAGCCTTTCGGAACATTCTTCAAAAAGCTTTTATACGGGAACAGAGATGAACTTAGTCTGCGAATCTTGTTTCGCCGGTTCTGAATTCTGCTTTCTCCAGAGTTGGTTTTTTGCTGTCTCTCACAAATGGCTCTTCCAGTTCCGGATTATATCGGAACAGTTCCCAGTGTCCCGATTGCACTGCTCTTGCCTCCTCGTGCATGGAACTTCCCATACCCGCCTTGATTCCATGACATACACACGGTGCATAGGCGATGATCAGTGACGGGCCCTTATAACGTTCTGCTTCTGTAATCGCTTTCAGTGTCTGATTGTAGTCTGCGCCCATGGCAACCTGCGCCACATAAACATGCCCATAGGTCATCATCATCTCAGCAAGCCGTTTTTTTGCAGTGGGTTTGCCTTTGCATGCGAATTTCGCCACCGCACCCGATGGCGTTGCTTTGGATGCCTGCCCGCCGGTATTTGAGTATACCTCTGTGTCGAATATCAGGATATTGATATCGGAACTGCCAGCCAGCACATGGTCCAGTCCGCCGAAGCCGATGTCATATGCAAAGCCGTCTCCTCCGAATACCCAGTGGGATTTTTTGGAGAAATGCTTCTGCTCCGAAAGCAGTTCACGAATCAGAGGCACCTCCTTCCCGCCGGCAGCAGTCAGTGTGTTCTGCAGGGCTTCTTCAAAATGCCTGCTTGCCTCCTGACTTGCCGCACTGTCAGAAAAGGTCCGCAGCCATGCATCAGCAGCTTCCCGCAGAGGAGAAAATACGGTTTTATCCGGCAGCTGTTCCAGAAGCGTTTCTGTAAGCGTACGCACCCGATTCCGGGCAGTGTTCTGCGCAAGCAGCATACCCAGACCGAATTCTGCTGCATCTTCAAACAGGGAATTGGACCACGCAGCACCTTTCCGGTATGCAGCCGAAGGGAAGGAATGCGCCCAGATGGACGAGCAGCCTGTTGCATTGGCAATATACATTCTTCCGCCGAAAAGCTGAGTCACAAGCCGGGCATAGGGCGTCTCTCCGCAGCCGGCACATGCGCCATGAAATTCCAGCAGCGGTTTCCGCAGCTGACTGCCCCGTATGGTGTGCGCTCCGAATTTCTGCAGAACTTCCTGTTTCTGCGGCAGTGCTTTTCCATAATCGAAGAATTCCTGATGCTCTTCTTTTTCGCGGATCGGTGTCATGCGCAGTGCAGTTCTGCCTTTTTTGCCCGGACAAACGCCTGCACAGGAGCCGCATCCGGTACAATCGGTTTCGGAAACTGTCACAGAAAAATGATATCCCGGCATGCCGTTCATCGGGAGGGATTCCATTCCGATTGGTGCAGCTTCCTGTTCGGAGCCGGTCATTACCGCCGGACGGATTACCGCATGGGGACAAACATAGGCGCACAGATTGCACTGAATGCAGTTTTCCGGCAGCCATACGGGAATTTCTGTCGCAGTATTGCGTCGTTCGTGAGCAGTTGTACCTGCGGGAAATGCACCGTCTGCATAGGGGAGAAATGCCGATACCGGAAGCTTGTCGCCCTCCTGCCTGGTAACAGGCTTTTGCAGACGTTCCACAAATTCAGTGACCTCCTGACAGTCCGGAAGCAGCTTTGCATCAATCGGTACTGTATCATCTGTTATCCATGCATCCGGACAGGGGATCTCAGTGACCTCACATACGCCTCTGTCAATGGCAGAATGGTTTTTCTGAACGATGTCATCGCCCTTTTTCCGGTAGCTGAGGAATGCTGCCTCTTTCATGTGACGTACCGCCTCTTCAATCGGAAGGATGCCTGCTGCTTTGAAAAATGCGGCTTGCAGAATGGTGCTGATCTTTCCATTAAGACCGGTTTCTTTTCCGATGCGAAGCGCATCGATCGCATAAAAACGAATATGATGCGCTTTCAGATACCGCTTTACCTGAGGCGGCAGAAGCTGTTCGATGTTTTGTCTGTCGGGGCTGCAGTTCAGAAGAAATGTGCCGCCGTCCCGAATTTCCTGTACAATGTTATACTTGTGGAGATAGACCGGATTGTGACAGGCGGCAAAGTCTGCTTTTTGTATCAGATAGGGTGCGTGAATGGGACTTTTTCCGAACCGAAGGTGTGAGACAGTCAGTCCCCTTGACTTCTTGGAATCATATTCGAAGTAAGCCTGTACCTGCATATCCGTGTGACTGCCGATGATCTTTATGGAGGATTTATTTGCGCTGACCGTACCATCGCCTCCCAGTCCCCAGAATTTGCAGTTGTAAATATCTTCCGGGAGCGGATCCATCTCCTCTGTTACCGGCAGGGAGAGATGTGTTACATCATCTGTAATGCCTACCGTAAACCGGTGTTTGTCCGTGTTCCGCAGCACCGCCAGAAGCTGAGCCGGGGTCGTATCTTTGGAACTGAGTCCGTATCTTCCTGAAAAGACAGGGATGTTCTGCAATTCGCTTTCCCGGAGAGCAGCCAGTACATCCAGATAAAGCGGTTCGCCTGCGGAACCCGGTTCCTTGGTACGGTCCAGTACAGTGATACGCTGTACGCTTCGGGGAAGGACACGAAGCAGATGTTCTCCGCTGAACGGGCGGTACAGCCGGACCTTTACAAGACCATACCGCTTTCCCTTTGCATATTCTGCCCGGATGGTTTCCTCCAGCGTTTCGCAGACTGACCCCATGGCAATGATAACATGCTCTGCATCCGGTGCGCCGCAGTAATTCATCAGCTGATAGTCTGTTCCCAGAAGCTTGTTTATCTCCTGCATATATTCTTCTGCAATGGCGGGAAGGGCGTTGTAATAAAGGTTTGAAGCCTCCCGATTCTGGAAGTATACATCCGGATTCTGAGCAGAACCCATCATTTTTCCATGCTCTGGATGAAGCGCATCGGCACGGAAGCGCTTCAGAGCATCCTGATCCAGGAGTTCTTTCAGGGTATCATAGTCCCAGACCCCGATTTTCTGCATCTCATGGGAGGTGCGGAATCCGTCGAAAAAATGGATGAAGGGAATGCGTCCTCTGAGTGCGGACAGATGGGCAACAGGAGAGAGATCCATAACCTCCTGTACGCTGCATGTGCAGAGCATTGCCGCACCGGTCTGCCGACATGCATAAACGTCGGAATGATCTCCGAAAATGGAGAGCGCATGGGTGGCAATGGTTCTTGCAGCCACATGAAACACACCTGGAAGGAGTTCGCCTGCGATCCGGTAAAGATTGGGGATCATAAGCAGAAGTCCCTGGGAAGCGGTAAAGGTAGAAGCAAGACCTCCTGCTGCAAGTGCACCGTGAACAGCGCCGGCTGCACCGGCCTCAGACTGCATTTCTGTCATCTGAACGGTTTGTCCGAAAATGGTTTTTCGTCCGGCAGCAGACCACTGGTCCGCATATTCTGCCATAGCAGAGGAAGGTGTAATGGGATAGATAGCAGCAGTTTCGGTGTAGGCATAGGCAACATGAGCAGCAGCCTGGCTGCCGTCCATTGTCTGGGATTTACGGTTCAGTTTCATAAATAAAGCACCTCGATTTTTTCGGTTATTTTTTGTGGTTAGTATATGCGGATTTTTGTCTGCTACGCTTTTCCACGGGAAAAACAGCACACAGAATCTATATGGTTTTATTCATAAAAGCCAGAAATCACCATAGATTTCCAGCACATAATTTTTCCGGATATTTATGGGGGTATTATACATCTGATCCAATTTTTAACGGCGTTTAATTACAAAATGGTTACAGATGTAAACTGCCAATGTATGAAATGTGTACGGAGTCGACTTGATTCGACTGAGAAATGTATGTTATAATGGAGATACTATTATTTCCACCACAAAAATTTGCCGTGAAAGGCAGAAGGAGACGAATATGGAAAAGAAAACAGAATTCAGACCGTACATTCCGGCGTCGAAGATAACGCCTGAACTTACGGTCACCTCCGTAGTAATGGGTATTATTCTCGCCGTAGTATTCGGTGCAGCAAATGCCTACCTCGGATTGAGAGTTGGTATGACGGTGTCGGCGTCTATTCCGGCAGCAGTTATTGCAATGGGCGTTATCCGGGTGCTCATGAAGAAAAACTCCATTCTCGAAAGTAATGTCGTACAGACCGTTGGCTCTGCCGGTGAATCTCTTGCAGCAGGTTCTATTTTCACCCTGCCTGCACTGTTCCTCTGGGCGTCTGAAGGCATTATGGAAAAGCCCGGTATCATTGAGATCACACTGATCGCTCTGGTGGGCGGTCTGCTTGGTGTATTTTTCATGGTACCGCTGCGTAACGCTCTGATCGTCAAGGAGCATGGTATTCTGCCGTATCCGGAGGGTACAGCATGTGCAGAGGTTCTTCTTGCCGGTGAAAAGGGCGGCGCAAACGCATCTACTGTATTTGCAGGTATGGGCTTTGCAGCAGCATTCAAGTTTTTGATCGACGGACTCAAGGCGGTTCCGGGCGAGGTATCCTTCCGGGTGAAGGGCTTTGCCGGCGAAATCGGCACACAGATTTACCCTGCTGTAATGAGCGTAGGCTATATCTGCGGCTTCCGTATCTCTTCCTATATGTTCGCAGGCGGCGTACTGAGCTGGCTGGTTCTGATTCCGCTGATCGTAATGTTTGGTCAGGATATCATTATGTATCCGAGCGTTGACCAGACGATTGGTGAGATCTTTGCAGAAAGCGGTGCTTCCGGTATCTGGAGCAGCTACATCCGTTACATCGGCGCAGGCGCACTGGCGGCCGGCGGTATTATCAGCCTGATCAAGTCTCTGCCGCTGATTATTAACACCTTCAGAGGTGCGATCAAGAGCATGGGTAAGGGTACAGGCAATGCAGCTGTAAGAACCGAACAGGATATCAATCTCAAGTTTGTTCTGCTTGCTATTGCGATCCTGACACTGGCAGTATGGCTGATTCCTGCAATCCCTGTTAATTTCATCGGCGCACTGGTTGTCGTTGTATTCGGTTTCTTCTTTGCGACCGTATCCTCCAGAATGGTAGGTCTGGTAGGCAGCAGTAATAACCCTGTATCGGGTATGGCGATCGCAACTCTGCTGATCGCAACCATGATCCTGAAGTTTACTGGCGCAGAGGGTGCAGAGGGTTATACAGCTGCAATTGCGATCGGTTCCATTATCTGTATCGTTGCAGCGATCTCCGGTGATACCTCTCAGGACCTGAAGACAGGCTACCTGCTTGGCGCAACTCCGAAGAAGCAGCAGATCGGTGAGATCATCGGTGTTGTAGCAGCTGCTCTGGCGATCGGCGGTACTCTGTACCTGCTGGACAGCGCATGGGGCTTCGGTACGGATGAGTTGGCTGCTCCCCAGGCAACTCTGATGAAGATGATCATCGAAGGTGTTATGAGTGCTGAACTGCCGTGGAATCTTGTATTTGTCGGTGCATTTATTGCAGTATTGATCGAAGTAATTGGCATTCCGGTTCTGCCGTTTGCAATCGGTGTATATCTGCCGGTACAGCTGAATGCATGTATCCTGGTAGGCGGTATCGTTCGTCTGGTTTTCGACAAGATGAAGATGAAGGGCGACGAGGACAAGAAGAAAGCTGTTGTCAACGATGGCATTCTGTTCTGTTCCGGTATGATTGCAGGTGAAGGTCTGGTTGGCATTCTGCTGGCGCTGCTGGCAGTATTCGGCATCAGCGATATGCTGGATCTTTCCAGCCTGCTGGGTCTGCCTGAGTCTGTTTCCAGCATCGGCAGTCTGGTTGTATTTGCATTGATCATCTGCTCACTGCTGAAGTTCTCCATCTGGAAGAAGCGTAAGCCTGTTGAGGAAGTCAATGAAAAGTAAAAGTAAGGATTCCCAGGAAAATTACCTGGAAAGATGCCCTGTAAAGCCTGCATGGTTCACATGGTCCGCTGACGAAAATGGAATTGTGACTCTGGATATTGAAAACAAGGGCATC
>JAFURN010000161.1 GCA_017480865.1 Ruminococcus sp. | reverse complement strand
TTATCGCACGAACTGCCGAAGGCAGTTCGTGCGATAAACTACTCCTGAAATAACAAACCAAGGGGCTGCTGCAAAACACTAATTTGCAGCAGTCCCTTTTGTAATTATAAGCCGATCACTTATTGTACGATTGTGCAGAAAAATACGCTGCGAAAAGCTTTGCCGCATCCCCCACAAGTTCCTGACAGGGACGCTTCTTGTAATATGCCTCTGTGCGTTTTTCCGGCTCATGATGACTCGCACCAGTCTGCGCAAGCCCCAGAAGTTCCCGGCAGACAATACTGCCGTTCTGTCTGCGGAATGCCTCTGCCAGTTCCTGAATCCGCTTGTAATGTGCAGTCTTTTCGGCATGATCCTTGGGGTCATCATAGCCCTCCAGCAAGCCCGCTGCCATGAACATACCGCTTACTGCACCGCAGACCTCCCGGAGCCGTCCCATACCGCCGCCAAAGGAAGAAGCAAGCTTTGCCGCCATATGGAGCGGCATTCCCAGTTCCTCCGCAAAGGTCAGCAGCACTGCCTGACTGCAATTGTATCCCTCTGCAAAAAACGATTTCGCACGTTCTGCATATTCCTCAGGTGTTTTCTGCAGCTTCTTTTGCATCATCATATTCCTCCATTTCATAAGATGCTTCAGTTATACCCACGCCTGTATTCGGACGAATCAGCAAAGCCGCTGCCGTATCTGCAAGAAATCCTGCACATAAAACAAGACACAGCACACACTTGAGCCGCTTTCCGATTTTTGCATACAGATTATCGAGAATAGGCGCAAGCCCGTATACCACCGCCATTCCGCCAAGCGCAAAGACAAGCAGCCCTTCCAGACAAATGCGCCCATGCAGATTGACAAGATAATCAGTGTAATCCCACCATTTCAAGTGCATCGTCTCCCAGAGGATCCATGCAGTTCCGTATTCCAGTACACCGGATACCAGCATACCCAGCAGAAATACCAGATAAGGCTTTTTGGAGAATCCTTTCAGCAGAAACAGCATTGCTGCCGCACCGGTTCCGTAAATGGGCAGCCACGGTCCATGGAGAAAACCTCGGTTGACAAAAACACCATGCTGCACCAGTCCGATCAGCACCTCCCAGAGCCATCCGCCTGCGGAAGCGGTAAAAAACAAAAGGATGTAGGTACTCAAACAATAGCGGCGTCCTTCTTCCACATACAGCCACTGACGGCGTTCCGCTTCGGGAATGGTAAAACGCTCCATGGGATAGAATTCCGGGGACTCCGGGTCACCAGTCACCAGCAGCGTATCATTGAAAATCACGATATATGCCGCATTGGCGATAAGAAGTTCCTCTCTGCGATGCATATACATCTGCACACGGGATAGGTTGATATAGGGCCTCGTCCAGAAGAGATACCCAAGTCCCAATGTTGCAAGCCCCAGTAAATGCCAGTGCCAGAAGGACAGATCAAACATGAAAAGTTCCCATTTTCTTCCCTTTGTCATTTCCCGGGAAATACGGAATGCCGTCTTTGTATCCAGATTAGGATTCTCTGCAATCAGATACGGTATGAAATAATATTCATACCGCTTGACCAGATATCCGCCAAGCGTCAGAAACCACAGTGCAAGCTTCAGTTCGTACACCAGCATGTTTTTTGCTGTCTGACGGGTACGGCGCAGACGATAAATGAAAATCAGCCGCTCTGTGCGGGGCTGACGGTACGCATAGGTTTCCAGATAACATCGACGTTCCCCCACACGCACAACATTTGTGACCAGTACCATCATTGCAATATAAAGAAGAAACGCAAGGATACTGATCGCCTTCTGGTCCAGATGATCCTGAAATACCATCTGATCCAGAAAATTCAGGATGCCGAACAGAAGACCGCCCGCATTCAGGATACTGTTGCCAAGGGCTGCGAGTACGCCGTCATTGGCATTCTGGATATCCGCATACAGCCGCTCCCGCAGCTGCGCCGAAAACACATTTACATCCGAAAACCAGAACACCTTAATCGTCGGATACTCGTTCATAAATAAGGTCATCAACAGAATAATCAGTACCACTCGCCAGTACGACTGCTTCAAGGCTGCTCTTGCATTTGCCTTCAGCGTTTTATGATAGACCATTCGCCGCTCTCATCTCCCTTTCTCTTTCCCATGCGGTTATTTTATGTGTTTCCGGAAAAAGCTGCAAACCTCGTCATTGCATTTTCTGGCTGCATCCAGCCGGATATTGCAATGGAAAACATGGTAAAGCGTTTCCGTCTCGTCTCCGTATTCATGATATTCATGCAAAATCCCCTTCTGCTTCAGGGCATCCAGAAGAATCGGCTGCTGATTCCGGAGAAAATCTCCATTGGAGGACATCACATACGCCGGCGGAAAATCCTTCGTTATGAAATGCGCCGGACATCCAAGGAAAAGCTGCTCCGCACCATAAGCTTCCCCCAGAACTGTACGCAAAAGTTCTTCCTGCTCCGCTTCCGATGCTCCGGCATCGACCCGGCGCAGACAATCCTCCATATCATAAGCACCGCAGCTGAGGGCAACTGCACGGATCTTCACATCCGGAACAGCCTCCATCCCCAGTCTGGTACGGCAATCCGGATTGGTCAGAACGCAGGCATACATGGCAGCCATCTGCGCACCGGCAGAATCCCCCACCAGATACATATGGCTTTCATCGCCGCCATATTCCGCAATGTGATCGGTCACCCAGCCCATGGCTGCATTGACATCCTGCAAATGTCCGGGGTACACAACATCCGGAGACAGCCGATAGCTGAAATTCACAACAACAAAGCCACGCTGCGCCAGGGACATGCAATAGTGCTGATAGACATCCTTGTCACCGTAAACCCAGCCGCCGCCATGTACACTGACGATCACCGGAAGCCGCTTCTCCGTATCCTGCTTCGGACGGTACACATCCAGCAAATTCCATACGCCATATTCCCCATAGGAAATATGGTCGAACCGTACTACATTTTCAGGGGTCACAAGACCGGCATCCCGGTCCGTGTCCCATTTATGCATCATGCTTCTGATTTTCTGATATGCCTGCATATCTGATTCCTCCTGCTCCGATCTGTTTCGCTCTCAGGGCTTCGTTCTGAATGAACTCCTGAATCTCCCGGTCCGTCTGTCGGATCTCTTCATAGAATTCCGATGCGGACATACGATAGGCACCATTTCCCAGAATGATGATCTGCTCCAGACGATCCGATGTGGCAACACGAACCCGATAATCCCGGCTCAGTTCATGTGTGACACGTTCAATATAAGTATCCGCTGTTTCTGCTTCCTTTGTATAAACCACATGGATGTTCCCTGCCTGCTCCGAAGAACCGGGATTCCCCTTTACACGATAGGCATCAAATACTACGATCAGTTCGCAGCGGCGTATACCCTGATAATTCTCCAGAATTTCAATCAGCCGGTGACGTGCTGCCTCGAGATTTTCCTCTGCCAGCTTTTTCAGTGCATCCCATGCAAAAATGATATTATAACCATCCACCAGAAGATATTCCTTGCCAAGCTTCTGCGGAACAGCCTTTTGCACCTCTGCCGCAACCTCTCGCTGTGTATGAAGTGCACTTCGCTCATCCCGGCGTATTTTTCCATAAGTGCGCTCAAAAATCGCCATCAGTTCCTTGTCCTCTGCAAGACTTCCGCCGTATCCGGAATATCCCCTGGAAACAGGAACTGCAAAATCCTCCTCCGACTCCTCCTGAATATCCTTCTGGTAAGGCAGATGCATATGCAGCGGCACCTCATCCCACTTGACCAGGAATCCTGCACCATGGGAGCAGAATACCGAATCCGCCGGATTTTCCGTATCATGATCCGGGTCGTATCCGATCTCCGCAAGAACCTCCTCGGTACAATGACAACGATCATAGCCATCGGGCATGCAGCTGAGTCTGCCTCTTCCCTGGGTATAAGCAGTCACCTCGCCCGCATAATCCTGCATTGCAGAAACAGGCGCACGTCCTGTCAGTACAGACATATCACCCTGCAGTTCGGGTGATGTAAACACCGCATCCATCCGCTGCAAATCGGACATCGCACGTCCTACCTGTTCCGATGGGACCTCCAGCCGGAAGGAAAACCATGGTTCCAGAAGAACACTCTCCGCCATACGCAGACCCTGGCGCACGCCACGATAAGTAGCCTGCCGGAAATCGCCGCCCTCCGTATGCTTGAGATGGGCTTTGCCGGAAACAACGGTGATCCTCATATCTGTAATGGGCGCACCTGCCAGCACACCGAGATGTGTTTTCTCCTGCAAATGGGTCAATACAAGACGCTGCCAGTTTTTATCCAGAATTTCCTCACGGCAATCCGTACAGAATTGCAGACCGCTTCCCCGGGGGAGCGGCTCCATGCGAAGATGCACCTCCGCATAATGACGCAGCGGCTCATAATGTCCGACACCCTCAACCGGCGCAGCAATGGTTTCCTTATAGGCAATACTTCCCTTTCCGAACTGCACCTCCATACCGAACCGTTCTGCAATGAGGCGGGACAGGATCTCCAGCTGTACTGCACCCATAAGCTGTACGTGGATCTCTCCCAGACGACTGTTCCAGATGATTTGCAGCTGGGGATCTTCCTCCTCCAGAATCCGGAGTTTTTCCAGAGCCATAACTGCATCCACCTCCGCAGGCGGTATCAGACGATAGGTAAGGACCGGTTCCAGAACAGGCTGCATGGCACCTCCTGCAACACCGATACCAGTGCCGCACTGGGTCTGACTCAGACCTGTCACTGCACAGATGCTGCCCGCTTCCGCACAATCCACCGTCTGAAATTTATGACCGGAATAAATGCGGATCTGGCTGATTTTTTCGCTGACTGTCTCTCCTGCCTGATTTCTATAGCTAAGCTGTGTGCGCACTTTGAGTACGCCGCCTGTTACTTTGAGATAAGTAAGACGCGCCCCCTGTTCATCCACTGCGATTTTAAAAACCTGAGCGCCGAAGCTTTCCGGATACCGGGGCGCTTCCGTATATTGCTCCAGTCCGGCGAGAAATTCATCCACGCCCTCAAGCTTTCTTGCAGAACCGAACCAGCATGGAAAAAGCTTTCGTCTTATAATTGCACGGCAAATGGAGGCATTCTCCACTGTACCATTTTCCAGAAATTCCTCCAGAAGGGATTCCTCGCAAAGTGCAGCCTGTTCATAGAATGCATCGTCCTTTTCTCCGGCGGAGAAATCCACGATCGCACTGCTGAGCCGTTCCTTCAGTTCCGTGAGGAGCGCATGACGATCCGTCCCGGACAGATCCATCTTATTGATAAAAAGAAAGGTTGGAATGCTGTATCGCTTCAAAAGCTTCCAGAGGGTTTCCGTGTGACTCTGAACGCCGTCCGTACCGCTGATGACAAGAATTGCATAGTCAAGCACCTGAAGGGTACGTTCCATTTCGGCGGAAAAGTCCACATGTCCGGGCGTATCCAGGAGAGTGATCTCCAGTTCCGGCAGACGGAGCATTGCCTGCTTGGAGAAAATGGTAATGCCTCTCTGACGTTCCAGAGCATGGGTATCGAGGAAGGTATCGCCGTGATCCACACGTCCCAGCCGGCGGATCTCCCCGCTGCGGTAGAGCATTCCCTCAGACAATGTGGTCTTGCCTGAGTCTACATGTGCAAGTATTCCTATAGCCAATCGTTTCATGTTCTTCATCCTAATCTGATCAGTATATACATTTTATTATAGCACATTCCGAAAGGAATTACAATTGCATTTTGCACGAAAAAGCACCCTGCCGGAGCAGGGTGCTTTGTATTCATCATTCATTTACCATCCGGCAAGGCACGCTGCTGCGGCTGTCTCCTCAAGACCCCATCACGCCGGCAGCATTCTGTGCATAGATGCCCAGGACCTCTGTTGCGTCATCAATGGTGATACTTCCGTCACTGTCTACATCCATATCCGTTTCAGATGCAGTTGCCGCACCGGATGCTGCGCTTTCTGCATAATGCTGCAAAATCAGGACTGCATCAGAAATATCTACAGTACCGCTGCCGTCAACGTCACAGGCAGCTTCTTTCTGGATTATGGTCAAAAGGTTGACAGATTCGGAACTCAGCGACGGAACATATACAGATTCGTCAAAATTTTCAAGTTCAACACCTACCTCAAAATCGCTGTCCATTGCATTTACCGCATCCAGAACCGCAAAGAAATCCTCCGCTGTGCTGTCACTCTGTGTGCAGACCTTGATCTGATAATTGCCTTCAACAGTTGCTGCTCTTATAGTTGCATATTCGTATACATCCGTTACAGTCTTTTCAAGTTCATCAGCAGAGCCCGCAAACCCCTTCACCCAGAAGTCAAAGGTATCATAGCGTGTGCCAATACCGCAGAAGGGTCTGTATTCAGCAGCTTCAATACAGCCAGCTTCATACATTTCCTTACACATTTCTTTGAGAATGCTATACTTTTCCCTTATAGCATTATATCTTTCCATAATAGCCGCATCAGAATCATCTCCATAGTCTGTTCCATCGCGCAGATTTATGTAATCCATTATGCGGACAGTTTTATCGTCACTGAGAACTTCTGCGGAATCCATATTCAGCACTTCGTTATACTTATTATAGATTTCTTTCCAGCCATCGTTTGTTATCATAATATCAACTCTGCTGAAATCAAAATAGTAATAGCCGGCGAAATAGCACGGATTTTTAGTGCTTCTATAATACATCAGGTGAGTGGGCGTAAAGTATTCGCTGTATTTCCGGTACATTTCGGTGTTTTCAAATTCCTCGTAGCCCGCAGGCGGTGTGTTTATATCAAACATACTGGAAGGATAGTACATGCTTGCATCAGATTCAACAACCGGCAGAACGCCGACCGTCATAATACAAGCCACAACCGCTGCTAACCCTCTATTAGAAAACTTCATATACATTCCTCCTGTTGCAATTATTCATTCCAATAGATGTTGGGATTATTTTATAGCAGATGCTGACACCGGCATCACCACCAAAAGAGACACACACACTGCAAGCAATGCAGCAACCAATGATTTAAACGATTTTTTCATTTTAAATAACTCCTTTTCATTCTATTGATTAAAACGCTTACGTATGCCTGTTTTTCTCCACTTCACCTCCATTATCGCACCATACATTCATTTTTTCAAATCTTCCGCTCCAACCTTGTTCACTCTTATTATAAACCATACGTTTCCAGATGTCAATCACAAAATTCAACAAAATAAAAAACTATTCATTATGCATTGCGCCTGATTTCAACAACAATATCTCTCATCAGAATGTACACGCAAAATAATTCGACAAAAAATCGACAAAACAAGGAAAAAAATAAATGCCGCAAAACTCCCCCATTCACAAAAAAAGCAGTGCGGAATCCATCGATTCCACACTGCCTCTTTGATATGTTGAATTTTATTCTGCCGTATTCTGAGATACAACAGCAGATGTATCGTCCATAGGAACATCGATCAGAATGGAGGAATCGGAGGAAACCACACTCGGATACTCACCGTTCCACTTCTGAATCTGCTGATAGGTCAGAATGTTTCCATTCAGGGATGCATTGATTTTTTCATTTGCTTCCGCTTCTGCCTCTGCCTTTTTCAGCTTTGCCTCCGCCTCTGCCTCAGCAGCAATGATCTGCTTCTTTGCGTCAGCTTCAGCTTCCATGATCTGCTGTTCCTTTTCCGTCTGCGCTCTCAGATAGTTCTGCTCGGCTACCTGCTTCTGCTCAATTGCAACGTTAAATTCCTCAGAGAATTCAAAGTTCACAATATTGAACTTATCAATGATAATGCCGTAGTCAGAAACCTTTTCAGTCAGAGCCGATGCGATCTCATCGCCTACAGCGGTTCTCTTGGTAATCAGTTCTTCAGCAGTATACTGAGCGGATACAGACTTCACTGCTTCCTGAATTGCCGGCTGCAGAACGGTATCCTGATACTGTACGCCAATAGTACGGTAAATTTCAGCAGCAGAATCGCTTGTAATATGGAAATTGACTGCTACCGCACTGGATACGGTCTGGAGGTCCTTGGACACGCTGTTGGAGTCCACCTCGCACTTCTGAATCTTGTTATTCATCATGATAACAGACTGCACGAAGGGAAGCTTGAAATGCATACCGCTGTCCAGCGCACGGTCATCCACCTTACCCAGTGTAACAACAACACCGGAATTACCTGCCGGTACGATCGTGACTGCGCTCAATCCGGCGATTAAGACAACCAGTACCGCTACAGCCACAATAACGATTGTTTTGATTTTCTTCTGATTCATGTTCAGTTATTCCTCCTACTACAATAATAGTATATTAAGTATAGCATATTACTATGCTAAAGTCAACAGAATTTTCCTTTTTTCGCAGGTATAACAAAAGCTGCCGTTTCTGCGGCAGCCCTTGTCCTTTTGTTTAATCGATCAGTTCCAGAACCTGCTTTTTGCCCATAAAGCCCACAGACTGACGAACTGACTTGCCGTCCTCAATCACAACGAGCATAGGGATGCTGCTTGCACGAAATGCAGCAGCCAGACGCGGAGATGCATCCACATCGATCTTGCACACCTTAACCTCCGGATGCTCCTCGGAAATTTCCTCCAGAACCGGAGACAGCATCTTACACGGTGCACACCACTCTGCAAACAAATCTACCAATACCTTACGGTCGGACTTCATTACCTCTGCTTCGAAATTCTCCTGATTTACATGAACGATTGCCATTTTGCTCACGCTTCCTTTCTATCCTTTTCCTTGTAATACAAGCGGCAGTGGCAGTAGCCCTCAAACTCCGGGTCAGCCATCTGCTCCTTGAACTCCTGACAGATACATTTGTTCTCCGGGATGATTTCCAGCCGGCACGGACAATATCCGCCCTTTTGCTTCAGTCCCTCACGAATCATTTTTACAACTTCTGCGTCTTCATTCAGTCTGATTGCCATGCAGCATCACCTGACCTTTCCTGTCTTTTTTTTATTATAACACACATCCGGAAAAATAGCAACAGAAAAGAATCTATTTGAATTGTTGGAGATATAAATTATGGTTTATCGCACGAACTGCCGAAGGCAGTTCGCCTGGTAAACTATAGTTTCTATTCGAACAGAACCAAAAAACCGCGTGATTTTCATCACACGGTTTTAGTGTCTGTCAATATTGATACGTATCCTTAGGAAAATTACCATTATATCCAAGAAGATAATAGCATTCCTCCGGATTGTCGCTGTTCCAGATAAATAACTGTGATATTCCGATCTGCGATGCATCTTCTTCATCAACAAGGACATAGATAACCTCTATATCATATTTGCCGCCTTGATCTGTGACCACATTGTCCATTGTTGTTCGAATACTCTTATAGCTGTAATAGTCAACACGAAAATGAGAGGATTGAATCTCATTATGAACTGTATCGTGAGAAACAGACACTCCCTCATAGAATTCCATTGCTTCATCTATTTGCTTGTCAATATCATATTCTGAAATGACAGCTTCTGAAAATAAAGCCTTCAATGAATCACAATCGTCTTCATCCAAGCATTTCAGAACGGCAGCCATTGTAGATTTCGCAAACGGCATATCATCGGAACTCCAGTCACTGGGAGAATATTCTCCTGAATCAAGCTTATGGCTTATAAGAGAAAACACACCGCAGGATGAAAAAACAGATACACAGAACAGGGCACTCAGCAGCAAAGCCATGCGTTTCCGTATCATAGCATTTCAGCCTTATGCACTTACTGCATTTCCCTCTGCATCATAAACAAGAGGTGCAGTTCCTTCTGCCACGCATTCCTTTGTCACAACAACCTTCTTTGCATTTTCCGCAGAAGGTGCATGATACATAGTCTCCATAAGGATATTCTCGATGATACCTCTCAGACCTCTTGCACCTGTCTTGCGTTCAATTGCCTTTGCTGCAATTTCGGTCAGTGCATCCGGTTCGATCTCCAGTTCCAGATTATCATAGCCAAACAGCTTCTGATACTGCTTCACCAACGCATTCTTCGGTTCCGTAAGGATCCGCACCAGTGCAGCTTCATCCAGATCATCCAGCGTTGTGATCACCGGCAGACGTCCTACCAACTCCGGCACCAGACCGAATTTCACCAGGTCATGTGCAGTAACCTGACGGAAAATATTGGTAAGCTCTGTCTTTTTCTGCGCCATCTGCGCACCGAAGCCCAGTGAGGAAGGCGTCATACGCTTCTGAATCAGCTTTTCCAGACCATCAAAAGCACCGCCGCAGATAAACAGAATGTTCTTTGTATTGATCTGAATGCATTCCTGGTTGGGATGCTTTCTTCCGCCCTGAGGCGGCACATTGGAAACCGTACCCTCAATGATCTTCAGCAGCGCCTGCTGTACGCCTTCGCCGCTGACATCTCTCGTGAGAGAAACATTCTCAGATTTACGGGAAATCTTGTCGATTTCATCAATATAGATGATACCCCGTTCCGCAGAAGGAATGTCAAAATCCGCTGCCTGAATCAGGCGCAGCAGTACATTCTCCACGTCATCACCAACGTAACCAGCCTCTGTGATGGTAGTTGCATCGGCAATGGCAAAGGGAACATCCAGAATTCTTGCCAGCGTCTGTGCGAGGAAGGTCTTACCCACACCGGTGGGACCCAGCAGCAGCACATTGCTCTTCTGCAGTTCCACATCCTCACCGTCATCCTGGCTGAGAATTCTCTTATAATGGTTATAAACTGCCACAGACAGGGACATCTTTGCAGCGTCCTGACCGATGACATATTCATCCAGAACCTTCTTGATTTCTGCCGGCTTCAGAAGCTTGATTTCCTTCTGCACCTTGCCCGCTTCAGAAGCCTTCTTCTTTTTCGAAGCCGGCTTGCTGACCAGACCGTTTCCATAGAGCATCTCGTAGCAATAGCACACGCATTCATCACAGATATTTACATCCCCTGCGGAAAACATGCTTGCTACAACACTCTCTGTCTTGCCGCAGAAATTGCAGTGTTTTTCGTAATTACCCGCCATGTCCGCTCCTTTTATCTATTGGTGATAACCTTGTCGATCAGACCATATTCCTTTGCTTCGTCTGCATACATATAGTTATCACGCTCGGTGTCCCGTGCGATCTCCTCGATCGTACGTCCTGTATTCGCCGCAAGAATCTCATTCATACGCTGACGGGTTCTCAGCAGGTGGTCGGAATGAATCTTGATATCGGTACACTGACCGGAAAGTCCGCCTGAAATCAGGGGCTGATGAATCATGATCTCGCTGTTCGGCAGTGCAATACGCTTGCCCTTTGCACCGGATGAAAGCAGGAATGCACCCATCGATGCTGCCATACCGATGCAGATCGTGGAAACATCGCACTTGATATACTGCATGGTATCATAAATCGCCATACCTGCTGTAACAGAACCGCCCGGACTGTTGATATACAGACAGATATCCTTTTCCATATCCTGACTTTCCAGATAGAGCAGCTGTGCGACTACAACACTTGCAGTTGCATCATTTACCTGATCACACAGCATGATAATACGGTCATTCAGCAGACGGGAGTAGATATCATAGGAACGCTCGCCCCGGCTTGTCTGTTCTACAACGTATGGTACCAAAACACCACTCATGGTCATCATCCTTTCACATCGACATATTCTGACCGGATTCCTCCGGTTTTTCACGTTTGCGTAAATACTACAGTGGGCGAACAACCGTTCGCCCGTTTATCTGTATTGTGTTTTATGCAGAATTATTCTTCTGTCTTTTCTTCCTCAGCAGCCTCTGCCTTGGTGTTGTCAACAACTGCGGAATCCTTAATGAGATCCATAGCCTTTGTTACCAGCATATCGGTCTTGAAATCATCCATCGGGATACGTGCCTTAACAACAGCCAGATCCAGGTTATTTTCTTCTGCCAGCTTAGCCAGTTCTGCATCCATTTCCTCTTCAGAAACCTCGATTCCTTCCAGAACTGCAATCTTTTCCAGAGCCAGACGAAGCTTAACCTCGTTCTCTGCTCTTTCCAGATAAGTAGCCTTCAGAGCATCCTCTTCCATACCTGTGTACTGGAGATACAGATCCATTTCAATGCCGTTCTGCTTCAGCTGAGAAGCAAAGCTGTCCAGCAGTGTTTCAGCACGGCGCTCAAACATGCAGTGCGGGATCGGATCCTGAACCTTTGCGATCAGTTCATTGATCAGAGCGTTTTCGAATGCGTTCTGTGCTGCATTCTCAGCGCTTTCTTCCATCTTCTTTCTGATGTCAGCCTTCAGTTCATCAACTGTCTCGAAATCAGATGCATCCTTTACGAATTCATCATCCAGTTCCGGCAGTTCTTCGCAGGAAATTGCATTGATCTTGCACTTAAAGGTAGCTTCCTTGCCTGCATAATCTGTCATCTGATAATCTTCCGGGAAAGATACAACAACATCGAAATTCTCACCGATATTGTTACCTGCAACCTGTTCTTCAAAGCCCGGGATGAACTGACCGCTGCCCAGCTTCAGCTGGAAGTCCTCACCCTTGCCGCCTTCAAATGCCTCGTCGCCGAAGAAGCCTTCAAAATCCAGCTTAACTTCATCGCCCATTTCAGCTGCTCTGTCATCAACAGATACAACTCTTGCATTTCTCTGACGCATGGACTGGATCTGGTTGTCAACATCCTCATCAGTAACTTCTCTTACAACCTTCGGAGCGCTCATGCCCTTGTAGTCAGCGATGTTGATTTCCGGCTTGGTTACGCAGCTGATCTTCAATGTTACGCCGGCTTCCTTATCTACAGAAACCAGTTCTACCTTGGGAGCATCAACCAGTTCCAGACCGGATTCTTCGATCACTGCGCCCATTTCCATATTCAGAACCAGGTTGATTGCCTGTTCGTAGAATACATTCTCACCGAATGTGCGCTCGCACATCTTTCTCGGCACCTTGCCTTTACGGAAGCCCGGCAGAGCAATGTTCTTCTTTTCGTGCTGATATGCAGCCTCAACAGCCTTCTCGAAAGAAGCTGCATCGATCTCTACAATCAGTTCAGACATATTGATATCTGTTTTTTCATTAGACTTCAGAATCATGATAGATTTTCCTCCATTATTTTTAAACTCGCGCATTCTGCCAGCGAATCACGCCGCTGCGCAAGACTTCGTCAATGCACGCTTTATTATTATACCATATCTCGGCATTTTTGACCAGTAGATTTTTACACTTCTCCATTTTGCACAAAATCACAAGATTTTAAAGGGTACAAAATGTAAATAATCACTGCTAATCATTTCCATCCGGGTCTCTTCATAGATTCCCTGGAAAGCATGCACATGTCCTTTTCCGTGTACATGCCCATAATAACAGTTCTGCACCTTATATTTATGCAGCACCTCAAGCATATCATAATTGTATGAATTTCCGTAAATGGGCGGGTAATGCAGGAACACCATCGGCTCAAGACCTGCCTTTACAGCTGACTGAATGGAAACCTCCAGCCGCTGCACCTCTCTTGCCAGAACCTTTGCATCCGCTGCCGCGCCGGGCATATTCACCCAGCCTCTTGTACCGCATATGCCATACTTTTCATACGCATAATGATTGTTGTGCAGGATATGCAGGCTATCGTAACCCTTTTCCTGAAAAAAGCCTTCCATTTTTCTGAGGGAATTCCACCAGTAGTCATGGTTGCCTTTCAGGATGATCTTCTGTCCGGGAAGCTTGTGTACAAAAGCAAAATCCGCATCGGACTGCTCCAATGTCATGCCCCACGACAGATCTCCTGCCAGCACCACTGTATCGGCATCCTTCACTCTGCAAAGCCAGCTTTCTTCCAGAAGCTCCTGATAATCCTTCCAGCCTCCGAAAATATCCATCGGTTTATTGGGGACACCCAGTGACAGGTGCAGATCCCCGATGACAAATAAACTCATGGATTTATGCAAGACCCAGTTCGCCCAGGACGAACTGCTTCATGTCATTCTTGTCGATGCTGCCATGGAAGCGGCGTTCCTTTGTCTTCAGTTCAGACAGTGCAGTCGGAACCGCAATACCGGACAGCTTTGCCAATTCATCCACCATAGCATATTCATCCTCCGATACACGCTCGCTGTCCAGTGCACTCAGAACGCTGCTGCTGAACTTGTACGGGCTTGCTGTGGAAGCGATCAGGGTCTTTGTGGTATCACCGGTTTCTGCCTTATAGTCCTGATATACCTTTACCGCAACTGCGGTATGCGTATCGCAGGTATAGCCATAGGTTTCATAGATGCTGCGGATGGTTTCCTTGGTTGCCGCATCATCGCAGTAGCCGCCGTAGAACAGCTGACTCATAGATTCCTTGATCGCATCGGAAACCTCATACTTGCCTTCAGCAGCCAGTGCGCCGAACCACTCACGGATCTGTGCATCATCCTCACCGGACAGCAGATACAGCAGACGCTCCAGGTTGCTGGAGATCAGAATATCCATAGACGGAGAGCATGTTGCATAGAAGTCACGGTTTCTGTCGTACACACCTGTACGGATGAAGTCTGTCAGGACCTTATTGACATTGGAAGCGCAGATCAGCTTGCCGATCGGCACACCCATCATCTTTGCATAGTAAGCAGCCAGAATATTGCCGAAGTTACCGGTCGGAACGACAACATTGATGGTTTCGCCCCATTCGATCTCGCCCTGAGACGCCATCGTCACATAAGAAGATACATAATATACGACCTGAGGAACCAGTCTGCCCCAGTTGATGGAGTTTGCGCTGGAGAAGCGCATGCCGCCCTGTTCCAGGGTGCTGATCACATCGTTATCGGTGAAAATCATCTTGACACCGCTCTGGCAGTCATCGAAGTTACCCTTCACTGCACAAACGGTTACATTTTCACCTTCCTGTGTTACCATCTGGCGCTTCTGCATGTCGCTTACGCCTTCCTCCGGATAGAATACCATGATCTGGGTGCCCGGAACATCCTTGAAGCCCTCAAGTGCAGCCTTACCGGTATCTCCGGAGGTAGCAACCAGAATGACGATCTTGGAATCCATGTTCAGCTTCTTGACAGAAGTTGTCAGGAAATACGGCAGGATCTGGAGTGCCATATCCTTGAAGGCACAAGTCGGACCGTGCCACAGTTCCAGCATGTAAGTACCGTCAAACAGATGTGCAATTTCTGCGATGTTTGCGGTTTCAAAGCTTTTTTCGGAATATGCGCTTTCGGTGCAGTATACCAGTTCGGCCTCTGTAAAGTCTGTCAGATACTTTGCAAAAACAGCTGCTGCGCGCTGTGCATAGGTCATATCGGAGAGCGCTTTCAGCTCTTCCATGGTCATCTGCGGAATGGATTCCGGTACAAACAGACCGCCGTCCTCAGAAATACCTCTGGAGATTGCTGCTGCACTTTCCATGCGCAGGCTGCTGTCCCGTGTGCTTTTGTAATACATAATTACCACCCTTTTTTATTGACCCTTCGGTCAGAATATACTGTCAGAATCTGATAAATCAAAGGCGTTTTCCAGATAATTGATTTCCTGAACCCGCCCGTTTGACATACAAACCGCCGCCACATCAAAGCGTGGCTGCAAATCTATGATATGCTCCGTACAATACTGCATGGCAGCACGTATGAGAAGTTTTTTCTTCCGCTCGGTGATTGCCTCGCAGCCTGAAATCATGGCACCCATTCTGCGTGTCTTTACCTCTACAAAAAGGATCTCCTCACCCATTGCAGCGATAATGTCCACCTCGCCGCCGGATATGCGGTAATTCCGCTCCAGAATGCAGCATCCTTTTTTTCCGAGGTAATCACATACAGCAGTCTCTCCGGCTTTTCCGGTGTCTCCTGATCTACTCATGATACAGCTTTTTCAGGAAGGACATCCGGTGTACGGGACTGGGACCGTGCAGGAGGATCGCCTCGTAATGCGCCTTGGTACCATATCCCTTATGCTTGGAAAAACCATACTGAGGATACATAGCATCCAGTTCCCTGAGATTCCGGTCTCTTGCCACCTTCGCCAGAATGGACGCTGCTGCGATGCTTGCGGAGTTTGCGTCCCCTTTGATCACAGTCCGGGCAGAAACTGTAAGATCTGGCTTGCGGTTGCCATCCACCAGAACATGATCCGGCGTTTCGCAAAGTCCCTCCACAGCACGCTGCATAGCGAGCATAGTTGCACCCAGAATGTTATATTCTTCAATTTCGGCAATCGTTCCCACTGCAATACAGTAAGCCTTTGCCTTCTGACAAATCTCTTCAAATAAAAGTTCACGTTTCTGTTCCGTGAGTTTTTTGCTGTCGTTAATGCCTTCGATGGGATTTTCCGGGTCAAGGATGACCGCCGCCGCATAGACATCCCCTGCAAGAGGACCTCTGCCTGCTTCATCCACACCGCACAGGAGAGGATACTCCTGCCGCAGCTGCGCATCAAACGCATACAATTCTTCTGTACTTTTCTTTACCGCTGCTGCTTTAGCCATCTGCCTGCTCCTCCGGGGATTCCAGAGTCATTCTGCCCAGCTTGCCGCTGCGGTACTCATCCAGCAGAGTGATCGCTGCACGCTCGGTATTGACCTCGCCGCCGGAAATGAGCATACCTCTTTTTCTGCCCATAGTCTCCAGCAGTTCCAGTCCGCCCATCTCCGTGAATTCCGTCATCTTATAGCGTTCAGTCAGTGCCTGCGGATACTGCTTTGCCAGATATTCCAGCAGCATCATTGCCAGCATTTCCAGGTCAACTACATCATCATTGATGGCACCTGTAAACGCCAGACGCTTGGCAACCTCCTGGTCGTCAAACTTCGGCCAGAGTACGCCAGGCATATCCAGAAGTTCCATATTACTGCCGATCTTCACCCACTGCTTGGTACGGGTCACACCGGGACGGTCCTCTACCTTCGTACGCTTTGACTGCGCCATGCGATTGATGAACGAAGACTTGCCCACATTGGGAATTCCCACGATCATCAGACGGATCGGTGCGCCCACCATACCTGCATTTTTTCTTCGCTCAAGAAGCGGCTGAAGCAGCTGTTCGATTGCACCCGTAAAGTTTTTAACACCCTTTCCGCTCTTGCAATCCACAGGAATTGCAGGAATTCCTGCCTTACGGAAATGGGAGATCCAGCGGTCGGTCATAACCGGATCCGCCATATCCGCCTTGTTCATCAGAAACAGACGCGGCTTCGTGCCGATCATCTGGTTCATTTCCGGATTACGGCTGCTCTGGGGAATACGTGCATCCAGAATCTCTACAACGGCATCCACCAGCGAAAGATTCGCTGCGATCATACGCCGTGTCTTGGTCATATGTCCCGGAAACCACTGAATATTCCGAATTGTAAGTTCAGACATCCCGTCTCTCCTTTCCATGTGCAGAATGCACCTGTTTACTCGTAAATTGCTCCGAAATCAGAAATCGGAGAAAAACGGAACAGTGCCTTGCCGAGTACCTGCTCCTCTGATACAAATCCGACTGCACTCGCACGGCTGTCTGTTGAATTCTGACGATTATCGCCCATAACAAACATGTAGCCTTCCGGCACGATTACCGGATAAGAGAACGCACCATAATTGGTGGTTGTAGCATTCTTGATATACGGCTCGTCGATCAGTTTGCCGTTCACATACACCTCGCCGGTGGTGAAGTGAATATCTACCTCATCGCCGCCCAGTGCAACAATACGCTTGATCAAGCGCTTATCCTCAGCAATTCCCATGCCCTTCTGCAGATTTCCCTCTGCATCATAAGTCCAGGAATCGGAATTGTCACAAACAATAATATCACCGTAATCCGGCGTATAGAAGAAATTGGACATAAACAGCTTGTCCTGGTTATGCAGGGTAGACTCCATAGACTGCCCGTCTACTGTAACCGGACGTGCTACATATGCAAAAAACAGAACCACTGCAAAAACAGAGATGAATACTGCCTCCATTACGTCCAAAAAGTCACTGACAAAGGAACCCTTCTTCTGTTCCTCTTCTTTCTGTACTGCCTGATTTTCCATTTTCATATCGTCCTCTTTTCTCTCACTTGCTGCGGGATCCATTTTTCACCATATAATAAAAAAAGGACATAATGTCCCCTTTTTACTCTTGATGTCAGGAAAACCGGAAGCGCAGACAGAATCGCCTCGCCTCCGCCTGACCTCTCGCACTTAGCGAATCTGTTCCTTAACCTTTGCAGCCTTACCTACACGGTCACGCAGGTAGTACAGCTTAGCTCTGCGTACCTTACCGTTGCGGATCACGTCTACCTTCTCAACTACCGGAGAGTGCAGCGGGAATACACGCTCTACGCCGCAGCCGTGAGACAGACGACGTACAGTAAAGGTTTCGCTGATGCCGCCGTGCTTCTTAGCGATAACGGTACCCTCAAACATCTGGATACGGCTCTTATCGCCTTCCTTGATTCTAACGTGTACCTTTACGGTATCACCGATAGAAATAACCGGGGCTTCCTGCTTCATGCTTGACTCGCTGATCATTTTCAATGCATCCATTTTTCTTTCCTCCTGATTTTCAGACCTTCATTCGCGTGCAGGGAGGTCAAGACCCTGCATGCAGCATCGTCGTGCTGTCCGCCAGCGGATCGTCTGATTTAATGTCGTAATGGCATTACACTCACCTATGCAGCCCTTCTGCACAGGCGGATTTCAAATGCTTTTATATCATACCACATTCCGCAGAAAAAAGCAAGTGTTTTTTCAAAAAAATTCAGATTTTTCCGCAGTAAGCAGTCTGAGCCGCCGATATCCCGGAAATCCGAAGGCAGTGCCTTCCATTTTTCCGAAGGTTTCTATCAAAAGTGAAGGATTTACATTCACTGCATTGCCTGCCGGCAGACGCAGCAGAAGCGTAAGCGCACCTTCACCATCCGCAGCAGACAGACACTCCGTCTGCTCCTTCAGATCGATCTCACGCATACCCCGCTTGGTTTTCTTCTCCACGAGGATCTGCGGCTGGGAGAGGAATTCCTCCCACATTGCCTTCAGTGCAGTACTGTCCTCACAGGGCAATGTGACCTGATATTCTGCAAAGCCCATCTGTCCCATCTTGTGCTGCGGCGCATAGCAGCTGAGGATCTCAATGCCCTCCGGCAGGATCGCCTGCATCTGCGCCTTCACCTGTTCATGCGGGATCTCCTCCTTCAGCTGAAGCTCGATGATCTCCGCTTCGCTCTCAAAGCCCAGGGAAAGTGCCGCCGCCAGGATCAGCAGCATATGAGGATGAAAGCCCTCAGAATATGCAATGGGCAGTTCCGAACGGCGGATGCATCTCTGAAAGCAGCGCATCAGATCGAGATGGGAAATATATTTTGCTCTCCCGGATTTTGCAAATTTCATTCTGACTGTTGTTTTCAAAAGCATGCCCTCCCCACTTCACGGTTTACACCGCAGCCGCTGCAATTCGCACGGCAGTGCGGTGTTGTTTTTGCTTCCTTCGCCTTTTCATTTTCACGGATGAGGAAGGACTTGTCCACCAGATAGTTCAGATGATCCCACGGCAAGATCTCATCATAGCTTCTGCGGCGGCTCGCATAGAATTCCGGTGCTATGCCGCAGTCTGCAAATGCCTTTTCCCAGCATTCCCAGCGGAATCGATCACTCCAGCTGTCAAAGCGGCTGCCGTTTTTCCATGCTTCATAGATGACCCTGCCCAGACGGCGGTCACCGCGTGCCAGAACGCCCTCCAGCTGACTGATATTGAATTCATGCCAGCTTACCTTGATACGCCGTGCATTCCGGGGATTGATGCTGTTTACCAGATGCTCCTGCTTATGGCGCACCTCCTCTTCCGTTGCCTGCGGCTCAAACTGAAAAGGCGTAAAGGGCTTCGGCACAAAGGTCGCCACACTGATCGATACCTGCACCATCTTGCCTCTGGGACGGTTGGGATTCTGAAAGAACAGCTCCACAATACGGTCCGCAGTTTCGGCAATGCCGGCAATATCCTCGTCCGTTTCCGTCGGAAGTCCCATCATAAAATACAGCTTCACATTGAAATATCCGCCGGAAAAGGC
>JAFURN010000017.1 GCA_017480865.1 Ruminococcus sp. | reverse complement strand
GGTTTCTTCGGGATACAGATCCGGAAGGATCACGGGCTTACTGCGGAAACGAAAGCCCTCCGTGCCGCTTTCACTTTCCGCAACAGCGAAAAAGCTTTTCCGGTCATTGCCCTCTACACGTGCAACGAGACAGTATTTTCCATCCAGATACACGGCTCCGGAGTTGAAGACTGCATTGATGCCCAGCCGCTCCTGAAAATAGGGATTCGTTTCCGGATTCAGATCATACCGCCAGTGAAGCGGTACATGTGCCCGTGTCAGAACCGGATTCTTCCAGCGTGTGTAAACGCCATTGTAAAAGGCAGTCGGTTCATTTTTCCGGGAAAGCAGTTCCTCCTGAAGCGCCTTCCGGCGCAGATATTCCTGATGCAGCATAATTGTTTCCTCTCTTTCCGTTCAAAGCCATATCAGACAGATCGTCATAGCATGATTCTGGTTTTCGTTTCCATAAGTGATTCCTTGCATATGCACAGACTTCCGGTACATTTTCACATCATGGATATTATACTCCAAATGTCTTTCTCTGTCAATTGCGGTTTTCTGACGGTATATGACAGTCGATTTCTGCAAAAAAGCAGACCGGAGGCTTACTGCCTGCGGTCTGCTCTGTACTTCCTTTATGAAATCTGTTTTTTCATCATATTCAGATCTATGATATTCAGACAATTATCCCGATTCATATCCCCATTGCGCATACTTGCAAGTGTACCCTTGCCCATCAGATATTTCTGCATGCGAACAAGGTCTATGATCGTGAAGCTGCCGTCTGTGTTTACATCTCCGGTAATAATATGTGTATCTGCACCGTCAGTCAGGGAGAGCAGATAGATCAACGGGGAATTCCAGTAGATCGTGATCTCATTGGTAGAATAACTCTCTGAATGGTCAATATACCGCTTTGCAGACGGTACATTTGTAAGATAAGCCTTTGCTGCGCTGTCTTCCAGATTGGAATTGACACCGCCTACCAGCATACCCTTCATCGCCTGCTTCACTGCCATTGAAGGACGATGATGCGGATTCTGCGGCGATACGGTACCATAGCCTGTAATGTAGCATACACCGTTCGGATTGCTTCCCATCAGATAATTCTGGATGGATTCCGCAGCTGCACTATAGGATGCATCGCCTGTCAGTGTACAAGCCAATCCCAGTATCACACCTGCATTGGAAATGGTCATGTTACTGCCCCAATTGAAATAGGAAATCGGAACGCTGTAAGCACTCTCTCCCATAACCTTCACATACTTCTTTGCCTGAGATACGACTGCGTTTTTCGCTTTCTTATACAAGACTGAGTCGACATCGATCCCCTCCATGGTCAGAATCGCAATGTTGCCATAATCGCCTACAGTGGTCCAGTCCATGCCTGTCCGCACGATCATGCTCTCCAATACTGTCAGATAAACCGCTTCTCCTGTTGCACGATACATCTGTGCAGCTGCCCAATAACGCTCATCTGCATCGGAACTGTCGCCGTATTCACCCGTTGAAATATCCTCGGGATTATTGAAGATGATATCCGGATTTGCCTGAAGGAAATCCCACGCCTTTTCCGCAGCATCTAAACAAGTCTGTGCAAAAGTGCGGTCAATGTCATAATAAAACTCATAGCCCATCGCCATGGAAGCGCAGAAATCTGCGGTTGCCATGGTAGAAACCGGCGTCACGATCAGTTCTGCCGTTTCATACTGCGGCATCACATAGCCCGGAAAGTTTTCGCATGTTACTTTGTGATAAACGCCGCCCGATTCAGCCTGCATTTTCAGCATCCATTCCAGTTCATAACGCACCTCGTCCAGAAGATCCGGCACACCATTTCCGCTTTCCGGAATATCGGTATTGTCACTGTAAAGTTCCGGTGCAGCCGCATATGCATAGAGCAAGTCTGCCACCGATTTTGCACCGGGAACCACATAACGACCATAGTCGCCGGCATCGTGCCAGCCTCCGGTGACGTCGATCTTCTCGCTTGTTCCGTAAACCGTTGCCATGCTTGTATGACACGCCGGATGTGCAAAATCACTGTCCTCCACTGCACAGCCGCAGCGCTGAAGATAGAGCATACGCACGGAATCCTCCAGGAGGCTGTCATAAATTGCCTCAGCAACTTCAAAGGAATAGGAAGCATCCAGATCGCCGCAGGTGATATAATATGTGCCCGGTTCCTTGACTGCTGTAAAATCACCATACCAGTCAGTTTCCTCAGCACTTGCATTTACCTTTTCTCCGTAGAGACTGTCTGTATACACAACCTTATCCGTAGATGCATCCACAACAGAGAATTCTGTTTCACTGGTCACATTCCGGAATACTGCAATCTTTTCGCTGTCCGGTCTGTAGCCGATCTGGTTGGTCATAATATCCGGCTCATAAGGCATAAAAGCCGTATAATCCACATTGCTGTCATCCACAAGCTCCAGTACCACATTGTCCAGATAAATCGTATGCTGCGGCAGTTCTTTCCCCTGATAGCCGCAGTTGAACACAAGCTTTGTCATTACATCTGTTTCTGCTGTCATAGTAAAGGTATAGTCTACAGTCTGCGGCTCACTTGTCACATCGATCCCCTTCCAGGTATACACCTGATAGCTGCCGCCATTCTGCTGGATCAATCCTTCCACATAGCGGTCCGTACTGGAGGAGATCTCATAGCTCAAATGATAGACACCGTTCTGATAAAGCGGTACAATATCATAATACGTCTGCACCGCATAATTTTTTGTGCCCACGCTGCTGATGGTCAGGGCAAGTCTGCCGTTGTCTGTAGACAAAGCAGCCTGTCCCCCGCTTTCCCTGTAGGTACTCCAGCCAGTCGTACTTTCAAATGTTCCATTTGAAATGATGTTCCCTGCTGCCACTGCGGAAAGAGGCAGAATGGCTGTGCCTGATGAAAGGATCAGGCAGGATGTCAAAGCCGCAAGACTTCTTTTTAAGAAATGATAACGCATAAGTATCCCCCTCCTGTTTGTAAAACAGTATACTTTTTATACCTATAGTGTAGCAAATTCTGTCAGATAAATCAATAACAAATCCTGCACATTCTATCACATATCGTGCAAATTCGTTTTGCTTGTGACTTCTCTGCTCTGTGTATTCCGGTACTCTGTAGGGGTAACCCCGGACCAGGATCTGAATTGCCGTACAAAATGTGCATAGCTGTGATAGCCGCACTGCACAGCGATCTCAGAAACCGATAAATTTGTAGAGGTCAGCAGCATTTTTGCATGAGAAACCCGGCTCTGGATCAGATCCTGCATAAAGGTCGTGCCAAACTGCTTTTTGTACAGATGCTGGAAAGAGGATTTGCTCATGCGCACCTCATGGGCGGTACTCTCTACGGTTCTTACTTCATATGGACAGGTGTATATTTTATTCCGGATGGTAGAAAGCATCTCATACCGGGAATCCGGAACCATATCCCGGGGCTGAAAAAGCTGCTCCTGAATTTTCAGGAAAAGCAGCCCCATATAGGCAGTAATGCTCTTCTCCCGATTTATATTGGCGGAATACGCCTCGTAAGCAATAGATTTCACACAGAAACTCAGAAAATTCAGATTATTGACCGGAATGGGCGTATCCAGGGGTATGCCGCTTTTCAGAAGCTGTGTCTCCTCATCCTCCTCAAGCTGAAAGTGAATCCAGTCATTGGAAAAAATATGCTGCGGGACACAGCGATAAAACTGTGGTGTCCCCTTCTGGTAGAGAAAAAAGCTTTCTGCCGGAACATGGACATCCTTCCCTTCCAATGTAAAAACGGACGCTGTTTTCAGCAACAGGAGCAGATAATCTCCGCTGCCATCCGGTCTGTCTATGAAAAAATCCGCATCATGGCAATGATTATATCCTACATTGTTGATCCGCATCGTGCTATGCTCCTTTGCATGAAATGTAATATATCTCCATTATACATCATACTTCTTCCTTCGTCAATGGCAGCCTGTCCGTACAACTTTTCACGGCAAAACGCTATAACCGATTTATTCATGAGGATTATGCACTGACCGCTGTTTTCCAGATATAAGAAAGCGGCTTGCTATTGCACAAGCCGCTTGATTTTTTATCTTTTTTCGAAATATTCCTCGTACCACACAAGGAAGGTGTAGATCGTCCAGACCTTACGCCAGAGGTCGGAATTTCCGCCGATATATTCTTCAAAAATTCCACGGATCTCTTCTGTACGGAAGAATTTACCTGCCGCTTCACTGCTAAACTTCTTCTGTACATCCTGATTATAGCGTTCATCCGCCAGCCAGATGCGGATAGGTACAATAAAGCCCAGCTTCTTCCGGAATGCAATTTCCTCCGGAAGCACCTTTGCCGCAGCAGTACGGAAGGCTACCTTGTTCTGCTCCGCATTTACCTTGTACTGAGAAGGCATACGGGATGCGATATCAAAAATTCTCCGGTCTGTCAGAGGCATGCGGACCTCCAGACCTGCCGCTGTACTCATCTTGTCAACGTTCAGGTAAATATCACCTTCCAGCCATATCTGAATATCCACATCAGACATCTTGGTAAGCGGGTCCAGCCCCTCTGTTTCCTCGTAGATATGCTTCGCCAGGTTGATCGGCAGTACCTCCGGATTATACCGCTTGAGGATTCTCTGCTTTTCCTCCTCCTTCATGATGTTGGTATTGCCGACATAGAAGGTTTTCAGATTCTCACCGTAACGCTCTGCATTGCGGTACATATTATATCCTCCGAAGAACTCATCTGCGCCTTCTCCGGAATAGCAAAGCTTTGTATGCTTTGCCGTTTCACGGCATGCAATAGCAAAGGCAATGGCAGAAGCATCTCCCAAAGGCTGCTCCATATTGTACATTACATAGGGAACGATATCAAAATAAGCCTCAGGGGTAACCACACATCTTGTGTTCCGGCGATTCAGCAGGTCTGCCGTCTTTCTGGCAAGACCCGATTCATCAAAGCGCTCATCATCATAGCCGCAGGAATTCGACATCTGAGCATCTGACATAGCCAGTACATAAGAAGAGTCCACACCGCCGGACAGGAAGGATTCTGCGGTTTCATCCTCTGTTTTGATCTCAGCCATCATCTGACCTACTGTCTTGTGGATCTCATCTGCCCACTCCTCCAATGACTTCGATGCGTCCGCATGAAACTCCGGCTTCCAGTAGCGTTTGATCGTATAGGCACCATTCTGCCATGTCAGGGAACAGCCCGGCATGAGTTTCTTGACACCGCGGAAAAATGTATCCTCACCAGCTACATAAGTCAGACTCATGTAGATTTGCAGCATCTCCTCATTCAGTTCCTTCACGAATCCCGGCTGCCCCATGATGCCGCGAATCGTTGTACCATACAAAAGCGCACCCTCGTCAGTCACATAATAATAAAAAGTCTTTGTACCAAAAGGATCTCTCAGACAGAAAAGCTTCTGTGCGGCTTCATCCCACAGGGCAAAAGCAAACATACCATGCATATGCATCGCCATGTCATCGCCCCATGCCGCATATGCCTTCCGGAGTATCTCCTGTTCACGTGCTTCCCGTGTCAGGGTTGTATCAATATCCAGTTCTGCGCAGAGTGCCTGCCAGTTGCGGATATGTCCTCTGTATTCCTTTACTTCAATCATATTACACCTCGTTATCCAGCATTCAGAGCCTGCATTGTATTTATCAGACTCTTATCAAATCATATCACATATGGAAGGATTCGTCAAGAGGAGAAATGAACGGGACAGAACCGAAAAATGCATTTTCTCCTGATTGTATATACTTTCAAAACGACAGCGCCGCCCGGCAGGACCTCTCCTGTATCGGGCGGCGCTGCCGTTTCCATGGGATTTCGTTACTCTATGAAAGGATTTGGGGAATTGCTTGAATTAAATTTGGTTTATACCAGTGAGCCCCTGACGGTTCCGTTTCTCTGCAGCCTGCTTGGCAGCTGCGTTCCATACAAAAGATATCACTGGAAAACTTCTTCCAATCTTACTGGTTTGCCTTATAGGTATAGATCGTAGGTACCTGCGGCAGGTCATAGCCTGTACCCAGGAAGAAGCTTGCATTCGGCGCCTGGTTGTAGCCTGTATTTTCAGTTGCAACGCCGCATCTGTACTGTGCGTCGTGCATCAGAGTAAACAGCTTGGTATCTGTCTCGAAGGTAGTCTCAAAGATACGGATCTTTGTACCGCCGTCAGCCTGGAGGATAACCTCTTCTCTCCAGTCACCGAAGATGTCTGCTGTCAGACAAGCGTTGGACTTGGTGTAGTTGTTGTAAGAACCGTCACCTGTAAAACGTCTGCCAACTGTATCCTCGATCATGGTACGGTCCATAGCTTCACGTTCCAGGTCATCATCCCACCAGATAGCAGAGTTCATGCTCCACTTGATTTCATCGTTCCAGCCGTAGCCCTGAGACTCAATCTTGCCGGAAGACGGATTGTATGCGTAAACGATACCATCTACAATACTTGTAAACTCACAACCAGCAGAATCTGCTGTCAGGTTCAGTGCAATACCACGGCCTACGTCGCCTGTGCCTTCAACCTGCCAGATAACTGTACCGGTTGCAGCATCGTGTACCTCTGCTACGTAGTGATGCTCATGTACCTGGAATACTTCCAGACCTGCACGTTCCGGAATCAGGTCACCTGCCTGCATGCAGTCACCGTGACCAAGACCTGTACTCCACTTAACCTTACCATTTTCATCGAAGCAAACAGAACCATAAATAATTTCATCCTTACCGTCACTGTCTACATCCATCGGGATCAGGCTGTGGTTGCCCTGATTGAATGCAGGGTCAGAAGAGTTTGTGCCGGTATCATAACTCCAGCGCTTTACAAGCTTGCCGTTTTCTACATCGTATGCCACAACTGCGGTCTTTGCATAGTAACCACGGCCCATAATAACGGAAGGTGTTGTTCCATCCAGATATGCAACGGTTGCCAGCATTCTGTCGCAGCGGTTACCCCATGTGTCACCCCAGTCGCCAACGTTGCCGCGTGCCGGCTCGAAGTTAATGGTATCCTTTGCTGCACCGGTCAGACCATCGAACAGTGTCAGGTATTCATTGCCCTTGATCACTCTGCCGTCTGTACCGCGGTTATCCACGCTGCTGTCTCCGATTACAGTACCCTTACCATCTACCGTACCATCCGCAGTCTTGCAGATCATTTCTGCCTTGCCGTCTCCGTCAAAGTCGTAAACCATGAACTGTGTATAGTGCGCACCTGCACGAATGTTCTTGCCAAGATCAACTCTCCAGAGACGTGTGCCGTCCAGTCTGTAGCAGTCGATGAATACGCTGCCGGTATAACCTTCGTTTGCGTTATCCTTGGAGTTGGACGGATCCCACTTTACAAAGATCTCATACTGACCGTCACCGTCTACATCACCTACAGAGCAGTCATTGGGTGTATATGTGCATGTTGTACCGTCAGGCATTGTCTGTTCAGCAGGCTTTTCTACGCCGAATTCCAGATAGCCGCCGGACTGGCCGCTGTTCTTAGTACCCAGAATGATTGCCGGCTGTGCAATTTCTGCTGCCATGCCATCCATGAATGTATCAATGGTGAAGGAGTCAGCTGCGGTTGCGCCATCAACAAAATAGTTGGTCGGATCATCCTTGCCGATCTCAGCTACAAATTCACCGTTCTTATAAAGCTTGAAGGTAGTGTTCTCGTGGTCAGTTGCCAAAGATCTCCAGGATACCAGCATACCAGTTCCGGATACAACTGCGCAGACACCTCTGTTCAGGTATTCCATCTGCTTGCCTGTGCCGACTGTACCATGGTTCGGACCCGGAAGTTCGGACGGAGTTGCAGTAATTGCAGGAATCGGTGTGGTTGCTGATTCTGCTTCATCAGTCTTTGCAATCGTAATGTGATCGATATTCGGTGCACCGTCAGTTGTCATAGAACGTGCTGTCAGAACATTCAGACCCTTCTTCAGCTTAACATTTACTGTAATTGTCTGCCATGTTGTCCATGCGCCGGTAGACGGGAATGTTGTACTGTAGCCAACGATTTCACCGCTTACAGACAACAGTATTTCACGTGTGGATGCATTTGCATTTGCATAGCGGATCGTAACAGCATATATGCCGTCTTCATCTGCCATTACATTCCAGGATGCAAAAACATCCTTCTCATTGTACATGTTCAGATAAGCTTCGCTCTCGAAGCCTGCATTTGTATTTTCCAGATATGCCTTATCGCAGCTTGCCTTAACGCCTGCATACTTTCTGATAACATCAACTGCCTGTTTTTTCAGTTCAGACTTACCCATCAGATGCTTCTGCATCACAACTGCATCCGCCAGAGTAAACTCCTCGTCACCGTTTACATTGCCTGCATATTTCTGCTTCTCTGTTGCAGCATTGCCGGAAAGCAGCTGTCTGAATACAACCATGTCAAATACATTGACCCTGCCGTCATCATTCAGGTCACCTGCGGTGAATACTTCACCTGTAACTGTGCTTTCCGTTTCAGTCAGTCCATCAGTTCCGTATTCTACCGGAATCAGCTGCCAATGCTGGCAGTTTACACCATTTGTGATCCACTGCTGCACGTTTGCGCCGGCAGTTGTTTCTGCATTGATGACCTCGACTGCCTTTGCACACTGAGAACTCTTAGTCACAATACGATAGCTGCCGTCCTCATTACCCAGGAACCGATACAGCTGTGCATCTGTCTCAGCAGTTTCTGCAATACAGATATTCTCTGCGTTGTCATCTGAACCAACATTCAGGCGATACTGCGTACCATCACCCAGCATCGAATAAATGGAATAGTAACCATCTGCTTCTGCAACAACCTTCCAGATATTGCTTGCCATTGCACTTTCTGCGCCCCACTGCTGTACATTTGTACCGTTTGCAGCTGCGCCGCCTTCAACGTCCAGATAAATACCGCTGTTTACATTACGGATGAGATATGTACCTTCCGGCACAGCAGGTGCCTCTGCTGCCTGTGCTGCGGTTCCCTGATACACAAGCGGCAATGCTGACAGCATCATAACCGCTGTCAGAAATGCTTTCATTCTTTTCATGATGATTCCTTCTCCCTAAATGTTATTTGCGCACGGGGAACGACCCGTTTGCTCAATCTCACAATTTTTATCTACAGAGATTGTAGCAACTGCACAAAAGTTCTTATCTTGCATTGTAATAATACCACATTTAACTCCAAAATACAATTGCGGATACGACCTTTTTTGTTGCATTTTTAGCTTTCTTTTCAGCGGTCCATCGGTAAACAGATCCGAAAAAACAAAAAATCCTGCGAAATCCTGCGGAATTCTGATTTTCCTCCCTATCTGCGTGTACCATATGCAATTTGCATATGGTACAAAAAATCATTGATTCTGTCGTGAAGATATGGTATAATGTACCATAGGAAAAGAATTCACCTGTGCAACCTATGAACGAATATGAAAGTGAGGAAGAAAATGAAATATCAAAAAAACAGCTTATGGAAACGGCTGACTGCCGGAATTCTGAGTGCGGCTCTGATGCTGACCGGTACGCTCAGTGCTGCACCAATTGCTGACGCAGGCCAATATACCCGTGTATCGGTTCACGACCCTTCCATCATCAAGCTGGAAGACGGAAGCTACTACATTATGGGTTCTCATCTTGACGCCGGCCGTTCAAACGACCTCATGAACTGGACATGGACAGCAAATGGTCAGGCGGATACAAAGGATACCGACTACTTCAATGACATCTATACCGATCTCGCCAAGCCCTGCACCTGGTCCAATACCAGCAGCGGCTACGATTTATCCGGTAATCTCTGGGCGCCTGATATCGTGTGGAATCCTGTTATGAACAAATACTGTATGTATCTTTCCGTCAACGGTGACTACTGGCATTCGTCTATCGTTCTGTGTACCGCTGACAATATCGATGGTCCGTATACTTATGTAGACACCATTGTTTATTCCGGATTTGAGACAAATCCTGCAAATGCAGCAAACAGCTATAAAAATACAGACGTAGAAAAGGTCCTGGGCAGTAACCCGGATCTCAGCCGTTATCTCGATTCCAATGGCAGATGGAATGCAGAGTATGGTACAAACGCCATCGACCCTGGCGTTTTCTATGATGAAGCCGGCAGTCTCTGGATGGTTTACGGCTCCTGGTTCGGCGGTCTTTATATGCTCGAACTGGACGAAAACACAGGTCTCAGAGACTACAATGTTACCTATCCCACTGTCACCAACCAGTCTGACGCTTATATGGGTACAAAGGTTGCAGGCGGTTATTGGGTATCCGGCGAAGGTCCTTACATCGAGTATATGACACCTCCGGGAAGCAGTAAGGGCTATTACTATATGTTTGTATCCTATGGTTACTTCCATCCCAACGGAGAATATAATATGCGTGTATTCCGCAGTGAATATCCCGCTGGTCCGTACGTTGATCAGAACGGCAACAGTGCCATTTATACAAAGGGTACCGACAACATCGGCGGTAACGTGGGCATGCGTCTTATGAGTAACTATCAGTGGGGCTGCAACGGCTACAGCTTCAAGGCACAGGGACATAACTCTGCACTCATGGATGATGACGGCAAACTCTATGTCATCTATCATACCAAGTTCGGCGGACTGGGGCTTTTCCACGAAGTACGTGTTCATCAGCTTATTATGAATCAGGATGGCTGGATCACCGCTACCGCATATGAATATAACGGTGAATCACTCTCCGAAAAGGGTCACACCATGGATGCGCTTACAGGTGATTATGAGTTCCTTGTTCACGACCTGAGCCAGGGTCATAAGAGCGAATGGCTGGACAGCGATCCGGTTGATGTGGTTGAGATCGCAAAGCCCGTCAATATTACACTGAATGCAAACGGTACAGTGACCGGTGATATCAGCGGTACATGGACCGTTGAAGACGGCTCTCCCTACATGAGCATTACTTATAATGGTGTTACTTACAAAGGCGCATTCATTGTCCAGGCGGATGAGTCTGTAGAAATGGTGCAGAAAATGACCTTTACTGCTACTGGTAATAATATGACCGTCTGGGGCAGCAAGAAGGATGCCTATAGCATGGCTGAGGATATGATCGACAGAACCTCCGAAAACAGCCAGCTGGTATACAAGGCTTCCGGAGAGGATAACACAAGCACAACCGTTAAAATCGGCGATACTGATCTGCTCAGCGGCGTATCCTACTTTATCACAAACCGCTTCAATGGTCTGTCTCTGGATATTCCCGGCGGCTCTACTGAAGAGGGTAGAAATATGCAGCAGTGGAATCTCACCGGCGGCAGCCACCAGGAATGGCGTATTACTGCAACCGCAGATGGCTACTGCAAGATCACCTCCATGAAGGATGAAAGCGTCTGCCTGGCAGTCGGCGGAACCACTGCGGACGATGGTCTTGACATCCAGATCCAGAAGTACACTGGTGCTGACAACCAGCAGTGGAAGCTGATCGAAAAGCGCGG
>JAFURN010000160.1 GCA_017480865.1 Ruminococcus sp. | reverse complement strand
TCCTTGTGGAACAAGGCTCGTACCGTCCGCAGGATTCTTGCACTTCGTGCTTCTCTCCTGCTATGTTTCAAATTCCGCATATTTTCTTTGCTTTGTACTGTAACAAGGCTTCCTTGTTACGGTTTCACTGTATGGGAAAGTTTTTTTGAATGCGGAATTTGGTTTGTTTGTTCGGCGGAAAAGCACGTAATTTTTAGACCAGGTGTTTCGCTCTCTGCGGAGAGCGACCAGCTTGCGCAGCTGGACCGCGCGAGCTGCAGCCAGCTCGACCGCCTTTCTGCCTTCGGCAGTTCACCCGGTAAACTACAATTTACCCAACAATTCGAACCGAGCCTTTTTGCATTATTCACGGACATCCATCAACGAAGGGGTCAGCATATGCAGCGTACAAGTCTCCTCCGGCTCGGCGGCACAAGCGGAGATCACATACCGGTCCGCAATCACATACTGCCAGAAGTGCGCCCCGGTTATATTGGTCTGAAGTGCATCCCCTGCAAAGGAAAATACCGCCTTCCGCATGGGATAGGATATGCCCACCCCCACTGCCTTTACAAAGCTTTCCTTCAGCGTCCAGAGCCGGGTAAACTGCAGATCCGGATGGGATGCCTCCTGGAGTTCCTCTGCCTCAGAGGGCGCACATACACGCCGCACCACACCGCTGCGCACCGTTCTCAGACATTCTCCGTCCACGCCCAATGCCGTCTCCCCTACACCGCACACTGCCATGCCCTTACAATGGGAAAGGTTGATCCGGATATGAGGATGTGACGTGAGACAGGGCTTTCCGTGACGGTTCTTCCCAAGGGTATATGCCCCGATGCCATACTCCCGGTACAGCACAAAGGCAAGGAGCCGATGGGCATTCTCATGCTGGACAGCAGGTGTGCTGTCCGAAAAAAAACATGCATACAGCTTCATAGATCGTGCCTCCTCCTACGATGCAGTCAGACGCAGTACCGCCTCCAGCAGCGTGTCTTCGGTACTGTCCCGGTCGATCTGCGCCTGCATCAGTTCCGGTTTGTCAGTGATGATATGGTCTACGCCCAGATTCAGCATCCGCTGCATTTCCGGAACGCTGTTCACCGTCCACGCATAGACCTCCTTGCCCCTCTGATGGGCACTGCTGACTACCTGCTGATTGATAAACATACTCTTGATGCTGAAGGCATCTGCATCCTCCAGATCATAAAAATTTCCATAGGCATAGCTCATGATAAAGCCCGTGCGGATATCCGGGCAATATTCCTTGATCTTCTTCAGGGATGCATAAGAAAAGGAGGTCACACAGCAGCGGCTTTCTGCACCGTATTGCAGGATCAGATCTGCAACCTGCTCCTCCAGGCATTCCCCCTCTGCATCGCTTTTCAGTTCAATATTCAGAAAAACCTCTCCCCCTGTAAAGAGCAGAACCTCCTCCAGCGTCATGATTCTTGCCTCCCTGTATATGGGATCAAACCAGCTGCCCACATCCAGATCATGCAGTTCCTCATAGGTCACCTCGGATACCTTCCGGTTCCATCCCGAGATCCGTTTCAGATTCAGGTCATGAGTCACGACCGGCACACCATCCGCTGTCTGCTGCACATCCAGTTCAATGCCTCCTGCATGCAGTTCCATAGCATTTGCAAAGGCATAAATGGTATTCTCCGGAGCCGAAGCAGACGCACCCCGATGCGCAACGACCACAGGCTCTGTATGCAGCACAAACCGCAGAGATGCATCTCCTGTCACCAGACGGTACAGGTAGGAGATATTTATGGTCAGCAAAGCACTGACTGCCAGTACAGCAAGAACGCTCCCCTTTGTCCGGCGAAGCAGACGCTGCTGCCTTGGGAAAATGCTTTTGCAGGAGGATTCCGCCTCATCCCGGAAACGGTAATAATACGCCATCATACCGGCAGAAAAGTGCGGCACTGCACCTGCGGAAAACACGAAAATAACACCCAGCAGCGCATACCGCAGCACACGCAAAGGCACCTTTCCGTAGGCAACGGAACCGCCAAAGGCGGAGATCAGGCTGATACCAGCACCCGTCAGAAGAATCAGGATGCCCAGGAGAAGAATGGCATACAGCAAACACCATGCCAGCATCCCGAAAAATACACGCACCGAATTCCCCTGCATCCATCTGCGGCTCTGCCGGCGCGCCGCCCGAAAGCTGCATCGTCTGCACACAAAAACCGGAAGCCCCAGGATCCACCGCATACTCAGCATCAGACAGATCAGTGCAATGCCTGCATATGCCGGAACCACATAATTCTGGTCGCTGAGCAAGCTGCCCAGCACATCCGGAACACCGATGGCAGAAACAACACCTCCGGCTGCGGAAACAGTCACCATGGGAATGAGCAGCATCAGAAGCCCCAGCAGAGACAGGATCCCCGGCGCAAAAAAACGCCGCACACCGGACAGGATCTCCCAGAGCAGTCCGGACAGTGTAAGTTTCCGCCCGTCACGGGCTGCATCCATACAGGCAATCACGCCGGTAAACTGAATCAGCATATAAATCGCCGCCAAAAACACCAGCACTGCCAGAAGCGGCAGCGTCCAGAAGGAGCGCAGCAGCAGCTCCAGATTTGCTTTTGTCAAATAGCGCATACCCGTCAGACGGATGGCACCATCGATCAGCGCACCCGCCAGAGGCATGAGCATCGTAAGGCTCATCAGCTGCATCAGCAGTTCCAATACCAGCAGTGATTTCCACGACCTGCGCAAAAGCCGTACACTCTCCCGGAGCATCTCTGCACCTCCTTTCCTGTCATCGAAAAAGAAAGCTGTTACACACTTCTATCGTGCAACAGCTTTTCAATCTCCTGTAATCAGTCTTCTCTTTCACCCAGCATTTTATACGTGCGCGGCTCGCTTACGGACTTATATGCCGGACGGATGATCTTATTGCAGTTGATCAGTTCCTCAATGCGGTGTGCCGACCAGCCTGCAATTCGTGCAATGGCAAAGAGCGGTGTAAACAGTTCTGTCGGAATATTCAGCATACGGTATACAAAGCCGCTGTACAGGTCTACATTTGCACAGACACCCTTATAAATCTTACGCTTTGCTGCGATCAGTTCCTTGGCAATGCGCTCTACATTGGCATACAGCATAAACTCATCGTGGCAATCCTTCTCCACAGACAGCTTTTCTGCAAATGTCTTGAGAAGTTCTGCACGAGGGTCGGAAATGGAATAGATCGCATGACCCATACCATAAATCAGACCGCTCTTGTCAAAGCCCTCACGATCAAGGAGCCTGCGCAGATACTCACGGAGCGCATCCTCATCCTTCCAGTCCGGAACATTCTGCTTCAGGTCATCGAACATTTCCATAACCTTCAGGTTGGCACCGCCGTGCTTCGGACCCTTCAAAGAACCGAGGGCTGCTGCAATGGCAGAATACGTATCCGTACCAGAGGAGGTTACCACATGCACAGTAAATGCAGAGTTATTGCCGCCGCCATGCTCGGCATGCAGCACCAGCGCCAGGTCAAGAAGCCGTGCCTCCAGCTTTGTATACTTGCCATCCGGACGCAGGAGCGTCAGGAAATTTTCTGCAATCGTCTTTTCCGGATCGGGGCGGTGATACACCATACTCTCGCCCTGACGGAAATACTGTGATGCCTGATAGCTGTAAACCGCCATTGCCGGGAACCGTGCGATCAGTTCCAGACACTGACGCATGACGTTATCCAGCGAGGTATCATCAGGATTCGGGTCTACTGCATGAAGCGACAGCACACACTTCTCCATCATGCTCATAATGTTGTCACTGGGCATCTTCATGATAATGCCGCTCTTGAACTTATCCGGCAGAATCTGATATTCCGAAAGCAGTGCGTGAAAATCTGCCAGCTGTGCCTTTGTGGGCAGTTCGCCGGTCAGCAGCAGGTAAACGATCTCCTCAAATCCGAACCGGTCCTGGGCAATAAAGCCATCTACCAGATCCTGAATCTGAATGCCGCGGTACAGCAGCTTTCCCTCCTCAGGGATCCGGACACCGTTTTCCTCACGGCTTGCTGTAACCTGGCTCACGGTAGTCAGTCCGGCAAGCACACCCTTTCCATCAGCATCACGCAGACCACGCTTTACATCATAGGTCCCGTAAAGCTCTGCGGGGATCTGATACCGGGACAGGGATTCCTGTGCAAGCTGTGCTGCCTTTGCAGCATTTTCCTCATAGCGATTTACGATCGCATTCAGGCGGGGGGATGCAGATATCATTTCCTTCTCGTACATGGTACTCCTTTCTGTCCTTGCAGAAAATAAAATCACGCTCATTTCCTGCATGTGTAACCTTAGCATTTGTTATATTATACCATTTTTAAAACAATTTTGTCAAGAAATATGAATTTCAAGGTCTGGCTGCAAAATTTACCAGCAGCGCAGATTTAGAAAAAGGCTGCCGACCTTTTCAACCGGCAGCCTATGTCTTACATTTGGCTTGAGAATCGAATCCAATCAGCTCAGTCCGCACTCATCATACTCACTCCACTTTTCATCGTATGCACGATCCTGCATGACCTTGCATACAGCAAGCACGACTGCTGCTACTGCAAGCAGAACAGCCAGAAAAACCGAACCGCTCTTCTTACCCTCGCTTCCTTTCTCCAGTTCCTGACGTTCCATTAAAGAACGCCTCCCTCTTCCAATGCAATATCCGCATCGGTCTGTGCTCCCATTTCTGCCATCAGACGCTGCAATTCTGCATCAACCTTAGCGTCATTTTCCATCTGCTCAAAGCTCTGCATGTCTGCACTGCCGCCTGCGATTTCCGCAAACGCAGCTGCTTCTGCTTCCTGACGCTCGATCTTCTCTTCCATTCTGCTGAACTTATCCAGTGCAGCAGATGCATCCACACCGCTCATAGAGGATGCCAGATTCTTCTGTGTCTTTGCCATCTGTGCACGGGCGATCAGCATGGACTGACGGCTCTTTGCCTCATCCAGCTTTGCCTTCAGTGCCTCAACCTGGTCACGGATCGCCTCTGTCTGGGTGGTGATCGTCTCCAGCATCTGGCTGGTAGACTCTACGTCTGCATCAGCCTTTACCTTATAGGACAGTGCCTTCTTTGCCATATCCGCATTGCCGGCAGCCAGTGCAGCCTTTGCCTTTGCCTCCCAGTTTGCGGAGTTGCGCACTGCCTGCTCATACTGACGCTCTGCAATTCTCTGGCTTGCCATTGCCTTGCCCAGTGCTTCTGTGGATGCACGTACATCCTTCTGAAGGTCCAGAATAATCTGCTTGACCATCTTCTCCGGATCTTCCGCACGGTCAATCATATCATTAATGTTTGCCTTTAAAACATCACCGATTCTTGAAAAAATGCCCATTGTAAATTCCTCCATATCGTTGTTGTCAAAAATCCAGACATTCTGCCTGCTCTTTGCTTCGATGCTTCTATTATACCGCATTTTCCCGCTCTTGTCAAGGGAAATATTACAAACCGGATACAAAAAGTAACACGGCGTTTACGCAGCATAGAATACCTCTCTTTTATTTTACCATAAGTCATATATTCTTGTCAAATGGTTTGCTCATTTTTCACCATTTTTTCATTTGAAACGCAAAAGAGGCACTGTCTCAAAAATTGGGGATATAAATTGTTGTTTAGCGGGTGGACTGCCGGAGGCAGAAAGGCGGTCGAGCTGGCTGCAGCTCGCGCGGTCCAGCTGCGCAAGCTGGTCGCTCTCCGCAGAGAGCGAAACACCTGGACTAAAATTACGTGCTTTTGGATCGAACGAGCAAACCAAATTCCGCATTGTAAAAGAGGTACGATTTCAGGTAAGCACATCCAGGATATCTTGTTGCAGTGTGAAGAAAAGATCATATGCGGAATTTGAAACATAGCAAAAGAGGGAGCGGAGCGACCAATTTTTGCGAACTGTACGAGTAAAGTACATCTAAGAGAAGAAAATCCTTGTGGAACAAGGCTCCAGACTGTAGAAAAAAGCATACTTTAACAGCAGGCGAGCAATGCTCGCCCCTACATAATGGCTATTTTG
>JAFURN010000016.1 GCA_017480865.1 Ruminococcus sp. | reverse complement strand
TATTCGGTGTGATTTCCGTACCTGTAGGAATGAGTTTTTATGTGAGAAATCTGATCAGGTTCGGCACAGATATTTTCTGGGTCTATGAGCTGCCCGCAGATTCCTGGCAGTATACCGGAAATGTACCGGTCATCAACCGGTTTTTATGGCCTGTCCCCTCGGAGATGGTGGACAATCTGCTGAATTTCCGTATCGGATGTGGATACAATGTATGGATGCAGATCATCCGGACTTCCGTGCTGGGAGAATGGGATATGGCAAATGTGGGAAAACCTGTGAAGCTGATTGCTGTGCTGCTGATGCTTCTGGGAGCGGTTCTTGCGTTTGTGGCTTTCTGCAGTTTTGTTAAGGTATTTATAGTCGGCGGTATCAGGCAGATCAATCGGAAGGCAACAAGTGGTAAAGGCGCAGATGTGCTTCCGATTGACGCTCCCTGCTATCTGATGTTTGCGATTGGATATGTTGTCAACATGTTCTGTTACCTGGTGTTTGCGTATAATTATCCTCAGCAGTGCAGCATGCACTTCCGATACATAGAGATTACCCTGCTGTTCCCTGCGGTCGCACTTGGTTTTGTTCTGCAGGAGAGCAAATGCAAATGGTTTAACAGACTGGGTATATTGGTACTGGTATGCTTTGCGGTATGCAGTGCGATCATGACTGGTGTCTGGTGTATGTTATAAATGAAAACAGGAAGGAATCGGCTTCGAATGCAAATGGTCGGAAAATGGGAAGAGAATAAGAAGAATATCGGTCAGACAGCGTTGACGGCGATGCTGGCTTTGGGACTTTTTGCGCTTCTTTTTCTGATACGCGATCTGTTTCCGCTGGGAGATGGTTCCATTTTGATGATCGATCTGCATTCCCAGTATGTTCCTCTGCTGTACCGTTTTTATGATGTGGTCACGGGGCAGAAAAATCTGTTCATGGATCTGAATGCTTCGGGTGGTGCTTATCTGTATGCAGATACGATCAATGAGATGATCAATCCGTTTAATTATATTCTGCTGCTTTTCGGAAGAGAGCGGATTTATCTGGCTGTGAACGTGCTTCTTGCCTGTTATGGTACTGCATCGGCTGTGTCCGCCTGTGTATTTCTGCAGAAACTGTGGCCGGAGCGGAATGCGTGGAATATACCGCTCAGTATCTGTTATGCGTTCAGCGCTTTTTGCGCCGGGCAGTTTCAGATAATCAAATGGATGTATCTGCCGGTATTGTTTCCGCTTTTTCTGCTGGCCTGTCTGAGACTGCTCCGCGAAAAGAAATGGGGAATGTATGCCCTCCTTCTTGGCTATCAGCTGGCACTCAGTCTGCAGCTTGGTGCGATGACATTGTTGTTTACACTATTTGGAAGCGGATTCTGCTTTGCATATAAGCGCAAAGCGGATTCTGCTGATGAAATAAAAAGGACGGTTTCTGCGCTGGTCATTGGTACGGTGACGGGCGTGTTGCTGTCTGCGTTCGTGCTTTTGCCTAACGCAATTCAGCTTTTACATTCTGCCCGTTCGGGAGAGAACCAGTCTTACTTTGATGTGATGAGGCAGCATGGCCTGAATGATCTGTTTGAAAGAATCTACCAGTTCGCCCATCCTGTATTGCTGGCAATGGCGGCAGGGTTTGTCGGAAAATGGTTTCAGAAAAAACTGCCGCGGGAATGTGCAATCCTAATAAGAAAACATTGTAGGGCGAGAGAGAAACGGTATAGCTTACGGCTATGCCGTTTCTTTCATTTATGCCGTGTATCGAAAACTTTTGAGATTTCCAGGATACCGATACCCTTGTAGTAGATATCTACCTGCTGCCTGCGGTTTACCTTGCTGTGCGGATCGGTCGCTGCGTAAATGACGATCTTCTCAACAAACTCATGCAGGATGTGGGGCGTCAGCTCCGGGATTTCCGTGTACCTGTCAACGATGGATAGAAACCTGTCAACATTAGCGCTCTTGCTTTCCACTGCTTCGATTTCCTCGTGGAGCAGAAGCACTTGCTCTTTCAGGCCGCTCTGCTCGTCCTCATAGTCCTGGGACAATTTGCGGAAACGCTCGTCGGTGAGCTTGCCGGAAATGTTGTCCTCATACAGCCGCTTGAAGATGTTGTCAAGCTCTGCGATCCGCTTTTCAGCATCGGCCAACAGTCTTTTCTTTTTGGCAAGTCCTTTGTTGCGCTCCTTCAGGTCCATATCCATGACCATCTGAACAAACCGCTCTTTGTGCTGTCTTGCGAAGGAAACGATCTCCCGCAAGTTATCAAGGATCAATTCCTCCAGGATAACGGTTCGGATGGAATGGGTCTCCCCACACACATCCTTGCCCTTGCGATACCCGGAACAGATATAATATTCCTGATCTCTGCGGAAACCTGTTGCCCTGCACTGATACATGAT
>JAFURN010000159.1 GCA_017480865.1 Ruminococcus sp. | reverse complement strand
TCTATCTGGAGGAGGTTGATGTCGTCTCTGCCTGCGAAGCGTTCCAGAATACGCAGACCGGTCGTACCCTCCTGACCGTCTATGAAAATGTTTACTGACATTTTTGGGGTTCCTTTCTTTTCGGTTACGAACCAAATCAATAAAAGTTTTTTGGTCCAGCAATTTTTCAAAAATGCTGGTGGGGTCCAGGGGCAAAGCCCCGGTCGCCGTCCGCAGACGGCGAAACACCCTGCGCCATGCTCACGGCGCACGGAGAAAGGGGTGAGAAATGCGACAGCATTTCGAGGGGAAGCGAACAAGACCGCTTCCCCTTGTTCACCGCTTATGTAAAGTACACCTTGAAAATGTTCCGGTGGAACATTTTCAACGCATCAATATTATCTTTTTATTCCCTTGGGCACTTCCACACGCTGAATACGCATGTGCCCACAAGGACAAGTCCTGCCCAGATCCATGAAACTATTCCATGCCATTCCAGCACCAGTCCGATGAGAACCTCGCCCAATATCCAGACAAGTACCGCAATCAGGCAGAGACATATTATAAACTTAAACTGTCTTTTCAGCATGGCTTCACGCTTCCAGCTGTGCTTTCGCAAGTGCGATCTGTACAGCCACAGCGTCAGGTGACGGTCCGCCCTGTGAAAGTCTGCCCTTTACACATGTCTCAAGGCTGATCGCCTCGTATACGTCCTCTGTGAAAAGATCTGTCATCTTCTGATATTCCTCCATAGGAAGCGTTTCCAGTGTCAGTCCCTTTGCAATGCACTCAGCAACCAGTGTGCCGGAGATCTTGTACGCATCCCGGAAGGGCATACCCTTCTTCACCAGGTAGTCTGCGCAGTCTGTAGCATTGATAAAGCCCTTTGCCGCTGCTGCACGCATATTCTCTGCATTGACTGACAGTGTTTCCATCATGGGGATAAAGGTCTTTACACACAGCTTTACGGTATCCACTGCGTCGAAGATAGCTTCCTTATCCTCCTGCATATCCTTATTGTATGCCAGCGGCAGACCCTTCATCATGGTCAGCAGTGTATTCAGATCACCGTATACTCTTGCAGTCTTGCCTCTGATCAACTCGGTAATATCCGGGTTCTTTTTCTGGGGCATGATGGAAGAGCCAGTTGCATAGGCGTCATCCAGTTCGATGAACTTGAACTCCCAGGAACACCACAGAATGACCTCCTCGGAGAATCGGGACAGATGCATCATGATCAGCGACAGCGCATTTGCCAGTTCAATGCAGTAGTCTCTGTCGGATACGCCGTCCAGGCTGTTTGCCATCGGTGCATCAAAGCCCAGCAGAGATGCGGTCAGTTCTCTGTCAATATTATAAGTAGTACCAGCCAGCGCACCGCTGCCCAGAGGACACACGTTCATGCGCTTTGCTGTATCGTCAAGTCTGCCAAGGTCTCTGAGGAACATCTGCACATAAGCCATCATATGGTGTGCAAAGGTTACCGGCTGCGCTCTCTGGAGATGGGTATAGCCCGGCATTACTGTTTCGGTATTCTTCTCAGCCAGTTCTACCAGGACCTCGCAAAGGTTATGAACCATACCTCTGATCTCTGCGATCTCATCACGGAGATACAGTCTCAGGTCCACTGCAACCTGGTCATTTCTGGAACGGGAGGTGTGAAGTCTCTTGCCCACATCACCGTATCTCTTCGTCAGTTCTGCTTCAATAAACATGTGGATATCCTCAGCGGTCGGGTCAAATTCCAGCTTGCCCGATTCGATATCCTCCAGTATTTCGCCCAGACCCTTAATGATGATCCGGCTGTCTTCTTCGGTAATAATGCCGCACTTGCCGAGCATCGCTGCATGTGCAATGCTGCCCTGTATGTCGTGCTTATACATTCTTGCGTCAAACGCAATCGAGGAATTGAATGCGTTTACGGTTTCATCGATTTCCTTGGAAAATCTTCCTGCCCAAAGTGCCATTTCGGTTCGTCCTTTCCCAGCTATCGAAAAAAGGCGGCTCTGCGCCGCCCTTCTTCTATTTTACATCTTACGATTACTTGTTGCGGTTCTGATCCAGCTTTGCCTTTACCCAGATCGGCAGACCGAACAGGTTGATAAAGCCTTCTGCATCCTTCTGGTTGTAAACATCCTCTGCATCGAAGGTAGCAACCTCTTCATCATACAGGGTGTACGGAGAAGTTACGCCAGCATTGATGATGTTGCCCTTGTACAGCTTCAGCTTAACATCACCGGTAACGGTCTTCTGTGTCTCGTCAACAAATGCTGTCAGAGCCTCTCTCAGCGGTGTGTACCACTGACCGTTGTATACGATATCAGCAAACTTGATGCCGATGTACTGCTTCATTCTTGCAGTTTCCTTATCCAGAGTAATAGTCTCCAGAACATCGTGTGCGTGGTACAGAATCGTACCGCCGGGAGTCTCATAAACACCTCTGGACTTCATGCCAACCAGACGGTTCTCTACCAGATCGGCCAGACCGATGCCGTTCTCGCCGCCCAGCTTGTTCAGTGTCTCGATGATCTCTACAGCGCCCATTTCCTGACCGTCAATTGCAGTCGGGATACCCTTTTCAAAGTGGATGCTTACATAAGTCGGCTTGTCCGGAGCTTGCATGGGAGATACGCCCATTTCCAGGAAGCCTTCCTTCTCATAGGTCGGCTCGTTTGCCGGATCCTCCAGGTCCAGACCCTCGTGGGACAGGTGCCACAGGTTCTTATCCTTGGAATAGTTAGTCTCACGGCTGATCTTCAGCGGGATGTTGTGTGCTTCTGCGTAATCGATTTCCTCGTCACGGCTCTTGATGTCCCATTCTCTCCAGGGAGCGATGATCTTCATATCCGGAGCATAAGCCTTGATTGCCAGTTCGAAACGAACCTGGTCGTTGCCCTTACCGGTTGCGCCGTGGCAAATGGCATCAGCGCCCTCAGCCAGAGCGATCTCCGCTAATCTTTTGCCGATGACGGGACGGGCAAATGCAGTGCCCAGCAGATAGGTCTCGTACTTGGCATCCATCTTCATAGCG
>JAFURN010000158.1 GCA_017480865.1 Ruminococcus sp. | reverse complement strand
TTCTCATGTCCGCCGTACTGGTTGGCACGCCACTGACCGTCGGGACGGTCATAATCCAGATACAGCATAGACGCAACGGCATCCACACGAAGACCATCGATATGGTAATAGCCCAGCCAGCTGCATGCACTGGAGATCAGGAAAGAGCAAACCTCGCCCTTTCCATAGTCAAATACACGTGTACCCCACGCTTTATGCTCCATCTTCAGCGGGTCTGTATACTCATAGCAGTATGAGCCGTCAAACTCACAAAGACCTGCTGCATCCTTCGGAAAATGTGCCGGAACCCAGTCCAGAATGACGCCGATGCCTGCCTGATGGAACATATCCACCATTTTGCGGAAATCATCCGGTGTGCCGTGTCTGGAGGTGGGTGCATAATAGCCCGTTACCTGATAACCCCAGGAGCCGTCGAAGGGATACTCCGTCAGCGGCATGAATTCCACATGGGTATAGGACATCTTCTTCAGATACGGAATCAGCTGCCTTGCAACTCCGATATAACTCGGGAATTCCTCATCCTCGCTGTGCTTCCAGGAACCCAGATGCATTTCATACACGTTCATCGGATTCTTATACGGTGACTTTTCTCCCCGGTTCAGCATCCACTCCGCATCGTCCCACACATATTCGCTCTCATAAAGCTTGGACGCTGTACCGGGACGGCGTTCAAAATGCTGTGCATACGGGTCAGCCTTGTCAAGGATCCGGTCATCCTCTGTTTCAATGCTGTATTTATAGGAATCAAATTGCTTCATCCCCGGGATCTCTGTTTCCCATACGGTTTCTGAAACACGAATCATCGGATTGCAGGTGCGGTCCCACTGGTTAAAATCACCAATGACGGAAACGCTCTTTGCCCGCGGTGCCCATACTCGGAACCGCCAGCTGCCGCTGTCAGGATTTTTGTGTGCGCCAAAAAACTTGCCAGCCTCGTAGTTCTTGCCCTGATGGAACAGATAAAGCGGAAAATCATAGTCCGGATTGTTCTGAATTGAAGGCATAGCTTCCCCTCCCTTAGTCTTTATATTCATATTTTAGCACAATTTACGCTCCTTTTCAAGCACTTTTCGAGTCCTCCCGCAAATTTTATGGATTTCAACAGATTTCCTTGTAATGTTTGTGCAATATGCACAACGAGAAAAGCGGATTTGAATAATATATTAGCGTAAAAAACGGATTCAACAGAGGGAATTCTCCAGAATTTGCATAACCGTAACAGACACATCATCTCTGCATCTGCCGCCGCCGAAGATAACGGACTTTTTACAGATCTCATTGGCAATGTAAGTCAGGTCATCGCTGCTGAGAAGCAGATCCTTGATAAAGGGATACTGACTTTCCTGAATGCCGTCTGACAGCATGACGATGATATCATCTGCAAGAAGCGGGAACTGTCTGGTGTAAATATCCGGCGATGCATCTGCACCAATGGGAAAGGTGGGCGCGCAGATCCGCAGGACCTGTCCCTTATGCCGCAGCAGCGTGGATGCTGCACCGGACTTGATCAGAGTCATTTCTCCGCTGTCCAGGTCAAAGCGTGCTGCATCCAGGGTGGCAAAGCCCTCCTCCTCGGACTTGGTCAGCATGAGACCATTGATGACACGAAGTGCCGCTTCGTAGGCAACACCGCTGCTGATGAGTTTGCGGAACATCTCTGCTGTCATACGGGATTCTACCGCAGCGGATTTTCCGGTGCCCATGCCATCTGACAGAACCACATAAGCACAGCCGGTGCCGTCCTGAAACAAAAGCGTAGTATCCCCTGACACAACGCCTCCCTCAGCACAGCGTTTCGTACTGTACTGCCGCAGTTGGTAGGGTGGCGCCTGACACAGCCGGTAACGCACGGATTCCTTTGTGCCGACCGGCTCCAGTTCCTCCAGAGTGATGCCCAGCATCTCTGTCAGAATATGGCAGATCGCTGCCATACAGTCCTCCAGCTGTCTGTCCTTGCAGTAAAACTCGATCATAAGCCTTTCCCGGTCATTGTAGTACGCTACAATGGAATCGCAGGAATAGCCGTACCGGTCGAGCCGCCGTTCAATTCCGTCTGTCAGTTCGCTGCTGTAACGTACTGCCATACGTTCACCGAAGGAAGAAAGCATTTCCTCCGCAGCAATCAGCTGCTCAAATACAAGACGGCGGCTTTCCTCCTTCTGAGCGATCCGGATCTTCTTCAGCTGAATGCGTTTCTGTTCTTTGGCAAGAGTGCTGCATAAAAGTTCCTTCCGGCAGCAGGTGCGCAGTTCTGCCGGAAGCTCTCTGGGTGTACAGGAGGGGACGGTTTGCAGCTTCAGAAAACCCGCACTGGTACGTTCCGCATGTTTTTTCCAGCAGGTATCCCGTCCAGCACAGGCTCTGCATACAGCATAGGTCACATGGGTACAGACATCCCTTCCATTGACGGGATGGGTCAGCAGCCCTGCAATTTTCTCTGTATCCGCACGGACGCTGCCGATGGATTGTGCCATAAACCGCATCCGCACCGCAAGATTCTGCATCATACGGTGAGAGGACAGCTGCTCCGTGACAATCCACTGATCGAGACAGATCGTATGCAGAAGCAGGTAGGCAATGCATCCCAGCAGCAGATTGCCGATTGCAGCATATGTAAAGGCTCCGGTCTGGAAGGTCAGCTGTGCCAGGGCATTGAACAAAAAAAATACACCTGCCGCCGCAAAACAGCCCATATCCGCCATGTATCCGGCAAGAAGTCCGGTCACAGGAAGGAATATCAGCCCCACTCCCGAATCCTCAGCGGAAAGCATAGCACCGCAGGCTGTCAGGGCACCGCATATGACGCCGCCTGTATACCGGAACCGCTGGGCAGCAATCAGGGTAACAGTGATGCCGATGATATAGCCTGGATTGATAAAAGACAGCTGAAAGGAACTGAGCGCACCGATCAATACAAAATACACCACCGCAGCGGCACATCCCACTGAGGAATGCAGCGGAATCTTCTTCTGGTTCCGAAGCTTGTCCAGAACCGTATCCATAAAATAGGCAGTGGTTCCTGTCAGAAGGGCACTCATAAGATGGAGCAGCAATCCTTCCGCACCGCTGTTTTGGGAGAAGGAAACGACCATGCCGGCTGCAAATACGCTGAGGGCGGAGGAGATGCATACAAAACGGGCAGAATGATATTCCCGAAGAATCACACGGACACAGGCTGTCAGCATCAGAGAGAGGATCAGAGGAAGCTGCAGCATCAGCGTACCGGCAACGGAGCCGGTTATCAGCGCACCCAGCAGAACCGCTGCTGCACCGAAGGGCGAAACACTGGCTGCAACTGCAACCGGTATCGGTGACGAGATCCCCCCGAGTTCTGCACAGGCAAGAATCAGACCGCACAGAAAGGCTCCGGCAGTCTCCCAGACAACGGCGGCGATGGCTTTTGATTTTTCAGGGGATGTGTACGACATGGGGATTCCGTCCTTTCATCAGCGCATGGGCATAGAATATGAATCATTATAACCTATAAAGAACGAGTATTCTGTCAGAATCCATTGTCGAATGCGCTCTGCTGGGCTGATTTCAGCAGCGGAAATCCTGTCCTCTGTCAAAAGAAGGCGGATGAAAAAAGGCTTCTTGAAATATAAGAAAATATGTGGTATACTATATGAGAAATCTTATTTGGCATGAGGTGTACATTATGATAAAAAAGCTTCTGATTCCGATCGGGATCACAGCTGCGGCGGCACTCGGATGCGCAGCAGCAATTATTATTGGAAAGCCCCCTGCACAAAGCTATACAGCATATGTGTACCAGAATGGCAAGGAAATTGCAAGGCTTCCTCTGGACGGCTCCGCAGACGGCAAGACCATAACCGTAACCGGCGAGGACGGCGCTGAGAATATCATCGAGGTGACCGGCAAAAAGGTACAGATGAAGTCTGCGTCCTGTCCGGACCAGCTTTGTGTAAAAATGGGCTGGAGAGACCGTCCCAACTCCCCCATCGTATGTCTGCCGCACAAGATCGTGATCGACATCAAAGGAACCTCCGATGGCACAGACGCAGAAATCAACTAAGCATATGGTGCAGCTGGGGCTTTATACAGCGATCGCTCTGACAATTTTTATTCTGGAAGCGCAGCTGCCCCCTGTTCTTCCTGCCATTCCGGGCATCAAGCCGGGACTCGCCAACATTGTAACCCTGTTTCTGCTGTCCTATCAGAGACAGCATCCGGTGCGTGACGCACTGCTTGTGCTGCTGGCTCGCATTTTTCTGGGAAGCTTCTTCACCGGACAGATGATGTCCCTGCTCTACTCCCTTGCAGGCGGCATACTCAGCTTTGGTGTTACTTTGCTGTGCAGCCGTATCTTCAAAGGAGAAGTCCTCTGGTTCACGGGAATTGCCGGCGGTGTCTTCCATAACATCGGGCAGATCGGCGCAGCTGCGGTACTCATGCAGACCTCTGCGGTACTCGCCTATCTTCCTTACCTGATACTGGGCGGTATGGCAGCAGGACTGCTCAGCGGTCTGGCGGCAGGATTCTTCGTAAAACGTATGCGCCGGATTTCGGACCGTGCCGCCTCCTGCCAAAAAAAGTCTTGACTTTTCCCCATATATCATGTATAATAAATGAAGTGTTCGTTTGGTGCTGAGCGAATCCAAATCGTAAAGAAGATCCTCGCTGCCTGACAAGAGGTCACAGGCAATGCAGTCATTTCTGCATTCCGCCTTCCCGATTCACACTTTTCTTTATATTGGGGTATAGCCAAGCGGTAAGGCAACGGACTTTGACTCCGTCACTCGCTGGTTCGAATCCAGCTACTCCAACCATCTGCGTCCCACGGACGGACAAACAGGCTGCTGCAACATCTGAGTTTGCAGCAGCCTGTTTTACACACAATACGGTGGAATCAGCCAAAGGAAGAACAGGTGAAAAATCATGAAAACAGAAACCAAAAAATATCTGAAGATCGGTGCAGGCATCCTGCTGCTTTACCTCTTCATTCACTACTGGGATACCATCGCCGGAATGATCGCAGTCATTTTTGCGTCGGCATCTCCTCTGCTGATCGGTGCTGTCGTTGCGTATCCGGTAAATATTATCATGAGTTTTTACGAACGGCACTGGCTTCCGAAGTCACAGAAAAACGCAGTCATCCAGACACGCCGCATCGCCTGTCTCCTTCTGGCAATTCTTTCCATGCTGGGGATCGTTGCACTGGTTATCCTGCTGGTGATTCCTCAGCTTGTCGATGCCATTCTATTGCTGCTCAGCGAGGTCCCCGCTGCCATGCAACAGGTCATCACGTGGGCAGAATCTCTGGAGATCCTGCCGGAAGACATTTTCTCCATGCTGGAAAATATTGATTGGAAATCCCAGGTATCGAAGATCATCAGCTTTGTGACCTCCGGCGTCGGCAGTGTCGTAGGTGCTGCTGTCAACATTGTTTCCGCCGTTTTCTCCAGTGTGTTCAATGCACTGCTTGCTGTCATATTTGCACTGTATCTGCTCCTGAGCAAGGAAACGCTCGGCAGACAGTGCAGAAAGATCATGTCCCGCTATCTGAAACCCGAATTGAATCAGAAGCTCTTTCATGTTCTCAATATCATCAACGACTGCTTCCACAAATACATTGTAGGACAGTGTACCGAAGCGCTGATTCTTGGTGCAATGTGTACCATCGGCATGCTGATCTTCCAGTTCCCCTATGCAACTATGGTAGGCGCACTGGTGGCATTTACTGCGCTCATTCCGATTGCCGGTGCATATATCGGTGCCGGAGTCGGTGCGTTTATGATCATGACCGTTGATCCCATGAAAGCAGTACTGTTCCTCATTTATATCGTAATCCTCCAGCAGCTGGAGGGCAATATCATCTATCCCCGTGTGGTCGGCTCCTCCATTGGTCTGCCGGGCATCTGGGTGCTTGCGGCAGTTACTGTCGGCGGCGGTGTGATGGGAATTCCCGGTATGCTGCTTGACGTTCCGCTGGCAGCAGCGGCGTACCGGCTTCTTCGTGAGGATATAAACCGGGAAAAGCCCGGAAAACCGGTAAAAAAAGAGGCAACACCGTCTGAACAAGCCTGATGCAGACTGTAAAAACAAAAAAGCCGTTACACAACAGCATGAGATGCTCTGTGTAACGGCTTTTGGTTTGTGTATCAGACTGCCCGCAAACGCTGACAGCAATCATGATACACACTTTATAAAATCAGAATGACTCAGCTTGGTTTTCCAAAATGATAGAACTGCATCATTTCATCTTTATGACTGTCTTTCCCCTATTTCAATCGTTTCTGCATAATTCAGCGAGATCCATCCTGCGCCGGATTTCAGTCTGCCCCAGGTACCGCGTGTCTCGATGATCGTAAATACGCCCTTTCCGGTATATCTTCCCGTGACAGGATACTGCGTACCCGGACCGGTGCGGATGTTGAGATCATCGATGCTTACTCGCACTCGATACGGCTCCTCCGCCGGTGCAGGGACAACCGGAACATCCGGAGCAGCCTCACCCATATACTTTGCGACCTTCGCCTTGAATGCTGCCCAGTGCGGCAGGATGTACAGCGGACACATTTTATAGCTGTTGTGCATGGTGTTCAGCTGATCAACCGTGCCGGTCCTGCCATCCCT
>JAFURN010000157.1 GCA_017480865.1 Ruminococcus sp. | reverse complement strand
GGTGAGCCAGCAGAGTTATGTGGATGCGCTGCCCTATACCGATAAACTGATCTATGCATATGATTTTTCCGGGGACAATGCGATCACCTTTGATGATCGCTATTCATCCACTTATGCAGCAGCAACGGGCAGTCCTCTTTGGGAGGAAACCCGGACCAGTGCAAGCGGTGTTCTGACGCTTGATGGAGAGGATGACTTCATCCAGCTTGATCGCAGCATGCTCTACACGGAGCAGATGGATTTGCAGCTTGCGGTACTGCCCCGCAGCAATGCACAGGAGCAGACGCTTCTCCAGTTGGGTAATGAAACTGCTTACATCAAGCTGATTTCCGCAAATTCGAACGGTAATCCTGAGATCATTTTCAGCAATGGAACTGAAACGGAAACGATCTCCGCTTCTGCACCTCTGGAACTGGGCGCATGGTCGGTTCTGCGTGTGGTTCTGAGCGGTGATACTGCACAGCTCTATGTGAATGGTGCTGAGGTCGCATCCGGTACAGTGACCATTCATCCAAATGATGTAGCAAGCGCAGTAGAAGCATCTGATCAGACAGCTGCCTATCGTTTCGGTGCGGATGCTAACGCTGAAAACTGCTTTAAGGGTTCTGTAGACTTTATCCGTATTTACACAGAGAAGGCTGCCGATCCTACTGAAACCTATTCCGGAAAAGAAGACATTACCACAGAGCCGGATCCGCAGCCCGAGCCGCAGCAGATTATGGTGGGCGATGCAGTTGCAGATGCAAAAATCAATGTTTTTGATCTTGCATATATCAAAAACCTGCTCTTTACAAATGCAGCCCTGTCCCCTGCTCTTAAAGCAGCGACAGACGTAAATGGAGATGGTACATTATCTGTGCAGGATATTGTTTCCGTGCAGAAGTTTGTTATTGGTGAGATTGACACCTTCCCCGCAGGTGATGTTGCAGAATATTACGAAGAAATATGATCTGTGAGACAAGGAACTGCTTCCGTGTGGGGCGGTTCCTTGCCCATTTCTTCACAGATTAAAATAAGGATGATTGTAACAACAAAAAGGAGCATCTCAAGCGAATGTGAGATGCTCCCTTTTTTGTCAGTAGCGTGATTATTTCTTTGCCTTCTTTTCAGCTTTCTTCTCTACTTTTTCTGCCTTCTTGATAGTCTCGATAATCTGCTGAAGTTCCAGTGCCTTACCCAGATCCCCTTCAATCTGAAGCTTGCCTGTGGTATAGGCAACAACTGCGTTCAGAGAGCCATTTACAATTTTCAGAAAATTCTTTCCGCTTGCAATCAGCTTTACATGGCGATCATAGTATTCATAGGGTTCAACGTGCAGTACGCCGTCCTTCAATTCTACATAGAAGGCACCCTCACCTTCACCGGTAATATCAATCTGCACTGCAAGATGCTGCTTGAAGCTGCTGACATCGCTCTTCATGAATTCTGCTTTTGCAGTCTGAAAAATCTCTTCATAGGTCATAGTTTTCATTTTCTCACTTTTTTAAGAGCAGAGCGCTCCCTTCTGAGTCTGCTCTCTCTTGATTTTCTTGGAAGTGGTCTTATCAAATTCTACATCACGAATGCGCAGACGGCGGATTGCCTTTGCGCCGGATACAGTTTTATTTACCTTCTGAATATGCTCCATACAAAGCTTCTGTATATCCTCGACGGACATTCCCGCTTCCGGATTCGGGAAGATCTCCGCAGTAATCTGACCTTCCTCCGCATATACCAGAATTTCACTCAGCCAGTCAATACCTGCAAATTTGTTCTCCAGTTCTTCAGGAGATACATTCTCACCATTGCTGAGGATGATGAGGTTTTTCTTTCTGCCAGTAATATGTACACGGTTTCTCTCATCAACATAACCGAGATCACCCGTCATCAGCCAGCCATCCTCAGAGATGGCACCGGCAGTCGCTTCGGCATCCTTATAGTAGCCCATCATAACAGACGGACTCTTCGCCCAGATTTCGCCATCCACAATTTTTACTGTACAGCCATTCACGATGACACCCACATCTCCATGGCATTCATTTTCCCAGACTCCTGTGGTGATTCTCGGAGAGCATTCTGTCATACCATAACCCTGTGCGATCGGAATACCCAGTGCTGCGTATGCCTTGGACAGTTCCGGATTCAGATATGCACCGCCGCTGTAGATACCACGAAGATTCGGACCGAATACACCTCTTGCAATCATAACAAGCGGCACCTCGGGCATGGATGCAGCTGCTGCCTGAATCTTCTTATAGATGGTTTCTGCGATCATGGGAACCAGCAAAATGATAGAAGGCTCATAACGCTTCAGGTTTTGCGCAATATGCATCATAGAGTCATTTACGCATACAGTTGTTCCATAACGCAGAGACAACAGGATATCACAGGTAAAGCAGTATACGTGATGGATCGGCAGTACGGTGAGAAGAACATCCTCGGGAGTACTTTCACCGTTCTGACAGAATGTATTATCAATGAGATTTGCATGAGAAAGCATAACACCCTTGCTCTTTCCAGTTGTGCCGGATGTATAAACAATAGCAGCGCAGGACTGCGGATCGATTTCAGGAAGTACTTCCATAGGAGCAATCTTCTCGAGAACCTCGGACAGGAAGCAAACAGCCTCTTGCTTCGGATCATCCTGCATACAGATATAGATGCGGACATTCGGACAACTTTCCTTGACAGCAGGAATTACCGGAGCATAACGCTTGTCATAGAAGAACACTTCAGAATCAGAACGCTGCAAATGGTCGCAGAGATCCTCAGCACCCATCTGAGCATCCAGCGGAACGATCACATTGCCGCCGATAACAGAACCGAAATATGCGGTCAGATAAGCAGAACTCGTCAGACCGATTACTGCGCAATGAAGCTTCTTTCCGCCGCTCTGTTCATCCAGGAATGCAGCAGTTTTTTTGCAGTTCATGAGCAGCTGCGCATAAGAGGTTTCCTTATCCTCCTTTCCTGCTCTTTCCTTCAGGAAAGTCTTGTTGCCATAGCAGGCAGCAGACTGTACGATGAGATCTTGCAGTGTTTTTACATTCACCTTTTCCATGATAGAATCTCCTTCTTAATTATGCGCCCTTGAGACCTTCCAGATAAGCAATTGCCTTGCCTACGGTGTCCAGTTCCAGAACATCCTGCTCATCAACGGTTACTTCCAGCATTTCTTCAATTTCGCCCAGAAAACTCATGAAGTCATAGGAATTGAAATGCAGGTCCTCGATAAAACGGGATTCGAGGGTAATATCTTCGGGTTCTACCTCTACATATTCACAAATAATGGGTTTCAGCTGTTCCAGCATGGTAATATCCTCCTTATATATTTCTCAGTTAAATCATATCCAGAATTTCGCCGATGGTACGTTCGCAGTTTTCAATGCCGCGAAACAGTACACGGCAGAGATAGTAGTATAGATACTCCATCTCGTAATCAGTAACCGCATCCTTGCGGTATTCAAAGTTAAAGTTCAGACCGCCGTCCTCAACACGATGCATAACGGTCAGATACAGCGGCTGGGCTGCCACACCATTTGTATACCACATCGTCTTATACGGGATATCAGGAATATTCTCCGCATCCTGCTTGAGTGACATGGGCTGATAGGTCAGGCTGATGCTTTCGTAGCTGTCACCGGGCTTCAGCTTCCAGTAACGCGTTCTCTGGAAGGTGTGCGCAATGGAGTCGTAATTTGCGTGACGGAAGATTTTATTCTGTTCCTCCTGAATCATACGCAGACCATCCAT
>JAFURN010000156.1 GCA_017480865.1 Ruminococcus sp. | reverse complement strand
TTGTTCCACAAGGATAATCAGTTTAAGGGTTACAGCCAGAGTCTGAATACTTGTGTAAAGTCCTGATTCTCAGATTAGCCTTACTTGCGCTGCAAGGGTTTTCTTCTCTTGGATTCACTTTACTCATGCCGTCCGCAAAAATTGGTCGCTTTGCTCCCTCTTTTGCTGCGTCTCAAATTCCGCATATGATCTTTTCTGCGTACTGCAACAAGGATTTCTTAGATTAGCTTTACCGTATGGGAAAGTATTTTTGAATGCGGAATTTGGTTTGCTCATTCGACCCAAAAGCACGTAATTTAAAAGCCAGGAGTTTCGCCGTCTGCGGACGGCGACCAGCTTACGCAGCTGGACCGCGCAAGCTGGAGCCAGCTTGACCGCCTTTCTGCCTTCGGCAGTTCGCCCGATAAACTACAATTCATCCCATCACTTCAAATAGAACCAAAACAAAAAGGACTTCTGTACCAGATAAAAACGGTACAGAAGTCCCTGCTTTTTTATTACTCCTGTTCAGCCGCAGATGCCATTGCCGGTTCTGCCTCCGTCTCAACACCTTCCGCCGCTTCCAAAGCAGCAGCCTTCTTATCCTTTCTGCTCTGGTTGATCTTCCGGATCAGCCATGCAATCAGATTATACAGATTATGTACCACAAGCGCAACTCCCATAGAAGCAAGGAAATTCTTGCCGATAATCAGCGGTGCATGCGTCAGTCTTTCCGCCATAGTGGGATAAATACCGCAGAATTCCGAATACTGACTGTTGTCAAATACATAGGAGATCAGATAGCAGCCCAGTGTTGCTTCGCCCAGTACCTGAAGCACCTTGATCACAATCTTATTCTTGCTGCTGATATCAAAAAGCAGCAGGAAAATAAACAGGCTTACCAGGAATACCGGCCATGTGCCATAGTCATTGTAGTGCCAGGAGGAGAATGCATAATTACCTTCTACATTCAGCGTAGAGTGGTAATAGGTTGTAACTGTATTCCAGCCCAGAGCCAATGCCATACCCATCAGATACAGAATCTTGTTCATGATGGTGCGCTTGGGAGGATTCTGGCGGATGTAGGCACCAGCCAGATAATAGGCAATACCATAGCTTCCGCTGAAATAATCCGGGAATATCTGAATCTGAATGTCACGCTCAAAGCCCACAAAGAAGCTTCGTCCGAATGCCGTCAGCGCCAGCGCCGTTACTACAAGAGTCAGCTGGTGCTTCTTGTTCTTCAGGCCATTGAAAGCAAGATTGATAAAGGGTGCCAGCAGCAGGATGCAGATGTGATATTCCACATACCAGGAATACGGCGCATCGGAGAACATAAACAGTCCCCGGACAAAGGTCCACGGTGTAAACTCCTTGCCGTAATGCAGATGGTCAAAGATCGCACACAAAACACTCATTACCAGATAGACTGCAATGATCTTTACCAGACCCAGATAATACTTCTTACTGATGGTTTTGTTCTTCATCAGATAGCCGGTTGTGATCATAAAGATCGGAACGCAGCTGTAGGTCAGCCAGCGGAACATAATAGGAATCATTTCACTTGCTTCATCAATGGGTTCCCCATAAAAGCCGCTGTATAAAAAGAAGTGGATGCTGACAACCAGAAGCGCTGCCAGTATCTTCACAATGTCAATGCCCACAAAACGCTGCTTCGGGGCACTTTCCTGCAGAATCTCCTGTGCTTCTGCAGTGGTAATTTCCTTGCTCATAAAATACTCCTCATCCTTTATTGTTATGGGAAATTTCAAACAACCCATACAATTTCATTGTACACGACAGACGTACATTTGTCAATATCATTTTCGCAGAATTTCCCGAAGATCTGCTGCTGTTCACAGAAAAATTGGTTGACAACGGGCGCAAAATATACTATAATTAGTATGTTATACTATCTTATGATGAAGGAGCATTTGTTTTATGGCTATGAAGCAGATTTCACAAAGCGGCTATAACAAGCTGAATGAAGAACTGGATTATCTGGTAACCGTCAAGCGTGCGGAAATGGCACAGAAGCTCAAAGAAGCACGTGCGCAGGGTGACTTGTCCGAAAATGCGGAATACGACGAAGCGAAAAACGAACAGGCGATTCTGGAAGCAAGAATTGCTGAAATTCAATATACACTGGACAACTCCGAGGTCGTTGATGATGACGACATCTCTGTAGACGAGGTTGGTCTTGGCTCTACTGTACGCCTCCACAACTTCCGTGCAGGCAAGACAGAGACTTTCCAGATCGTGAGCAGCAACGAGGCAAACTTTGCAGAAGGCAAGATCTCTGACGAATCTCCCATCGGTAAGGGCGCTCTGAAGAAAAAGGTGGGCGATACCTTCCTGGTAGATGCACCCATCGGTGAACTGAAGTTTGAGATTCTGGAAATCAGCAAGTAATTCCACAAAAAAGGAGCTGTTAAAACATGGCTGAAAATATGACACCTCCTGTTCAGGAAATGGAACAGGATATTCACGAGCAGAAGAGGATCCGTATGGAAAAGCTTGCTGAACGCAAGGCAAACGGTATGGATCCTTATACGATCACAAAGTTTGATGTTACAAAGAAGGCTGCTGAAGCAAAGGCTGAATATGAGGCTGCTGAGGCTAAGGTAAAGGCTGAGGCCGGCGATGATGAAGAAGCGCTGCAGGCTGGTCTTGACGCTCTCAAGGAGAATGTCATCTCCGTTGCAGGCCGTATCATGAGCAAGCGTGTTATGGGTAATGCGATCTTCATCCACATCCAGGACAGCACAGACCGTATTCAGGTATACGTTCGTGTAAACGATATCGGCAAGCCGCAGTTCAAGGAATTCAAGAAGTGGGATATCGGTGATATTGTCGGCGTGAAGGGCTATACCTTCCGCACAAGAACCGGCGAGATCTCTGTTCATACACTGGAGATCACGCTGCTCTCCAAGTCCCTGCTGCCGCTGCCGGAAAAGTGGCATGGTCTGAAGAATCAGGATACCCGCTACCGTCAGCGTTATCTCGATCTGATCGTAAATCCCGATGTCAAGCAGACCTTCGTTACCAGAAGCCGTATCATCAAGGAAATCAGAAATTATCTTGACGATATCGGTTATATCGAGGTAGAGACTCCGGTTCTGCTGCCGATCCAGATCGCAGCCGCTGCAAGACCCTTCAAGACCCATCACAATACGCTGGATATGGACATGTTCATGCGTATTGAGACAGAACTGAACCTGAAGAAGCTGATCGTAGGCGGCTTTGATCGAGTATATGAAGTCGGACGCATCTTCCGGAACGAAGGTATGGACCCGTCTCACAATCCGGAATTCACCACGATTGAGATGTATCAGGCTTATACCGACTATATCGGCATGATGAACCTGATCGAAGACATGTACAGAACGCTTGCAAAGAAGATCTGCGGCAAGGATGTTATTTCCTATCAGGGTGTGGACATCCGTCTGGGCGAGCCGTGGGAGCGTCTTACCATGGCTGAATCTGTGAAGAAGTACGCTGGTGTTGATTACAATGACTGGGCAACTGATGAGGATGCAAGAGCCTGTGCGAAGGCACACAATGTTGAGGTGGAAGAGGGCGAGCATGCAACCAAGGGTCATGTCCTGATCGCATTCTTTGATGCATTTGTTGAGGAAAAGCTGATCCAGCCGACTATCATCTATGATTATCCGGTTGAGAATTCTCCGCTTGCTAAGCGTAAACCGGAGGACCCGGCATTTACGGAGCGTTTTGAATACTTTATCTACGCACGTGAAATGGGCAATGCATTCTCCGAACTGAACGACCCCATCGACCAGAAGGAGCGTTTCGTACAGCAGGTTGCTGCAAGACGTGCGCTGGGTGATCCGACTGGTGAGGTGGACGAGGATTTCGTAACCGCTCTGGAATATGGTCTGCCGCCCACCGGCGGTCTTGGTCTGGGTCTTGACAGACTGGTTATGCTGCTGACAGACAGCGCATCCATCCGTGATGTACTGCTGTTCCCCACCATGCGTCCGCTGCCGAAGCAGGGCGCCGGTGAGAACGGCGATGAGGAAGCATCTGACGAGGATGCAGAATAATTTTTGAAAACGAAACAGGGGTGAACTGAGCTTGCATTTTACGCACTCAGTGCACCCTTTTTCTTCTATAAACATGGACAGAAAAGAGGAATCCCTATGCAAGACCAAGAAAAGCACTCCACTGCCCCTGTGCAGGCGGAGCCGGAAGAAACCTCCTCCGGAAAAAAGAAGAAAAACAAGGGAAAAAGCTTCCTTGAAACAGTGCGTGAAATTGACGAGAAGGAACGTCAGCGTGAAGAGGAACTGGAAGAAAGACGTCAGCAGATCCTTGCCGAACGTAAAAAGAAAGAACAGGAAGCTTATGAAAAACGCATCCGTGAGGAGCGTATTGAACTCATGCGCCTGAAGCAGGGCGTCATCACCGAAAGCGAGATCATTCACGAGGAAAAAGAGGAAAAGCCGAAGCTTTCCTTCTGGAAGAAGATCGCAAACTTCCTCTATCACAGCAAATGGTGGCTGGGCATTACCGTGTTCCTGGTAGGCGTATTCGGCTATATGATCATCGATTACATCTTACAGGTACGCCCGGATATGATCGTCATGGTGCTGACCGATGATCCGGACCTCCAGCTGTCCAGCAAAGCACTGTCGGAATATTTCGAACAGTATGTGGAAGATTACAACGAGGACGGCAAGATCACTGTAGACATCTACCCCATTCCCGTTACCAGCGACATCAGCGTGGGCGATTATTACACCGGCAACATGACCAAGCTTTCCTCCCAGTTCCAGCTGGCGGATTCCATCATGGTTATTTCCGACGCAGTTGCCGACGAAACCATTCTTGCGGATGAAACACTGGTGAATCTGGAAGCGCTGTTCCCTGACAACAAAAATGTCCGCGGCAACGGCTTCTATCTGCGCAATACGGACTTTATGGAGCAGATCGGTTCGCCCGATCTGGTACTGGACCGTGATATTTATGTGGGTCTGCGCAAGGTGACAAAAACCTTTGATACCGAAGCGGAGATGCAGAAGAATTACGACATTGCCTACGGCGTACTGGAACAGATGATGGAGGATCTCCCCTACGAACGCAAAACCCGAACCATTGAACCGGCTGCTGCTGCAACAGAAGGAGGTCAGCAATAATGCTTTATATCGGATGTCACCTTCCCTCCTCCAAGGGATACCTTGCCATGGGCAAGCATGCCATCTCTCTGGGGGCAAATACCTTTGCATTCTTCACACGCAACCCCAGAGGCGGCAGTGCAAAGCCTGTAAAGGAGGCGGATGCTGCTGCTTTCCGTGCCCTTGCTCAGGAACAGGGCTTCGGAACACTGGTGGCGCATGCGCCTTATACCATGAATCTCTGCTCTGCAGACCCGTCCATCCGGGAATTTGCAAGAAATATGCTGGCGGATGATATGCTGCGCATGGAGTATACCCCGAATCAGTATTACAATTTCCACCCGGGCAGTCATGTCAAGCAGGGCGTGGAAACGGGCATTCAGCAGATCGCAGAAGCATTGAACCGTGTGCTGACAAAGGAACAGACCACGACTGTACTTCTGGAGGGTATGGCTGGCAAGGGCAGCGAGATCGGCTCCAGGTTCGAAGAACTGCGCGCCATCCTCGACTGCGTGGAACGGAAGGAGAAGATGGGCGTTTGTCTGGATACCTGTCATCTGTGGGATGCAGGCTTTGATGTGGTCAATGATCTGGACGGCGTTCTCGAGAAATTTGACCGCATTGTAGGACTTGAGAACCTGAAAGCAATGCACATCAATGACAGCAAGAATCCCATCGGCTCCCACAAGGACCGTCATGAAAAAATCGGCGAAGGACACATCGGCACAGAGGCACTGGCACGGGTCATCAACCATCCGGCGCTGCGGCATCTGCCCTTTATCCTGGAAACGCCCAACGAGGACGATGGATACGCAGCTGAGATTGCATTGCTGAGGAGTCTGTACAACGAATCAGATTGAAAACAAAAAGTAAAAGCCAGAGAAGATAAGCTTCTCTGGCTTGCAGACTGTAGAAAAAGGCAGGCTATTAGCGGGACGCCCTTGGCGCCATCCCCTACAAATGACGCAAAATAGCCATTTGTAGGGGCGAGCAATGCTCGCCCGCATGTATTGCATTTCTTATACTATTAGCTTAGTTGATGTCATTGTCCTTACTAATGGAGAGGCTTCAGAGGTTTTTCGACAAACTGAAAGCTGCTGCAAATTGAACCTTGCAGCAGCTTTTTTCTTATGTAATATTCACTTTGCGGTCAGTGAGACATACGCAGACAACATACAGGATCGCTGCATAGATCACCTGGAAAATCAGATCAACAGGATTGATATCGATCAATTCAAAGGACCAGTCAAAGAGATCTCTATGACTGATGATCAGGGCGATCAGCATCTGGAGCAGCCCCTCGATCATACTGATGAGATAATAGAATACAATTGCCAGAATCACCTGTGCCGCCGTGGACATTGCCACAAAACGCCCCAGGGAAATACTTGCCATGATCATCAGCGCCGCATGCAGAAGGGAAATAAAGCCGGACAGCCAGAGCATCAGCTGGTCGGGAACATCCTCATCACTATAAAAGATAAGAAGCATTTCCTCCACTGTTTCAAAGATCTCAGCCTCCTCTGAAAATATCTGCCTAAGCAGCCACACAGAACCGCCGGTCAGAAGCGAGGTGACGATGTAAACACCTGCACCGAACAGAACCTTTGACAGAATGACCTTCCAGACCGGTGTAGGCGTCAGGAAGACCATACCCTTTTTGCTGACATCCGTTGCATAGGAGATCACCGGGTAAATATAGGCACAATAAGGAACCAGAAGCAGGAGCATGGACAGCACGCTCATCGAACCCACATTGCTGATCAGCATGGTGATGCTCTGTGATGTTTCATCCTCCGGTAAAAATCTGACAATTGCAATGCAGATGCCCAGCAGCACTGCGATTCCCACGGTACAGATCAGTATGATCAGAAGAGACATGTGATATCTCCGCCATTCATTTTTCAAAAGCTTTACCATCTGCGCATACCTCCCATCATCTGCATCATCTGCACCATCTGTGCATAGGTAGAACGGTACAGGTCAGATACGGACATACCATACTGCTGACGAAGGCTCTGCAGGTCACCATGCATGATAACCTTTCCTGTATTCATCATGACAACATGGTCGCAGACTGCCTCCAGCTGGTCAAACATATGACTGGCAATAATGATCACCTTATTCTGGCGTTCCAGTGAAAGGATGATCTGCCGCACCTGATCCTGACCGATGAGGTCGATGCCGTTAAGCGGTTCATCCAGAAGGATAACACCCGCATTCCGGGCAAGCGTTGCAGCCACACGCACCTTTGCTACCATGCCTGTGGACATATCCGTCATTTTCACATCCGGATTCAGTCCGAAGAAGGAAATCATTCTGCGGTACTCCGCACGGTCAAAATCCTTGAAAAAGTCCTCATAAAACGCACCCATATCCTCCACGCTCATATAGCGGTAGTAAACCGGATGCGTGGGCAGATAGGCGATCTGTGCCTTTGTGGCAGTGCTGACCTTTTGTCCGCACCAGGTCACATTGCCTGTATAATTTTTCAGCAGTCCGGCAGCAGTTTTCATAAGCGTACTCTTTCCGCAGCCATTCGGTCCGATCAGACCATAAATATGACCCGGCAGGAACGTATACCAAAAGCCGTCCAGCGCAACCTGTGCGCCATAGCGGACACTGACATTTTCCAGTTGAAGCATATTGCTCCTCCCCCTCCTGTGTAAAAAATCACTCATTTATTATACTAAAAAAATTCAGTTTTGTCAACCGATTGCTGACAGTCTATCCCCGTATACCGGCAAATCGTTCTGACCACACCGTTCTCATCATTGGAGGGCACGAGAAAACGTGCAGCTTTTTTCACTTCCTCTGCAGCATTCTCCATTGCACAGCTGTAATATGCCTCATGCATCATGGTAACATCATTCCCGTAATCCCCGAACGCCATGGTTTCTTCCCGGGAAATCCCCATTTTTTCCTGCAATTCCCGGATCGCTGCACCTTTATGGACCCCCTTGCACATAATATCCATCCAGAGGGCACCCGATACGGCAAGCTCGTATTCCTCCCCGATCAGAGACTTCAGTACAGGATAAATATGCTTTGCAGGATTTCTCATATCACACAGCGCAATTTTCATTACGGGATCTGTCACATGGTACAGCTGCGCATAGTCAAGCATCTCGAACTGATAATAGAAATTATTGATTTCCTGACGGAACTGCTCCTTTGCCTGAATGGGATAATAGATGTTCTTCACACTGCAAAGAACAGGTACAACATCCGGATGCTCCTTACAGATATCCAGCACACGATGTACGATTTCAAAGGGAAGGCAGTGGTAAACCGGCTTTTCACCGGGCATCTGTATACAGGCACCGTTGTCACAGATAAAGATGATATCATCCATCATCTCCCCGAACAGTCCTTTCAGCGTCACCAGGGAACGTCCGCTGGCTACAGCAAAGGTGATCTCCTTTTCCCGGAGTTCCTTCAGGATCACAGGAAGTTCTGCCGGCAGCTGCTTTTTGCTGTCCAGCAGTGTGCCATCCATATCAGTTGCAATCAATTTTATCATAGAGTTTCTTCCTTTCTTCTTTTATATTCTCTCGGATGAACAGGTTTTATTTTAAAGGTTAGGGATATAAATTGTAGTTTAGCGGGCGAACTGCCGAAGGCAGAAAGGCGGTCAAGCTGGCTCCAGCTTGCGCGGTCCAGCTGCGTAAGCTGGTCGCCGCCCGCAGGCGGCGAAACTCCTGGCTTTTCAATTACGTGCTTTGGTATCAAATGAGCAAACCAAATTCCGCATCGTAAAAGAGGTACAATTTCAAGCAAGCACATCCAGGATATCTTGTTACAGTATGAAGAAAAGATCATATGCGGAATTTGAAACGTAGCAAAAGAGGGAGCGAAGCGACCAATT
>JAFURN010000155.1 GCA_017480865.1 Ruminococcus sp. | reverse complement strand
GCGTACAAAGTTCGTAAAATCGGTGAAATTGTAGGGGACAGCGCCTACATTTTCACGTGATCAGGACGATTTGTAGGGGCGACCATTGGTCGCCCGCATCAATCGCATATGGTTTCAATGGTGCGACAAACTACAATTTATCCCCCCAATTTTTGAAACATCCCCTTTTTTGTCGGGATTTATTTTTAGTCTTCGGTTCCTGACATTTTTTTTACTTTCAATTCTTGACAAATAAAGGGAACAGTCTTATAATAAACGTGTGGTATGCTGTCCCCCGGGCAGCTGCCAAGTCCATTATAAAGGAAGTGATAGATATGGGTGAAAAGCTGGTGGAGGAACTTGAAAACCGGGTCGTTTTTACCATCCCTGTGGACATTCCGCTGGTGGGCCCTATTGTGATACATGAATCCATTGTGGTCATGTGGTGCCTCATGGCAGTTATCATGATCGCAGTGCTGCTCATGACAAGGAAGCTCAGCGTAGTGCCGGGTAAGATGCAGGCGCTTCTGGAGGGTGCTGTACAGTTTGCGTACAACTTCCTGGAGGGCAATATGGGCAAGGCAGGCAGACGGTATGTCCCTTACCTCGGGTCAGTGCTGCTGTTTCTGGGCTTGTCCAACATCATCGGTCTTGTGGGCTTTGGTGTAAAGCCGCCCACGAAGGATATCAATGTGACAGTAGCCTATGCGCTCCTGAGTATTCTTCTCATTGAGATCGCAGCCTTCCGGGGGCATGGCGGTGTCAAGGGCTTCTTCAAATCGTTCCTGAAACCGATGCCGATCATGCTGCCGATCAACATCATGGAGATCGTCATAAGACCGCTTTCTCTGTGCATGCGGCTTTTCGGTAACGTACTGGGCGCATTCGTTGTCATGAAGCTGATCGAACACGTCTGCGGACTGATCGTCCCCATGGTGTTCAGCATGTACTTTGATGTATTTGACGGACTCATTCAGGCGTATGTATTCGTGTTCCTCACCTCTCTCTTTATCGCAGAGAGCATCGAAGAAGAAAACCACAAGCTGGAGCCAGCTTGACCGCCTTTCTCCCCCCCCGCTGGGGTGTTTGCCGGGAACCTTTAAGCTGACTGCCCCCCTCCGGGAGCAAGCTGGAGCCAGCTTGACCGCCTTTCTCCCCCCGCTGAGTTGTTTGCCAGGAACCTTTAAGCTGACTGTCCCCCCTCCGGGAGGGTGGGAAGGTTGATTTTCACTGTGCGAAATGGTATAAAAGCTTTTTGGTGCAGTAATTTGCTGAGGTCCAGGGATTCCCCGCAGTGCCGGAAATGTAATCAACTTAGTATAAAATAATTTGTAGGGGACGGCGCCCACGACGTCCCGCAGGTGATATACATGAATAATGGGATGCCCTTGCCGCCGCCCCCTGCATAATTATAGTATTCATCAGGTTTAGTTGTTACAACATAGTAGAGGCGAGCATTGCTCGCCCGCATGTATGATTTTACTGATTGCTTTAGTTGATAATATTCTTTCAGAGGCTGGGAAAATGTGTCTCATTACAGATTGTTTCAGGCAGGAGAGAAAGCTGCGTTTTTATTCCATCCCTCCCTTATATGTTTTAACAGGGATGAAGCATTTTGATTCAGATATAAAAAATAACCTTGCCGCCCCTTGGAAGGGGGACAGTCAGCGAAAAGCTTTCTGTCCGGTTAAAAACGGGGGCCGCAAGACGGTCGGGCTGGCTACAGCTCGATACAGTTCGTTTGGAGGTATTATTATGATTGCTGCAGGTATTGCTGTTCTTGCCGGTATTGGTGCCGGTCTGGGTATTGGAATCGCTACAAGTAAGGCCACAGAGGCCATCGCACGTCAGCCCGAGGCTGCCGGCGACATCAACAAGGCGCTGCTGCTGGGCTCTGCTCTGGCAGAGGCAACTGCCATCTATGGCTTTGTAATTGCACTGCTCCTCGTTCTGATGGGCTAAAGATTTCTATGAGAGGAGCGATTGTCCATGTTGGAATTTAATTTCTGGACGATTCTGTTTTCTGTGATCAATATTCTCGTGCTGTTCCTGTTCCTGAAAAAGTTCCTCTTCGGCAGAGTGAATGCCATCCTTGCGGAACGTGCCAAGCTGGTGCAGGACGAACTGGATGCTGCCAGGGCAGAAAAGGAAAAGGCAGAGGAACTGCGTGCCGGCTATGAAACTGTCATGGCGCAGGCAAAGGATGAAGCAAAGGTGCTGATAATGGAGGCGCAGAAGTCTGCCAATGCGCAGCGTGCTGCCATTACACAGCAGGCGCAGGAGGATGCAAACCGCATCATGGAAACAGCCCGGAAGGAGCTTGTACTGGAACGGGAGCGTTCTCTTGCCGATGCGCAGGATGAGATCGTCAGCCTTGCACTGGAAGCAGCGGCGCAGGTGATCGGCAAGGAAATGGATGCCGACGCCAACCGTGCCATTGTGGATGCCTTCCTTGCTGAGGAGGAGGCGCAGGCATGAATCAGGTAACAGATACCTATGCCGGCGCACTCATTGAACTGGGTGTTCCTCCTGAGGATGTGGAGGCTGCTGCAAAAAGCTTTGCGGCATGCCCGGAACTGCGTGAGGTCCTTTCCAGCCCCATTATCGGGGAGGAGGAGAAGGAACGTGTGATCGCACGGATCTTCCCGAGATCCATGCAGGGCTTTCTCAGGCTGCTCTGCCGGAACGGAAGAGCCGGGGATGCGGATGAGATCTTCCGGGATTACCGTTCCCAGAGACGAAAAAACATCCGCAGAATCAAGGCGACTGTGGAGTATGTGACACCCCTGACGCCTGCCCAGCAGAATGGGATCGTGGATTTTGTCAAGCGGAAAACCGGATACAGCGATGTGGAACTGAATCTGGTGCAGAATCCGGAACTGCTGGGAGGATTTATTCTGCGTGCAGGCGATTTCCGCTATGACCGCAGTACGATTTATATGATGACAAGACTGGAGAAGAAGCTGCGCCATCAGCATGTGACAGAGATCAGCATGACGCCTGCGGAGGAAAGCATTCGCAGCGAGGTGAATCTCCACAAGCTGAAAGCAACGGTGGAGTATGTGACACCGCTGTCACAGGCGCAGATCTCCCGGATCAAGGAAATAGTCAAGCAGAAAACCAGATACAAGGATGTGGAACTGAATCTGGTACAGAATCCGGAACTGCTGGGAGGCTTTATCCTTCAGGCAGGCAATTTCCGGTACGACCGCAGTGTGCGCCGTATGCTGGCACAGCTGCATGAAAACCTGAAACGGAGGTGATGGCATGGCGATGATGAAGGCAAGTGAAATTATTTCGGTACTCAAAAGCGAAATTGCCGATTTCGACAGAAAAACAGGGCTTATGGAAACGGGTACTGTTGTCCGTGCCGGTGACGGGATCGCAACCGTTTTCGGACTTCAGCATGTCATGTACGGCGAACTGGTAGAGTTTGAAAACGGTACACGGGGTATTGTACAGAACCTGGAGACAAAAACGGCAGGCGTGGTGCTGCTGGGAAGCGATTACGGCATTACAGAAGGCTCACAGGTCATCCGGACCAAGAAGCGTGCCGGAATCGGTGTGAGCAGTCAGATGATGGGACGTGTGGTCAATGCGCTGGGTGCTGCCATTGACGGAGGTCCGGAGATCCAGACAGAGGATTTCTTCCCCATTGAACGGGAGGCTGCTGGCGTTGCGGACAGAAAGTCTGTGAGTGTGCCGCTTCAGACGGGTATTCTTTCCATTGATTCGATGTTCCCCATCGGAAGAGGGCAGCGTGAGCTGATCATCGGTGACAGACAGACGGGTAAGACCTCCATTGCGGTGGATACCATTATCAATCAGAAGGGTCAGGATGTGATCTGCATCTATGTTGCCATCGGTCAGAAATCCTCTACGGTTGCCAAGGTGGTTTCCATGCTGAAAAAGCATAACGCCATGGATTATACCATTGTCATGGCAGCATCTGCAAGTGAACCGGCACCGGTGCAGTATATTGCACCCTATTCCGGTACCGCCATTGCGGAATTCTTTATGCAGCAGGGTAAGGATGTTCTGATCGTCTATGATGATCTGTCCAAGCATGCGGTGGCGTATCGTACCATGTCGCTGCTGCTGCATCGTCCTCCGGGAAGAGAGGCATATCCCGGAGATGTATTCTATCTCCATTCCAGACTTCTGGAGCGTTCCTGCCGTATGGATGCGGAGCATGGCGGCGGCAGCATTACTGCGCTGCCCATTATTGAAACACAGGCAGGCGATGTGTCTGCATACATTCCGACCAATGTGATCTCCATTACAGACGGTCAGATCTTCCTGGAGTCGGAGCTGTTCAATGCCGGTATGCGTCCGGCAGTCAATGTGGGACTTTCTGTCAGCCGTGTGGGCGGTGCTGCCCAGACAAAGGCGATGAAAAAGGCGGCAGGCAAAATGCGGATCGATCTTGCCCAGTTCCGTGAACTGGAGGTATTTACCCAGTTCAGCTCCGAACTGGACCCTGCTACAAAGGCAACCCTCGATCATGGCCATGTGCTGATGGAGCTGCTCAAGCAGCCGCTTTACCAGCCCTTCCCGCTCTGGGAGCAGGTGGTGATCCTTTCTGCTGCTTCCGCTGGAATTCTCGATGATATCCCGGCGGCAAAGGTGGCGCAGTTCCGTGCGGGGCTTTTGCAGCACTTCCGGGATCTGCATCATGCCGAAGCAGAGATCATTCAGCGTGAGAAGAGCATAACGCCGGAGCAGCTTGCGCGTATCACGGAAATTACGCAGGCTTATAAGGAGCAGGTGAACTGATATGTCCAATATGCATGAGATCCGGGAGCGTATCAAGAGCATCGGCGATATTATGAAGATCACCAATGCTATGTATCTGATCTCCTCCTCCAAGCTGAAAAAGGCAAAGAAGGACCTGGCTGCTACAGAGCCGTATTTCAATAAGCTTCTGTATGCTATGAGAAGCATCCTTTCCCGTGCGCCGGAGGAGGCGGATGAACTTACCTACTTTGATGAACGCACCCATATTCCGGAGCAGAAACGAAAAAAGGCACTGCTCATTATTACGGCGGATAAGGGAATGTGCGGTTCCTATAATCACAACGTCATAGCAGCAGCGGAAAAGGTCATGGAGGAAACGGAGATGAGCCATTTGTCCGTTATGGGACAGGTGGGACGTATGTACTTCCAGCGGAAAGCCCGGGCGGGTAAGCTTCAGCTTGATCCCCATTTCTTCTATACCACCCAGAATCCCAACCTCTACCGGGCAAGAAGCATTGCGGAATCCCTCATGGAGCGGTTTGCAAAGGGCGAGGTGGATGACGTTTATGTGGTATATACAAAAATGATCAATTCCATGGAGTATGAGCCGCATGTCCAGCAGCTTCTGCCGCTGGATGTGACGCATTTCGTAGCCGATGAGAATGATGTGACAAAGCATCATGAAGCGGAGTTCTATCCCACGGTGGAGGCGGTTATGCAGCATCTGATCCCCAACTTTATGAAGGGTCTGATTTATGGTGCTATGGTGGAGTCCTTCTGCTCGGAGCAGCAGGCTCGTATGACGGCAATGGATTCGGCAACCACCAGCGCAAAGGATATGCTGGCAGCGCTGTCTCTTCAGTATAACCGTGCAAGACAAGCGGCGATCACGCAGGAGATCTCAGAGGTCTGCGGCGGCAGTGCTGCTATGGAGTCAGGAGGTTGATTGGTATGGAAAAAGGTAAAATTGTTCAGGTGCTGGGACCGGTTGTGGATGCTGCTTTTCCGGCAGGACATCTGCCTATGATCCGGGATGCCCTGGAGGTTCAGAATCACGGCAGACGCTGTGTCATGGAAGTGGCGCAGCATATGGGAAACGGCGTGGTGCGCTGTATCTGTCTTTCCTCCACAGATGGCTTTACCAAGGATATGGAGGTCATCAATACCGGTAGCTGCATCCAGGTTCCGGTGGGCAATGCGACACTGGGACGGATGTTCAATGTGCTGGGTGAGACGATCGATAACAAGGGTCCGGTCGAGACGGAACTGAGATGGAAGATCCACCGGGATGCGCCCTCCTTCCGGGAGCAGAGCACCGTTCAGGAGATCCTGGAAACGGGCATCAAGGTCATTGACCTCCTTGCGCCCTATGCAAAGGGCGGCAAGATCGGTCTGTTCGGCGGTGCCGGCGTAGGTAAGACGGTGCTCATTCAGGAACTCATCCGCAACGTTGCTACGGAGCACGGCGGCTATTCGATCTTTACTGGCGTGGGCGAGCGTTCCCGTGAGGGAAACGATCTGTGGCATGAGATGATGGAATCCGGCGTAATCAATAAGACAGCACTGGTGTTCGGTCAGATGAATGAGCCGCCCGGCTCCAGAATGCGTGTGGCGCAGACGGGGCTTACTATGGCGGAGTATTTCCGTGACGAGAATCATCAGGATGTACTTTTGTTCATCGACAATATTTTCCGCTATGTACAGGCGGGTTCGGAGGTATCTGCGCTGCTGGGAAGAATGCCCTCTGCGGTTGGATACCAGCCTACCCTTGCCAATGAGGTCGGCGAACTGCAGGAGCGGATCACCTCCACAAAGAATGGTTCGATCACCTCGGTACAGGCAGTTTACGTGCCGGCAGACGACCTGACGGACCCGGCACCGGCAACTACATTTGCCCATCTGGACGCTACGACTGTACTTTCCAGAAAAATTGTGGAGCAGGGCATTTATCCGGCGGTAGACCCGCTGGAATCCACCTCCCGGATCCTGGAGCCGGATGTGGTCGGTGAGGAGCATTACCGTGTAGCAAGACAGGTACAGGAGCTGCTTCAGCGTTACAAGGAGCTTCAGGATATCATTGCGATCCTGGGCATGGAGGAACTGGACGAGGACGATAAGCTGGCGGTTTATCGTGCAAGAAAGGTGCAGAAGTTCCTGTCTCAGCCCTTCCATGTGGCGGAGGTATTCACGGGACAGCCGGGCAAGTATGTGCCGCTGAAGGAGACGATCCGCGGCTTCCGTATGATCGTAGACGGTCAGATGGATGATTATCCGGAGAGTGCGTTCTTTATGGTCGGAAGCATTGACGAGGTGCTGGAGAAGGCGGAGGGGGCGCGTCAGGATGGCTAAGACATTCCGGCTGGAGCTGCTTGCATCTGACAGACCCTTTTACATCGGGGAGTGCGAGCATCTGGTATATCCGGCGCATGACGGACTGATGGGCATTCTGCCGGGGCATGAATCCCTGGTTACTATTGTGCAGCCCGGTGAGATCAAGTACAAGGTAGACGGCGAGTGGCGGTACTGCGCCATCAGCGAGGGCTTTGCGGAGGTGCGCAGTGATTATGTGCTGATTCTGGGAGATGCGATCGAACTGCCGGATGAGATCGACGCAAAGCGTGCAGAGGAGGCAGCAGGCAGAGCGAAGGAACTGATGCGTCAGAAGCAGAGCATTCTGGAGTATTATCATACCCAGGCGGCGCTGAACCGTGCGATGAACCGCTTGAAGATATCCAAGCGGCACAGTCATGAGATATAGAAATAACCCTATAGGAAAAGGGGCTGCTGCAGGTTTTGACCTTGCAGCAGCCCCTTCTTGTAATTCTGTTTGAAATGTTGGGGATATGAATGGAAACGATTTAGAATTCCGTTGCCTGCGGCAGCGTTCTGAGGATACACTGTACATCTGCTTCGGACGCAAGCTGCATGGAAAATGCACTTGCCGCTCCTGCTGCTGTACCCATACGAAGCGCCGCTTCATAATCGCCGGTCTTCTGCCATCCGGCAAGAAATCCGGCTACCATGGAGTCACCTGCACCCACGGAATTGATCACAGTCCCCTTTGCCGCACTCTGATGAAGGACACGGCCGGTTTCTGTACAAAGCACTGCCCCCTGTTCTGCCATGGAGACCAGTACATTCCGTGCCCCCATTTTCTGGAGCAGCCTGCCGTAATGTACCGCCTCCTCCGGACAGCGGATCTCCGTCCGGAACAGTGCGCCCAGTTCATGATGATTGGGCTTGATGAAGAAGGGTCTGTATTTCAGGGAACGCCTTAGCAGCGCACCTTCTGCATCTACAACCACTGAAACAGCTTTTCCCGACAATTGCTGCATCATATCCTCATAAATGCTCTGAGAAATTCCTGCGGGAATACTTCCGGCAAGCACCAGAATATCACCGCTTTTCAATGCCCTTGTCTGCGCCATGAGCTTTTCCGTATCCGCTTGTGAAATGAACGGCCCTGCACCGTTGATCTCGGTTTCCTCTGCACCCTTCAGCTTCACATTGATGCGTGAAAATCCGGAGGGAACGGTAATGAAATCACAGCAGCAGCCCTGATGCAGCAGCATGCGGCGGATCTCTTCCCCTGTAAAGCCTGCCAGAAATCCCAGCAGAACACTGTCAGTTCCCAGATTGCGCAGTACCACGGAAACATTGATGCCCTTGCCGCCTGGAAGACAGACGGAAGTACCGGCACGATTGGTCTTTCCCGGGCAGAAGGATTCCACCTGCATGATGCAGTCAATTGCCGGATTCAGTGTGACAGTATAGATCATTCCCGATTACTTTGCCACGTTCAGTACAGTCTCGCCGTTAAGCTGACCGGCAAGCAGAAGCCATGCAGCTTCCTGTGTGTTCCTGCGCTCCGGGAATTCGGACAGAAGATGTCCGTTTACCATAACATCATCCGGATTGATGCCGCTGCCTGCGGAAATTACATAGTCAACCAGTGCACCGCGCAGTCTGCCGCCCAGAATGCTGTTGGTTGCAAAGATCATGTTGTTTCCGGAAAGCTTTGTGCCCCAGATTTCCAGAGAGCCGTTTGTCAGCTGAATGCTCATGCTGCGCAGATCGCATTCCTGAAGTGCAATGTCGCCGCCCTCGCAGCAGATATCTGTCTGCTTGGCTGCCTTTACTGCGTGAATGGAGCAGTCGCCTGCAGTTCCGATGTGAAGCTGGTCCAGATCCAGTTCGGTCAGCATGACATCCGAATTCTTGCTCTCGATGTGGACGATCTTTACTGTTTCCGGTACGTACATCTGAATGTCAGTCGGATGATTGGTCAGCGACTTTACAAACAGGGTGCTGTTGTGAACGAACAGACGCATGCCGTTTTCCGGCGCATCCTCAACCGTGACACGTACCATGTGATTTGTGTTGCGCACAACACTCAGTGCGCCGTCGTGCAGTTCTGCAACTACAGTTGTAATAATATCCCGAAATTGATAATCCATATAAATTCCTCGCCTTTCATGTCTATATTCAGCTCTGTCGGGCATGAGCTGACGTTCACTTATCTTTATACTATATATTATACATGTTCTTTAAGAAATTGTCAATAAGGAAAACAGCTTTTTTGCGATTTGTTTTCGTTTGTTTAAAATGTACAATCCTGGTTTAGTCAGAGTTCTGCTTTTGTGTAAGATTCTGATTTTTTGTTTTTTTCAGATTTTTTTTGGAAAACTTGACGTTTTTTCGTCAAGTTTTTGCTTCACGGCGCTATTTATGGAGGGCGGTTTTTAAAAATGAAATATGCAGATCAGGAAAAGGAGATGAGGGATATGGTCAAGGATGAAGCAAAATGCCGCAGCTTCTGCTGCTGGTATGTCAAGCTTGGAAATGCAGAGGAGGCGGCGGTGCGTGCAGGCTTTCCCAGAGAGACGGCACTGACAGAGGGCATGCGGATCCTCAGACGTCCGAAGTATTACAGAATGGTGCAGCAGATGCGCACACTGTTTTCCGGACATGTGAGAGAACAGGTGATGAGCGGTCTGGAGCGGCTCGCCTTCGGGGATATTTCGGATGCGGCGCGGCTGGTCCTTCTGGAAGAGCTTCCTTCTGAGGAGGTACTCTGCCGGATGAATCTTTTCAATGTGTCTGAGATCAAGCGTGTCAAGGGCGGCGGCGTGGAGGTGAAGCTTTTTGACAGACAGAAGGCACTGGAACGGATGATGGAATATGCCGGAAATGCAGATCAGCGGGCAGCGGCAAGAAGCTTCCTCAATGCTCTTGCAGGAGTGGATGAGGATGAAGTTTAAGCCATTTTCCAGAAAGCAGCGGACGGCACTTCAGTGGTGGATGCAGCCGGATACCCGGGAGTATGATGCCATAATCTGCGACGGTGCTGTACGAAGCGGCAAAACCCTTTGCATGTCGCTGGGCTTTGTGCTGTGGGCAGCAGCGGCCTTTGATGGTGCTGCCTTTGCCATCTGCGGCAAGACGATAACCTCGCTCCGCCGGAATGTGGTAACGCCTCTTTTGCAGACGCTCCGGAGCCTGGGCTTTCTCTGTGAGGAGAAGGTCAGCCGGAATTATGCGGATATTTCTCTGGAGGGAGCCGGCTCGAACCGGTTTTACTTTTTCGGCGGAAAGGATGAGGGCAGTGCGGCGCTCATACAGGGTATGACCTTATCCGGCGTTATGCTGGACGAGGTTGCCTTGATGCCCCGGTCCTTTGTGGAGCAGGCACTTGCCCGATGCTCCGTTGCCGGGTCAAGACTCTGGTTCAACTGCAATCCGGAGCATCCGGCGCATTGGTTTTACCGGGAGTGGATCTGCAAGCGGCAGGAGAAGAATGCCCTCTATCTTCATTTTACCATGGCGGACAATCCGTCCCTGACCGATCCGGTGCGCAGGCGTTACGAACGGCTGTATTCAGGGGTGTTCTATGAGCGGTTTGTTCTGGGAAAGTGGACACGTACCGGCGGTCTTGTTTACCCCATGTTCCGGAAGGAGCAGCATGTGGCAGAGCCGCCTGCTGCATGCAGCGAATACTGCATCTCCTGCGACTATGGTACAGTGAATCCCTCCTCCTTCGGATTGTGGGGAAGGTGTGACGGGGTCTGGTATCGTCTGGATGAGTATTACTACGATGCACGGCGGGAGGGGCTTTCCCGGACAGATGAGGAGCATTACCGGGAACTCTGTGCGCTTGCCGGAGATCTGCCGGTGCATACGGTGATCATTGATCCTTCGGCAGCCAGTATGATCGCCTGCATCGAACGGCATGGAAGGTTCCGGGTGATCCGGGCGGATAATCGTGTACTGCCGGGCATTCAGCGGACCGCAGAGGCACTCCGTGAGGGAGCGATCTGCATTTCACCCCGGTGTGAGGACATTCTCCGGGAGTTTACAATGTACTGCTGGGATGAAGGAGCATGCAGTGATGCACCGAAAAAGGAGCATGATCACGCCATGGATGATATGCGCTATTTTGTAATGACCAAGCTTCAGCGGGAGGGTACGGAAAGCTTTTTTGCCGCCTCCACAAAGCGTTTTTCCGCTGGAGGGAGGAGAAAGGAATGATGAAAAATGAGTTTGTTTCGCAGAAGAAACCCGCCGGAGCGCAGCGGGAAGGCTCCGCAGATCCTGTATGCTGCAAAGCGTGCTTCCGGTGACGGGAAACTTTCCTCCTCCGGAGCAGAGCCTCTGGAAACGGAGCTGTACAGCCGTCTGCGCAGGGCTGTTCCCATTCTGGATGCGGCAATTCAGAAGATCATCCGCCTGACGGGAAGCTTTCAGCTTGTGTGCAGTGACCCTTCCATGCAGGCGCAGCTGGAGCATTTTGCAGGAAATGTTCCGGTGGGAGCGAGCATGCGTTCCCTTCAGTCCTTTGCGGATGTATATCTGGACAGTCTGCTGACCTGGGGAAATGGTCTGGGGGAGATGTGTATTGACCCGAAGACCCGTACACTCTGCGCACTTGTCTGCGGCGACCCCTCCCAGGTAGTTGTCACTGCCGGCAAAAAGGCTGGAGAATGCCGCTTCTATTACCGCAGTGAGGAGGACAGCGGACATCTCCGGGCGCTTCCGCATCCGGAACGGATCCTGTTTACAGCCCTCAGTCCGCCTGCGGGTCAGATAATGGGTATATCGGTGCTGAGCGGTCTGCCGGCACTCAGTCAGATCCTGCTGCGGATCTATGAGTGCATCGGGCAGAACTTTGACCGCTGCGGCAATGTGCGGTATGCGGTGGTGTATCATCCCTCCAATGACCCGTCTGACCGGGCGTATGCAGGGGAACGTGCCAGAGCCATCGCTGCGGAGTGGAGTGCCGGTATGGCAGCATCTGCCTGCGGTGAGGTGAGAGACTTTGTCTGCGCCGGCGATGTGGAGATCAAGGTCATCGGTGCGGAGAATCAGCTGATGAGTACGGAGATTCCGGTCAGACAGCTGCTCGAGCAGATGATCGCAAAGCTTTCCATTCCGCCCTTTTTGCTGGGGCTGAACTGGAGCTCCACAGAACGTATGAGCAGCCAGCAGGCGGATATTCTGACCTCGGAGCTGGAATATTACCGCAGACTGCTGGAGCCTGTCCTCTGCCGGATTGCAGAGACATTTCTCAGACTCAGCGGCTCCGATGCATCTGTATCGGTGGAGTGGAGTCATATCAACCTACAGGATGAAACAGCACTGGCACAGGCAAGACTCTGGAATGCACAGGCGCAGGAACTGGAAGCACGTCTCGGGGAGTCTGCATGTACAGCGGCTGCTTCAGAAACCGTCACATTGTTTTGATTGGAAAGGAGAATGCATATGTATCAGAATGTTCGTTTGGAAAAGGGTTTGTATCATCTGTCCGATAAGAGCTTTTCTCAGGCACTGGAGGCACTGGACCCCAGCAGCCAGTATGCGGACACACCGCTTGGCAAGCTGGATGCCTATGAGAGACAGCTCAAGCGTTTTGACATCCGCATCAGCGGTCCGAACTGCGATCGTGTGGAGAAGTTTTTCACCTCTACGGAGAGTGCGGTCCTGTTTCCGGAATTCATCCGCAGAGCCATCCGTCAGGGAATTGACAGTTCCATTCTGTCTGACATCTCTGCAGTCCGCACGGAATGTGCATCCAGCCAGTATCTGGGCTGTCTGATGAACGATTCTGTATCCTACGATACTGCCTCCGGACAGGGTGCAGAGCTGCCGGTGACTGAAATTTCCGAGCAGGACGCACCCCTTGTCCTCAAGAAGTATGCGCGCAGCATTCACATTTCTTATGAGGCAGTACGCAGACAGAGACTGGATGTGCTGGCTGTCATGCTGCGCAGTGTAGGCGTGAAGCTGGGCAATGCCATTGTCAAGGCGGCAGTAACCGTTCTGAAGGAGGGTGCCGGCTCTACCACTGCTGCTGCCGGTACTGCCCTTGCCTACAGCGATCTGGCAGCACTGTGCGGTCAGTTTAAGAATTTCAGTCTGACAACTGTTATGGCATCGCCGGCAGTGCTGGCAGAGATCCTCACAATGGACCAGATGCTGGAGGCATCCTCAGAAAATCCGGGCGAGGCGATGCTGCCCTTTGGCGCACGTCTGCTGAAAACTGCCCAGCTGGATGACAATACCGTGATCGGTATCGATAAGGACTTTGCACTGGAAATGGTGACCGGCACAGATCTCATCATGGAGACGGATAAGCTGATCGACAGCCAGCTGAACACCATTACCGTATCGGTACAGACAGGCTTCCGTACCATTACAGCGGAAGCGGTACATGTACTGACGCAGTAAGAAGGAGGTGCGGCAGGATGGATTTGACTCCGGAAATGCTTGCACAGCTTAACACCTTTACCCGCCGTCCTATGACGGCGGAGGAGGTGTATGTATTCAAGGTACGGCTGTGCGACAATGAAATTGACAGAGACGGCGAACGCTTCTCTCTGGATGCCCTTGAAACCCTCAAGGATCTGTTTGCCGGCAAGACCGGTGTATTTGACCATAACCCTTCCGGGGAAAAGCAGACAGCACGGATTTTCCAGACGGAACTTGTTACAGAGCCGGAGCAGAAGACCTCTGCCGGGGAAGCGTACACATCTCTTTGTGCATATGCCTATATGGTGCGCACGGAGAAGAATGCGGACCTCATCCGGGAGATCGACGGCGGCATCAAAAAGGAGGTCAGCATTTCGTGCAGTGCCGGCTCGCATACATGCAGCATCTGCGGCAAGGACAGAAGGATCGCCCCCTGCACCCATATGACCGGGCAGGAGTACGGCGGACAGAAATGTCACGTTGTGCTGGGACAGATCACTGATGCCTATGAGTGGAGCTTTGTGGCAGTGCCTGCCCAGAGAAACGCTGGTGTGACAAAGCACTACGGTGAGGAAAAGGCATCGGCGCAGGTGCAGGAGCTGGAGCAGAAGCTGCTGCATTGTCAGCGTCTGATCGCTCAGATCGAACAGGATGTGCGCCGTGAGGTTATGCAGCTGCAGTATTGCAGCGGAAATGCAGTGGGCAAGGCGTTTGTCCATGCGGCGAACCGTCTTGATCTGGAGGAGCTGCTGGTGCTTCGTGATGAACTGCGGGAGCAGCAGGAAAAGCAGGCGGTTACGCAGCTGAAGCCTCTGGAGGAGGGCTGTGCCGACAGCCAGTCGCTCTCCGTATTCTGTACCCGCTAAGGAGGTGCGGTGATGATTACAGAAGAAGCAAAGCTGCAATTCCTGCTGATCATGGAAAAGGATGACATTACGCCGTATCTTCCCTATATAGAGGCTGCTGCTGCGGAGACGGAGCGTCTGCTTCGTCCGGAATATAAGGAGAATTATCCGTCTATTGTAAACAGCTTCACTGCGGTATCGGCAATGCGGCTGTATGCGCTGACCCGCTGTGCCAGAGGCAGCATTGCCTGTACAGAGGCAGGTACGGTGGAAGGCGTACAGGATATGCATTCTGCCATGGAACGCACGGAGACAGTGCTTTCATTTGTGCGGAGTCTGTGCAGTCCGTATCTGCGGGATGAAGCGTTTGTGATGATGGGGATCTCTCCGGGAAGAAAGGAAAAAAGAGAGGTGAAGCCGGATGCTGAAGGCGATTCTTCAGGAGATGAAGGCGAGACTGCAGGCTGAGTGTCCGTTTGAGGTGCGCTATGCCCACAGCAGAGCACCGGTTCCGGCGGGAGACCGGCCTTTTCTGCTGCTGGATGTGAAAAGCATCGCAGCAGATACGCCGTCGGCGGAGGGTGCAGGGCGGATGCGGTATCCGGTGACGGCAGTGGTAACGGTAACGGCAGCTGCACCGCTGCGGCAGGATGTCCGGGAAATGCAGCGGATCCTGGCGGCATATGTGCTGCCGGTGATGATTCATTCCGGATGCAGCATCTGCGGCTTTGGCAGCGGTGAGATGACGGACAGCCGGCTGCTGAACATGCATACAGCTGAGGTGCAGTTCCGTCTCCGGGGTGTATATACGGTTGTCTGGGAGGAGGATGCGGATGTATGAGAGCAGCTTGTTCTGTCCCCCTGCCAGAAGCTTTCCGGTAACCCTCGGGGATATGACCTTTTATGTGCAGAGCTATCAGCTGACCGGGCAGCGGATCTTCACGGAGCAGGCAGCTGCGGACGGAGAAACCGTTATTACCAACTGCTCCCAGCGTGCAAGAAGACTTGTGCTGGAGGGAATGTGGGTGACGGATACAGAGCCGGGCAGTCTGATCCTGCTGCTGGACTCCTATCTGCGTGAGAATACGTCCTTTTCTCTGGATCTGCGCACCATGCATTTTGCGGATTGCCGTATTATGAAGTATACAGCCTCCGAGCAGGGCTGCGAGCCGGCACTCACCTGCCGGCTGGAGCTTCTGGCGCAGACACCGCCGGAGGAGGTGACGGCTTCTGTATGATGCGGAATGTGCTTGTGTACCTTTACGATACGGATGGACATATGGTTTATCTGCGGGCGCCTCTGCGGTTCGTATTCCGCAAGGAAAAGTACACGCCCTGCACGGAGCTGGATGTAACGGTGCAGTATGCAGAAGACGACCAGCTGCACATCGGTTCTGTCATCAACCGTGTACGCATTACGGTAGAGGGCTATCCCCTTCATGACGGCATCATTGATCAGGCGGAATACCGCCGGGAAAACGGTGCCGCTGTTGTTACTGTACGCTCCCGGGGATTTACCGCACTGCTGCTGAATAACGAAATGACCCCCGGTATTCATACAGCAATGTCGCTGGACAAGCTTATGACCGAGTATTACACCTTTCCGGTACAGGTGCAGTGGGAAGCAAACAGTGATGCGAGCAATTATATTTATGTGAAACCGCACCGTTCCATGTGGGACAGTGTTGTGAATCTGGGATACAAGCTGTATGGGAGTTATCCGTATATTTACAGTACGAATCAGATCCGTCTGAGTGCGCATAAGAATCCGGAAACACGCATCTTTTCTTCGGGTGAGATCCTGTCCGCCGGTTTTCGTACAACAGGCAGCCGGCTGCTCAGTCATCTGCATATGCAGGATATTGAGGGGAATTATGATACCTACCAGCTGGAAAATCCGGATGCAGCGGCGATGCATATCGTCCGTCACAAGCAGATGCCCTTTGACCGGCAGTATCTCTATGATCCGGAGCAGTCCATGAATCTGACCTTTGCGCTTGCTGCTCAGGGCTGGCGGGCATGGTCTGTGACATACGGCGGCTATGTACATCTGGACCTGAACGATTATGCAGGGGCAGAGGGTGTATTTGCGCCGGGCAGGATCTCTGCGCTGACTGTAAAGGGAGATGCATCGGGGCTGAAGAGTATCTTTACCGTATATGAGGATGCATTTTCAGAGGGATAAGGGGTCTTGATATAGATGGAACGCGGGGAGGGCATACTGCATAGGATGAAAAAAAGGAGTGGTTCCTGATGTATGTTCCTGCGGTGCCTCTGTCCTCCCTTGGATGCGGAGAGGAAGGGGTCGTATCCTCCTTGCATCTGACCGGCGAGCTCCGCGCCCGGCTGATGGCGGCAGGACTTGTTCCCGGGACAGCGGTGCGCTGTCTGAGAAAAAAGAAAAACAGCCTTGGGGCTTTTGAGATCCGCAGTGCTGTGATTGCTGTCCGCCTTCAGGATGCGGCGCTTGTATTGGTGAGAAGAAAATAGAGAAAGGGCTGCTGCAACCGCATGTGTTGCAGCAGCCCTTCTGCGTCTGTTTGAAGAGCCGGGGTTGTTTATCGGACGAACGCCGAAGGCAGAAATGCTTCTGTCAATGATACGCGTCGCCTATTCTTCAATATACTCCCGTATGCGAAGCCCTACCCCCAGCTTCTTTGCCAGTGCCCTGGATGCTGCCATTTCCTCCGGCGGAAGAATGTCTACTACCGTAAACATTACCTTGTCAGTATAGTCCTTGCACTGTACGGCATAACGCTGCATCGCTGCAAATGCCTCCTCTCCGAATCTCGGACGTGTGACACGAAGATATTCTTCCTTGGTGCCGGCATTCAGGCTCACGGATACAGTGTTGATGCGTCCCTTCAGCAGATGTGCTGTCTCTCTTCCATGGATCAGGTCCGCAAGACCGTTTGTATTGAGTCTTGTGGGAATGCCCGGATACATGCTGCGCAGATAGTCCGCAGTCCCGCAAAGCAGACCGATCGCCTCAGTCGGCTCACCGTAGCCGCAGAATACAACCTCTGTATACTGGCTGGGGTCTGCCTTGTCAATGGCAGCCTTTACCTCTTCAAAGGTCGGTTCATGCTCCAGCCACAGCGGATCTGAGCCGTATGCGCCGGAGCCGTTGTTCCGGATGCAGAAGGTGCATGCACAGGGACAGCGGTTTGTCAGATTCAGGTAGAGCTTGTCCTCTACACGATATGCGATGGTCATTGCCTTTTCAATCATGATGAATTCTCCTTTTTTGATAAAGAGGTTCTATTTCAAAAATTGGAGGTATAAATTGCAGGATCAGGCGGCATGTATGCGGGCGAGCGATGCTCGCCCCTACAAATGTGCTGAATTGCGTGATCCTGTAGGGGCGACCATTGGTCACCCGCTGTGGAACGTACAATCTGAAGGAAATCTATTTTCGCTTTCCAGCAATTTGAATAGAACCAATAAAGTTAAAGGGGCTTTTCAGCCCCTTTGATTATTTACAATAAAACTGATACCAGCTGCTGTAATCTGCAAAATGCGCATCCAGCGTGGATTTGTCCTCAAAGCCCGGATCATGGATGGTGAAATCTGCTGCGGTAAGATCGGATGCATCTGCCTTTTTGCAGCCCGTTACCAGTACATAATGCATGCCGCCGTATACATTGGTAGCCCCTACAATGACCGGTCCCGTCCGGAGTTCCTCAAACAGAAGCCGGAGATTCTGGGAATTGCTGTTTCCTGCAACCTCCTGCACCTCATAGCCCAATGCGTAAACCTGCGCCCAGAGCAGAGAATTGTTGCTGTAGGTCAGATATTCCTTGCACATGACATCCGGTGTGATCTCTGTACCTGTATAATAGGAATGCAGCATTGCCATGCAGCTTGTCAGGCATCCCACTCTTGCGATGGTCTTATCTCCGATGTATACGCCGCCCCAGCGCGCATCTGCCTGGGCATAATAGGGTACATCATAGGAAATGCCTGCTGCGGATTCCGTGCGGGAAACCAGTGTGCCGAACTGATCAAAAACGCATTCCGCACCATCAATGACTGCGGTGCCGGTCACCTTGCCGGCTTCTGCGTCTACGTAATAGGTCTTGTTCATATAGGATACCCATCCCAGCTGGATCTGACCGTTCAGGGGGCTGTAGTAATAACGGCTGCCGTTTACAAGCTGCCATCCTGTTTTCAGTGTACCCTCTGCTGTGAACAGATATGTGTGTCCGTCCGGAAGCGCAGCCTCACCGGCTGCAAAGCTGCCGTCTGCATAATAATAGGAGAAAGTCTCACCGCCGTCAGCCGTGTACCAGCCCGCCTCTGTGACCGCACTTTCTGCAATGGTGTATAATTCTGTGTAGCTGCTCTCGCTCATTTGCAGATAGGTTACCTGTTTCTCGGCAAATGCTGTTGCAGAGAGAATTCCTGTCAGCATGGTACAGCTCAGTATAGCTGCACAGCTGCGTGTAATGTGATGCACCACATTCACAACCTTTCTTTTTGTTCCGTTTTGTAATCAAAATCTTTCTCTGTATGGTGGATTTGTCACCGATTTGTCACCGTATTTTATTATATCACTTTTTTCCTTCTTGTCAAGGAAGATTCCGTCAAGTTCAGACTTTTTTCGCATTTTTTCAGCAAAAAAGCGCACCGCATATGACGAGTGCGCTTGGAGTTTGTGGAGTTTGTACAAAGAAGCTTCTCTCGGATGGAGAAATTATCCTTGGGGTACTGCGACGGAAAGCTTTTATAATTGGTTCTATTCTGAATCTTGGGGTAATTCGTATTGATGCGGGCGACCAATGGTCGCCCCTACAAATTGTTCTATATTACGTGAGAATGTAGGGGCGAGCATTGCTCGCCCGCCACATATAAATTACACTTTACCCCAACAATCGGAACAGAACCTTATAATTCAATCGGTATCCTGCTGCTGATGGCACCGTACATCTCCGGGCGGCGGTCACGGAATATGCCCCAGTTCAGTCTTTCCTCACGAAGCTCATCCAGATCAAAGGAATCGATCACGACCTCAGAATAATCCCGGGATGCAGACTGTGTGATCCTTCCTGTCTGATCGGCAATGAAGGAAGAGCCGTAAAAGGTCAGACTGGATTCCTGATACTGGTTCTCCTTGCAGGGAAATACGCCCTCTGTACCGATGCGGTTGGCTGCTACGACCGGCATCAGATTTGCAGCAGCATGTCCCTGCATACAGCGCTGCCAGTGGGGCATGCTGTCCACCTCCAGGACCGGCTCAGAGCCAATGGCAGTCGGATACAGCAGGATCTCTGCGCCCATAAGTGCCATGGCGCGTGCCGCCTCCGGGAACCACTGGTCCCAGCAGATGCCCACACCGATACAGCCGAAGCGTGTGTTCCATACCTGAAAGCCCGTATCGCCCGGTGTGAAATAGAATTTCTCCTGATAGAAATGGTCATCCGGAATGTGGGTCTTCCGGTAAACGCCCATGATGGAGCCGTCTGCATCGATCATGGCAACGCTGTTGAAGGTGTTGTTTCCGCTTCGCTCGTAAAAGCTGATGGGAAGAACGACCCCCAGACTTTGTGCCAGCTTCTGAAAATGCTCCACTGCCATATTTTCATGGACAGCAGAAGCGAATTTGTAGTAGCCGTACTGACGCTCCTGGCAGAAGTACTGGCGTTCAAACAGCTCCGGCAGCAGGATGATATTGGCACCGTCTGCAGCGGCCTGACGCACAAGGCGTTCTGCTGTCTGGATGTTTTCACCCGGCTCCGCAGAGCATGACATCTGCACTGCGGCAACAATTGTGTTTCTCATAGGGATCCTCTCCTTTATCGTACGATCTGTTGGGTGATGCAGTGGATATTTCCGCCTCCGATGAGGATATCTCTTGCCGGAATACCGGCGATCTCTCTTTCCGGGAAGCACTGTTCCAGCGTTTGCAGGGCGATTTTATCCATAGGGTCACCGAACTGGGGGACCAGAACGGCACCGTTTGCAATGTAGAAATTCACATAGGATGCAGCAAGACGCTCGCCGGGGGTCCGGGTGGGCTCGCCGTCCCAGAGGTCCAGTCCTTCGCATTCTGCTGCTGTCATGCACACCGGCGTTTCCGGTATGGGCAGAAGACGGACCTTCAGCTTTCTGCCTTTTGCATCCGTTGTATTTTCCAGCACCTCCAGGCATGCCTTTGACATGGGATACTGGGGGTCGGTTTTATCATCCGTCCAGGCAAGGACGACCTCACCAGGGGCAGTAAAGGCACAGATGTTATCGACATGCTCGTTGGTTTCATCGTTATAGATCCCAAAGGGCAGCCAGATGACCTTTTCCGCACCCAGACAGGCGCAGAGTTTTTCCTCGATTTCCGCTTTGGTCATGTGAGGATTGCGTCCCTTGCTGAGGAGACAGCTTTCTGTTGTGAGAATGGTGCCTTCACCGTCGCTGTGAATGCTTCCTCCCTCCAGGATGAAATCCCGGCAGTCATAGGTATCTGTATCCAGCAGGTCACAGATCTTTCTTGCTGCATGGTTGTCGTTATCCCACGGGAAATAGAGTCCGTCGTGGAGTCCGCCCCATGCATTGAAGCCCCAGTCGATGCCTCTTACAATGCCTGCTGCATTCCGTACAAAGGTGGGGGCAATATCTCTTGCCCAGGCATCATCGGTGGTACATTCCACAAGGCGCACCTCCGGAGGAAGCATGGCTCTTGCGGTTTCGTACTGCTTGCTGCTCACCAGCATGGTAAGCTTTTCGCTTCGGGATATAACCTCTGCGATCTTTACAAAGGCTTTCCGTGCGGCATAAGCACCGTTCTGCCAGGAGTCCGTGCGCTCGGGCCATATCATGATACATCCCTGATGGGGTGCAAATTCCGCCGGCATCCGGAAGCCGTCTGCTTTTGGTGTTGTATGTAGGATCTGCATGGATAAATTGCTCCTTTACTGCTGCTTGGCGGGCGTATAGTCCTCATCTCCGGTGGCTCTCTGCAAAGCCTCGATAACGCCTTCTGTCTTCCATTCGTAGGTGCTGCGGTCGAATTCTGAGCCGTTATCCCAGAGGAAGGCAGCCATGCCGTAATCCCGGCAGGTTTTCGCAACCATTTCATAGAAGAAGATACGGCTTGCGGCTTCCCGGTCGGGAGTTACGCCGTATTCGCCCACGATCACCGGAACGCCCTTGTCCACATAATGCTCCTTCATCTTGCCGAAAAGTCCTTCCATTTTGCGGATATCCGTCTGACCGCCCCAGATGGAGTGCTGCTGTGCAATACAGAATTCATAGGGGGTATAATAGTGCACGGACAGGATGCAGCGTCCGGCACTGTCCTCGGGCATTTCGTAGCGGTCGCTGCAGGTTGCCTCGATGTCTGTCCAGTATCCGGCAATGAGCAGGTGACGGGTTGCATTGTTGCCGCCGCTTTCGCGCACGGTATCCACAAAGTCCTGGTTCAGCACATTCAGCATAGTATAGGCAAGCTCTTCGGAGGTACGGTCAAATCCGACCTCATTCATTGATTCAAAAATCAGGCGGTGGTCATAGTCCTTGAAGCTTTCGGAGATCTGCTCCCACATGGCGATGAAGCGTTCCTGCACCTGGAAAAATCCATCGTAATCGGTACGGATCCATGCACCGAACTGGGGATCGCCGCCGCCGTCGTGATGGAGGTTGATGATGACATACATATCCTCCGACAGGGCATAGTCTACGACCTCATGGACACGCTCCATCCAGCTTTCGCTGATGGTCCAGCTGCCGTCATCGGAAACATGGTCACGCCAGGTAACAGGGATCCGCACGGCATTGACGCCGTCCTCTCTGAGCGCAGTAAACAGTTCCTGTGTTGCTTCCGGATTGCCCCAGAGGGTTTCGTCTACCTCTTCGCCTTCCGCAGGTGCTTCATTGATGCGTCCGTCGCCGTCACGGTCCGCAGCGCAGACATCCAGGGTATCGCCCAGGTTCCAGCCGATGCGCATATCCTCTACCACCTGCTGGGATGTCATATCCTTAGGGTCAGAGGGGACGCTTTCTTCGGCACATCCTGAAAACGCGGTCAGCGCGGTACATGCACTGAGCAGGAGTGCGGTTATCTTTTTTTTCATAGGGATGCTCCTTTCGGAATCGTGATTCATTACCTTTATTATACTAAAGTGGTGAATTCTTGTCAATAACAAAAAACGCACTCTCTGCGGGAACTGTATTTACTCGGTTCTGTTTCAAAATCCGGGAATATGAATTGTAGTTTATCGCACGAACTGCCGAAGGCAGAAAGGCGGTCGAGCTGGCTCCAGCTCGCGCGGTCCAGCTGCGTAAGCTGGTCGCTCTCCGCAGAGAGCGAAACACCTGGACTAAAATTACGTGCTTTTGGATCAAATGAGCAAACCAAATTCCGCATCGTAAAAGAGGTACAATTTCAAGCAAGCACATCCAGGATATCTTGTTACAGTATGAAGAAAAGATCATATGCGGAATTTGAAACGTAGCAAAAGAGGGAGCGAAGCGACCAATT